>JAKQNO010000092.1 GCA_029565735.1 bacterium
GGATCAAGCTTGTGACCCAGGCTTGTAGCCTCTTCACGCGCCGCTTCAATCGCATCACTGACGGAATCCGCTGTTTCATCCAGCATCAGTTCGTCCGTAAGGGCATACCTGGAGTAATCGTCCAAAACAGGTATGTACTTGTAGTAGCCCCAGCCGCTGACAAACATATGTGTGGCATCGCATTGCCACATCTCATCAGATTTTGTGGTCTTTTTCTTGTACTCTTTTCCTGCAGGCATTTCTTCAAGCGGCCTTGGAAATATCAGGTTATACTTCTTCAGAATCCTGTATACTGTCTTTTCGCCCACGTAAAAGCCCATATTATCAGTGATTTTTACGGCTATCAGCCGCGAAGTCAGTTCAGGATGCAGTTTCGCCTCGCGAAGGATTGTTTCTTCCTCCTCGGGCAGCATCCTGTTCCAGACTTTTCCCGGCCGTGTTGACCTTTTCATCAGCCCGTTTAACCCCTTCTTCCGGTATACTTCTCGCCAGTGGTAGTATGTCGACACAGGTATCGCAAGATATTCGAGCGTTTTCTTGCGGTTTATGCCCGACATTTCTATTTTCTCAACCAGCTCTGCTATTTCCATCGCTTTCATGTGTATGTGCCAGTGCTTTTCTACCCGGTCACACTTTTTTTTAGCAGGTAATTTTGCAGCGCCTGGTCTCCTACGACGGCTTTTAGCTTATCGTTTTCTTTCCTCAGGGCCTTTACCTCGCTCTTGTTGGCTTCACGCAGGGAATCGCCCTTTAAGCGGCTTTTTCCGGCATCCATGAAGTCCTTCAGCCACTTGTAGTATATCGCCGCGTGAATGTTTTCCCTGCGGCAAAGGTCGGATATGGATATCTCTTTCCTGAATCCTTCCAGGACTATGCGGATTTTGTCCTCTGCGGAGTATTTCTGGCGAGTTTCCTTGCGGATCTTCCTGATTAGCCTGTCTCCACTGCCGGGTGTTGCCGTTTCTTTCTCTTTTTCCAGTAATGTATTTGCCATTGTTATGCTCCTTTTGTTTGAATTTTAATCCTTTTTCTTCCGGAGCACAACCCTAAAACCCTCTGCTTTCTAAATTAGCCGTTCTTCCAAGATGTGCTGAACTTCAACATTTTTGTGTTATTTCAGCTAAAACATCTTCGCCTTGATGACCGAACGGCGCGTGCCCCAAATCATGCCCAACCGCTATGGCATTTGTAAGTTCAATATTCAACCCCAAATAATTTGCTATGGTATTGCTAACCGAAGCCACATGATTCACATGCTCAATTCGCGTGCATATATGATCATGTCCAGTTGCAAAGAAAACCTGTGTTTTATGCTTCAATCTCCTATAAGCCGTACTATGTAAAATTCGATTATAATCCCTTGAGAATTCCGTACGAATATCGTCTGCTCTCTTATATATTTCTCGCCTTCTGCTTATAGCTTCGTTCCATCTGCTATTTTGCTCATTGACTGCAACTTCCTGAAACTTCTTTTTCATCGTCTTTACCTCACGCCACAAATTGCTTTTTTTTAAACTTGTTACTTCCAAGATACGCTATACAACAATGAAAATTTAACCTGCTCTTGCGACGGTATTCTAAATTACAATTTTCACACTCCTATACTATAAAATCCTCAGGGGAAATTTTTATCACTCTTTCTAAAACTTCCTTATTTTGCTTACGCATCTCTAGCCAACGCATTCTCCAATGAGCCGTAAGTTGTTTCACCGACATATTTCGATATTTTGGTTTTTTTACATCTCCATTTAAAAAAGCCTTCCAATTTACTGCAAGTGGAATCGCAAATATTCCTCGCTTAAAAGAATGCCTAAGAATCACATCTGAATTTAGATTAAGCATATCACAAGCTGTTCGCACAACGCGCATTCGCCAATTTGGGCCATCACCAAACTTATGTGAAATATCATAGCCTTTACTTTCAAGCAATTTTCTCATCGCCAAAAAGGTCTCGCCAGAAATATGGATTGTTCCAAATCCAGATGTGGCTCCAATTGGTTTACAGAGCAGAGAGTTTTTATACCGCAAACGGTTATATTGTGAACTATTTGCCCCATAAAGACTCGTCGTCATTATTAGAACTAAATCAGAAACCCGTTTCCTGGCATTGATGATTGTCTGGCTTTTAGCATACTTTTTTTGATAAATTTTTCTCAATTCATTAGATGCCAATAAATACGTTATTAACTTGCCGCCTAATAACTCATTATATGGTGGTAATGCCCCAACAACGTACGCATCCATTATATAAATAATACGATTTGTTCTGGTTTTTATGTCCCAACCTATCCAATTGTCCCTATCAGGAATATGAATGATACTACTGCCAATTGCCGCAATTCCAATAACCGGTGAATTTGGCAGCCCTCTGTCTCTTATTAAAATCCTTATCCTGCGTCCGACATACTCAGACGCCGGAGAACTCCAGTAGTAACGGAACATACGAAATAGGTCTTTTTGTTTTTGCGTCTCACATACCTCAATTACGGGATCAATACGTGATTTTAAAACGTCAATTCCATTAGCTAAGTTCTCGCGAGCATATTTTATATGCTTGTCTATCCAATGCCGATCTTGCTGAATGATTGACTGCCGTGAAAACTCCATCCCTTTTCTGATAACATCTTTCTCGTAGCTTGCCGGAGGCACAAGTTCAAGCGATTGATTTATGTCTGGCCGGAACGACCATCCCAGCCGAAGTAGATCTCTAACTAATAAGAGAATGACTTTTTCAGATTGAGATCTTGTTTCAATAACCGCAGATGTAAACAAGCCCGAAATCTGATTGTTCCGCAATTTCGAAGAGAGTCCACTATTACGAGGAAGCGTTAAAACACTCATTATTTTTTCTCAAACTTATCTGAGTCATATATTTTGTTCTCAATCAATTTCTCAAATTCCAGCACACGAATCGGCACCACAAAAGGTCTATCCGAAGAAACCTGATATAGGTTTCCAGGAATGGTTTCCCGCTGAATAAAACTTGATATGACGCCATCGTAATGAATGTTTGATTTAACGAGTGCTTTTATGTCATCTGAGTTACCCATGTGAAAAGCAAAGAAATTTTCCGCTTGAGTCCTGATCTCTTCAGAAATTGCAGAAGGTCTTTGAGTAATTGCAACCATACCAAGTTTAAATTTTCGTCCTTCCTTGGCACATCTTACAAAAGGATTAGCATTGGTTTTTACCAACTCATCGGATAGGACATTTTGAGCTTCCTCAACAAAGATAACAGTCTCAATAATTGCATCCGGTTTATTGCTAGTAAATTCGCTTTTATTGTGTTCAAAAAGCTTGCGTGTAAGAATCGTTGAAATAATGCTTGCGTCATCGCTATCTTTTAATGATAAATCAATAATTACTGTTTTTCCTTGTTTTAAATACTGGAATAGACTCTCAACCAGATTCGAATCCTTGCTGTGCAATCCCTTACCGTCATCAATTAAATGGCGTAGTCTCTTTCTTATCGCCCCTATAGTCTTTTTCGCGCTCTTCTCCACTTCGCCCTTTTTATCAACTGCGAAAAAATCCGGGAAATCTTGATGCAGTTTTTCCGGACTATTTACGTAGTCATCTATTTTTGGTATAAAATCATTCACACCTTCATCGTCTAGATAGAGCAAGAAAGATTTCATAACTTCTGAGAAACCTGTCGAAAAGCTTATAATATCGCCAATTGTTAGGTGCTGATGCATGTTTATAGTAACCGTACCGCCATAAATAAATTTTCCCTCATAGCCCGTGATTTTTTTATCAGTGTATACAACGACATTGTCCTTAACCCGCTGTTCATTAATGTTACCGATGCCGTATGTCTCCCGACCTCTTAAAAAATATTCTCCGTTTAAATCAAAGATAAGTTTCCCATAAGTTGTGTCACCGATGATGTGATTAAGCAATACTTTAACCAGATTCGTCTTGCCGAATCCGGATTGAGCAAATACCATCGTCCGTCTTTCCCGCAATCGTGAAATATCGAAAAGAATATCTCCTTTGTCTGCTTGAATATCCTCTCCTATGCAGAGATGCCCGATCGGGGCTCCACTTGAATCGAACCGATTGACTATGGACGCAACCTCTCTCTTTGATAAGTGTCGGGCATGATAAGACACGGTGGGTAATTTCCTTACAGCTGTTGTAAATGTAATTGTTGTTCCGTTATCTGTAAAAGTCCCGAGCATCTGAACTTTATAGGTATAACTAAACATTTTCTGCTTATCCCGCTCTGAAAGCTCTCTTTCGGCAATACGTGCATAATGAACTGCGACAAGTGTTTTGTCCTGCGAACGAAATATGGGATCTTCGTCATAGATTTCTGCCTCAACCCGGGTAAGAAATTTTTGGCCATCTTCGTTTTTCGGAGTTAAAACAATAAAATCTCCTTTTTTGGGGCTTGCCTTTGAATCTTCATACGAAGAATAAATCAATAACGCATCATCTGTTGTTTTCTGCCCGTAAAGCACACCAAAATCAGTTCTTTCTGCCATAAAACACCTCCCCCTAAAATCTCGAATGAATGTCTAAAAACATATTTTCGATATCAATGTGATCCATATGTTGAGATTGATACATCGAATGCTTCACCCTGTTGATGACCTCTTCTTTAAAGTCTTTACTAAGGGTTATAAAATTGTGTGCTTCAACCAAAGGATATGGATACCCTAAAATATAATGTTCTTGTGTATATCTCGTCAAATTAAAAAAAATATAATTTAGAGCGTCTCGGTTTCTTGCCATATCATTTTGTTCTATACCGGGAATTGCATCGAAAATATTCAGATCCGCCACAACCCAATCATAATTTTGAAGTTTTTCGACATAATCTAGCCGCGCAGCAAAAAACAATCCTACACCTCTGCCACCTGTTAATCCTTTATGTGCATACATTGCGCTTTCGCCACCACCATATGAATTTCGCAATACTGGATCAGGAACTTCAAACCAACAGCAGAGTTTTTGCCTCTTTGGATCTTGTTGTGTAAATGGATATTTTGGTCTTAATTGATCCTGCAAATAACTATCAATTTGTCTAAATGTATAAGATAATTCCATTTTGATAGGTGAATTTTTTGTAATCCCCACCAGATGGACTTTTTTATCTTGTGCGGCAAGCTTACCGATCCTTACTATATATTTCTGTTTGATGTTTAGTGAGCGTAGTGTGCCGTCCTTAAAAACAAAATCACCCTGTCGCACTTTATCTCCACTGATAATTTCATAAATCAATGCCCACTCAAGCACCTCCTGACAAAAATCCTGTAAAGTTGATAACGATCGGCATAGGACATCCTTGTTATAGGCAAAAATATCGGTTAAAGGATCGGAGAAAAAATCAAGTAAAGCTTTAACTGGTGGCAAACCGATAAGCTCATCGTAGATTGCGCTTAAATGATCATCGCAAGTAACTAAAATATTGGTTGGCGAGTAAGACTTGCCGAGAATAACAGGATCATCTGAGTCATTGAGCCTGATTTGCTTTCCACGATCAAAACAAACGTATCCTGCCCTATATAAACAGATGGTTACTCCATTGTAAAACGAATGGCTATTTTTGCTGCCGTCAACCGCTAAAGCCCGTATATCACTTTTGTCAATATCTTCAAAAGAAATAATTTCAAATATTTGTGGCGTCTCGATATTAGTGTCTACCCCAACAGTTGGAATACTATACGACTTATTATTTCTCTCGTTAATATGTTTTGCTATCGTGTCGATAGCTTCCTGCGGGATTTTGAAATCCATCGTATTCCTCCCTATGTTGCACATTCGTATAGACCATTTTATTGAACCGTATACCCCATTATTTTATATGTTTTTAAGCGTTTTTCATACATCTTTTTTAACACCGGCACGTTTAAATCCAAGTAATCATAAATCCTTATCTCTTCCTTCCCCTCATACTCCCTCTGAATCCTACCCGCATACTGGATCAACCTCCCCTTATACGATAACGGGGTGGTCAGGAAGATTGTGTCGAGTCCGGGTAAGTCAAAACCTTCGCCAACATAAGAGCCTGTGGCTATAATAACCCTGCTGTCTCCAGACTGGCTTGCGTTTAGCATGTCCATTGAAGCTTTTATTTTCTTTTTGCCCATACCGCCGGATAACAGAACTATTATCTTTACCTTACCTGCCAGCTGTTTTTCGAGGTATGCGAGATGTTCTTTTCTTTCGGTCAGAACCATGGGGAACCTGCCTTGGCTGGCAGCCTCGGCAATATCATTTATAAGCATCGCGCTCCTTGCTTCATTTGTCACAAGCGCTTTCATTATATCCTGAATTGCTGCTTTTTCGGAGTTTTCAAATGTAAAACCCGTGTTTTTCACGATCACTTTCTTTTCGCCTATTGCACTGGCAATGTCCTTTTGCTTAATTTCATAGACTATTGGACCGCACTGCATATGAATAATGGGCTGATGCCCGTCTTTCCTGTACGGTGTCGCAGTAAGGCCAAGTACATATGCTGACCTGGCAGAAGACATAATTTTTTCGAACGTAAAGGCGCTTACATGGTGGCATTCATCGGCTACGATAAAGCCGTATTGCGCCACAATATCATCGACTTTTCCGTCATCCTCCAGGCTCTGTACCATAGCTACATCTATTTCCCCTGTTATTTTCCTCTTGCCGCCGCCAATCTTGCCTATTTCCTTTTTATCCACACCAAGGAATATACCCAACTGAGCTATCCACTGCTCCAGCAATGGCTTCCTGTGCGTAAGGATAAGTGTATTTTTCTTCCTCTGCGCTATGATATACGCCGCCAGTACGGTCTTACCAAAACCCGGTGGAGCGCTAAGTACGCCGGTTTCGTGTTGTAATATTTCATTTGCTGCATCTTTTTGTATGGGATTTAATTTGCCTTTAAACTTTACTTTTATCTCGCTGCCGCGAATCCTGTCATCCTTCAAAGACATAGCTATGTTATATTCATTGAGCAGGCTTCTCAGTTCTTCAATACATCCGCGAGGCAGTATCAGATATCCCCTGTCGATTTCTGAGCAATCAACTATCCTAGGTGTGCTATATGTCGAAAACCTCATCTTTTGCTTCCTATAAAATTCCGGGTTTTGAAAAGCCGCAAGATTTCTAATCCGATTCAACAGGGCCGAGGGCATATCCTTGACGCTCACATATACTTTATTCGCAAGGACGACCTCAATATCTCTCGGCAAATTATCGAATTTGGGTTTATATGTACTCCTGCCGGATGGCATAATCATCCATGGCTTATCATTCTCATCAACAGGGTTTTCCTTCGCCAATAAAACAGGTACTGTTGATACTCCTGCCTTTGACAATACCCTGGTTATATCCTGGAAGCTCACCCATACAATTTTTTTAAGCAAACCCCACTGATCAATATATGGTTCCAAATTTTCATCCAGGAATAATGTGTTCCCTGCCTGAGCCGCTTCCTTTTGGAACGGTAAGGCTATCAGGTTACCGAACCCGCCTTGCGGCATGTAATCCTGATTGGGAAAAAGCCTATCGTAACTTTTCATGTCTAACTGATACCTGCCGGACATGGTAAGAGTTATAAGGTAAGTACCTAACTTTCTGGCCAGGTATGCCGGTATTTCTTCGTTAAAAAACACCCACACATGCGCCCCATTACCAGACCTGGATTTTTCAGCATAGGCCGGAACACCTGCTTCCAGACAGGCATTTCGAAATGCCTTAACATCCTCCTGCCATGACTCCTTGTCAAAATCGGCCGCAAGGAACCGGCACTTCTCATTTGCAAGGAGCGGATAGACCCCGGCTACGATCCTGCCGTTCAAATGATTTAATATGGCTTCATCATTGAACGGGATGTATTCTTTGGCAGTACAATCAGCGCACTTTCCGGCTGGCTTTATACAGATATTTTTTACCCATTCATTTTTACACACCGGGCTATAACCTTTTTTGCCTGTCTTTTTGCTGATCCATAGCTTGGCAAAAACATCCTGCCTGCCGATAAAAAGGCTTTTAAAAATCCTGACCTTTTCCTCATCACTTATAACCGGGATATTTTCGACGGTTTTCAAGTCAACTTCAAGGTTGGCTTTTAATTGATTGAGCAGCCTTATCTGCTCGGAAATGCCCTCTATTTTTTTCTGAATTTCATTTTTCTTGTTATCCATTAAACCTCATTTAGATGGCTGGCGGGATGTTAGGGGTTTGGGAGGGTTGGGGTATCCCGCCAGCCTGGAATCATATCGGCTTTTATCCCACAATTAATGATATTATTATACAATGATTGCCGATAGGTTCAAGGACAAACACGGCTTGCCCCTGCCCTGCTTGCCCCTGCCCTTGCCTATTCGTTGCTTGTTCCTTGCCCTTGGCTTGCTTTACCCCTTGCTTTCTCCTTGATTTTCTCTTGCTTTTACCTTGGTTTTCTCTTGGTATTTCCTTGGTTTTTCCTTGGTATTTCGCTTGGTATTTCCTTGCTATTTACCTGCTTTTCGCTGCTATTTTGCTGCATTTCATGCGCGTTTATGGACTGGTTTTGAACGTTTCTCAGCGCTTCCAGCTCCGGTCTATGCGCCTTTTCAGTCTCAGCGAGGAATAAATAGAGATTTACCAGGTTGTCCAAGCTCTCTTCCGCATCGGCAATGGTGATGGGATCATCCGTCAGAGTTTGAAGGTATTCCTGGAAATCTTTCATGAGTTTTTCTGTGTATTTGCCCAAATTCCCCTCCCGAAATGAAAAAAGCCCGGCGCTTTTCACACCGGGCTTTTTGTTTTACGATTCCTTACGGCGTCATATTTACATAGCGTTCATTCTCTGAATTTAAGAATCTAAAAGTAGCAGACCCTCCGTTTGCGCCAACAATAGCAGCCTGATTAAATGAATATGCTCTCATGTAAATCTGCCCCATATTTGGCAATGTGTACGCAGGTACTGATATCCCTTCACCATTATTTACAGGCGTATATGTCTGATCCCAATACACAGCACTGTCCGAGCTTCTCCATATCAAAAGCCTTACCTTTTGCGGCAGCGGGCAAGTTGTAGCGCAATAATCCCATGAAACACTCATTGCTGACGCAGCGCTCTGATTTCCGCCGCTTGATGATGGTGTAAATATGTAAGCATCATACGGAACCGTAAGTGAAGAGCTGGCATTTCCAGCAAGCGAACTAATAGAGACACTTATATTAGCCAGATCGGCAGTGTTTGTGAACCCTAAAGTATAGTTACCCGGAGTGCTTTCTGTTAATGTGCCTGTTCCAATTGTTATTGTTGCCCCCTGCACATAGGCACCAGAAGCGTTGCCGTATCTAAGCGTAAAATAGGCAGTGCTACCACCCACTCCATGAGAGCTCTGAGACTGGATGATATCTGCGCGTTCGACGAACAATCCAGTTTGTGTTGCAGTCGCAGTTGCTGTAAACGTATGTGTTAAAGTAACTGTACTTGTAGAAGTCGGAACAGTATTTGTAGCAGTTGGCTGAGGGCTTGTGGGATTGGATTTCGAACAGCTTATTGCAATGGACAACACGAACAAGAACGAAAAAATCGTCAAAAATGCCTTTTTCATGCAGGTTTCCTCCTATATTCAGTTTGACAACCTTAAATAATATTATACCACCTACTAGAACCATAAGTCAAGTTTTATGTAAATTTATGGTTTGTTCAAATATAAAACCAGTCATACTATGATTCCTATTGTCATTGCCCGCGAAAGGGGTGATACACATGGAAATCTACAAGGAAACCGGAAAAAGGATAAGAGAAATCAGGATTCAGGCCGGGATAACGCAGGAAAAGCTGGCCGAACTCTCAGGGGTAAGCTCAAACTTCATCAGTCAGATAGAACGCGGCAGGAACAAGTGCAGCCTGGAAACCATCAACAACCTGTCCAAAGCATTAAACGTACCCCTGCACGAGCTGTTCAGCTTCCGCAAGTCAAACCCTACGGCCAAAGACTCTTTTGCCAAACGCATTGAAATCATGTTGAAAAACCTGTCTGACAAGGATAAGAACCTTGTCCTGGATATCACATCTGACGTATATAGAAAACTCAAAAGCCAAAAACGGAAGTAATAAAAATGGCAATAAATTTTAAAAATCTGCTGGCCCCGGTTGAGATATTCTTTACAAGAAAGTACAAGAATTACCATGCCCGCGGCAAGGTCTTCCTCAACTTCACCAGGGTTTTCGAAACCCTTCAGAATGCAGATAAATACCAAGGCGTGTATACCCTGGGCCTATATGCCCTTGTAAATAACGAATACCTGAAAAAAGCCGCTAAATCCGACCCTGAAGATAAATCTTTCCTTTTCGCACTCATAGGCGCTAACAAACGCGAATACGATAAAACCATGGCAAGCATCCTTCGAGGTCTTATAACAAACAAAATCAAGGCACTGTCACCCGATCTGACCAATTCCAGCAGTTTCAGACCTGAGAAACTCTCTGCCAGGCAGCTTCTAAAGAACGCAAATAAACCTATAACCCTGACTTCCTTGAAAATAGAGGATAAAGAATATATAGAATCCAAAATCTCTGATATGCCGCCTGCGATCCCAGCCGGGATATTTTTAGAACCAGAATATATCATAGACAGAGCAACTCAAAAGCCCGCAAAGCCTTTCAATCACCATCCGTATCACGTATTTTCCTGTAATTACGCGCAAGCATTAAAGCATTATTCAGATGGCCGGTATTCCCTGTTTGCCGAGTGGCTGAGTTATTTTTATGATCAGTTGTCTTCTGTTTTCGGCTATCCTAAATTATCCAAAATCGAATTCATAGAAGCTTCAAAACACATTGCCAATCTCGGCTATGAATGGATGACCACCAAAACTGCAAGCAGGCCGTTTTTAAATAAAGTGAACGCTTATCTGGACGCGCCGATTACCGAGGACTGCTATTTATCCGATTTTTGCGACTCTGTCTTTTTCAGCCTTGTGGATGACATGCTGGAAGCCAGGGCCGTATCTGAATGCCAGCACTGCGGCCTGCTGTTCCCTTTTGAAAAAGGCAAGAAGTATTGCAGCCCGAAGACCGATGGGAGGAACTGTGGGAAGACGGCAAGGAATAAGAAATATTACTACAAAAACAGATTAAAACTACTTCCGTCAATTCGCGAAGATGTAGCAGCAGCTAGAAAACTCTATAAATCACTGGATTTTAAAAAGTGAAATCTTTAGCTTCCAGTCTCTGTTTTGTATAAGTACTCAGAAATCTCTTTAAACCCACACGCCTGAGCAAGATCCGTTGGTTTTATGTTTAATTCATCGGTTAATGTTACATCTACTCCCATATCTTCAACTAAGAACTTAACTAATGCTAACTCATTGCTCAGGACAGCATGAGATAACAATGGTGAGTTTTGAAAAGACGCTTTTTTAGGGTCTGCGCGATGCTTGCTGATTAAATATTTAACCACTTCGGTTTTTCCAGCCTGCGCAGCAACGCAAAGAGCCTCATCAATATCTTTTGCTCCCTTACTAATTATTTTATCAATTAGTTCTATTTGACCTGTCCAAGCAGCAGTTTTCAAACAATCCTCGATGTATACAACACCATGCTTAATTAGAAGCTCAAAGACCCTGGTCTTTTTTTCCATTATCGAAAAGATTGATGGTGAAGTACCAAGAGAGTCCTTTTTATCGAAACTTGGGTTTGCACGTAGATAACTTTCCAGATTTTCTAAGTCTTCTTTAAGTATCAAATCTCTTAATTTATGATCCATTTATTCCCCCTATTATTTTTATCTGCATCCATCCCCATATACTTAATAATTCTATAGCTTTCAAATTTAAGTATATCCTTATTTTTCATTTTTTCAACATTGTTTTAGCGGTCTATTCCACGCCTCCTTATTTCGCTATACTTCCCACAAAAGATCAAAAGGAGGCGGATATGGATAAGCCGGGCGAGCAGCATATAGAGCAGAAAACAAACCCTACCCCGGCGAAGCCATACCCCTTTGGCAAAGGCGCTTATTCCAAAGAACACCTTGATTATACCATCAAAACCTTTCAGCCATATAATAAAAATGTCCTTTCATACCAGGATGCGGCTGAGATTGTCTATAATACGCTTAATTTTGTTGATGTTTTAAAAGCCGATGCCGGGAGGCACAGAAAATGACCTCTAAGATTATTAGTTTGACTTACTTTATAACCCGCTATATAATTATATACATGAAAAAACTAATAGCAGACTTACGGTTATACAGACTGAAAAACGGTTTATCCCAGGTCAAGCTGGCCAAGAGGCTGGGTGTTACCTTTTGTTCTGTCAACCGCTGGTTAAACGGCAAGCAGATACCAAGCGAATTGCAGGCGTATAAGATTGAACAGCTTATAAAGAAGGGAAAATAAATGCTAAAAGCGCTTTTGTATGTCAGGGTTTCAACCACAGACCAAGAAGGCGGGTATTCGCTGGATGCCCAGGAAAAACTGGGCCGTGACTACGCTGCCAGAAACGGGCTTACCATAGAGAAAACCTGGAAAGTTTCTGAATCCGCTTATAAACTGGACAGGAAATACTTCACGGAATTGATTGAATATACCAAGAAAAACAACATTAAAAATATCATATTTGACGTGCCTGACAGGATGACCAGGAACATGTATGACTTCCTCAAAATTGACGAGCTCGCAAAGAAACAGGATGTTGTCATCCACTTTTCCCGCGCAAACAAAACATACAGCAAAAACTCAAAACCTGAAGATGAATTCATGCTTGGTATAGAAGCGCTTGTAGCCAGGAAATACTCAAGTGACATATCAGCAAGGGCTAAAATAGGCATGGCTTCAAAGGTTGAAGATGGCGGGTATTGCCATGTTGCGCCTGTCGGCTATTTAAACAACATAATAACCCACAAGATAGAAATAGACCCTGTAAAAGCTCCGTTTGTCAAAAAGGCCTTTGAGATGCTCGCATCCGGCCACTATTCCCTGAATATGATCTGCGACACCCTATATGAGCAGGGTTTCAGGAGCAAGCGCGGCCACAGGATGAGACGCGGCAGGATACAGGATATGTTTAAAAATCCCGTGTACTACGGAGCCATGCGCTGGCATGGCAAAGTATACCCTGCCGATCACACTCCTATTATCTCAAAGGAGTTGTTTGACAAAGTTCAGGACATAACCAGGAAAAGGCCGATAGTTACAAACAAGCAGGAGCGCTTCCCTTTGAACAGCCTGGTCTCCTGCGGCATTTGCGGGTGCAGGGTTATAGGCGGCATCTATAAAAAGAAGTACCGCTTCTATCACTGTACTTTTTCAAACGGCAAGCATAAGGATTATCATTACATCCGGGAAGACAAACTGGAGCAGATGATGGCTGCGCACCTGGAAAAAGCCATACCCCCGGATGCGATGCTGGACTATATAGCAGAGACCATACGCAGGGATTCAAGCACCTCACTGGAATATGCCGAAAACCGCCTTAAAAACCTTTATAGCGACAAAAAAACGCTTGAGGCAAGGCTGGGCCGCCTGTATGACGACAAGCTGGATAACAAGATTACTGAAGGCTTCTGGCAGGCTAAGGATGCGGATATAAAGAGGCAGATGTCTGCCATAGAGGCTGAAATAAGGGAATTGACCCGCAATAACCCCGAGACCGTGGAAAAGGGCCTGACAGCACTCGAACTCGTAAAAGGCCTTATGCCGCAATATAAAAACGGGGATTTGAAGAAAAAGGCGGAAATCCTGAAAACCGTACACTCGAACTTCACCTACGATGGAGAAAACCTAAGCCCAGTATACAAAAAGCCCTTCGACGTATTCGCCGAAGGGCTTGTTTGTACTAAATGGCGGGAGTGACGAGGCTCGAACTCGCGACCTTCTGCGTGACAGGCAGACGCTCTAACCAACTGAGCTACACCCCCGCTTGATTTTTTAAGCGGTGAATTATAATAACATAAATTTACTTAATTTTAAATGGTGGGCGCTGAGGGATTCGGTCACCTCGGCGCTATCTGCGCCTCGTCGACCCCGCTCATTCGCCTGTCGCGCGCTTCCTGCGCGCTTTTCTGACATTTAGTCAGCGGCGAATTCGTGTTCGAATCCTGCCCAATCCATGCTCTTCTTTTTCTATGAACTATTCTACTATAGTTATTTTATGGTGGGCGCTGAGGGATTCGAACCCCCGACCCTCTGCTTGTAAGGCAGATGCTCTAACCAACTGAGCTAAGCGCCCATCTGTATATTCATCTCTTTATACTTTGAAGAACTTTTAATTTCGCTTAAAACCCGTGTCTACCAAGTTTTTGGAGCGGGAGACCGGGTTCGAACCGGCGACATCCAGCTTGGAAGGCTAGCGCTCTACCAACTGAGCTACTCCCGCATTTATTAATCAAAAACACTGCAAGATTATACAAGAATACGCTGAAATTTCAAGCATATTTCATCTTATGATAATTAAATGGTGGGGAGGGATGGGTTCGAACCATCGAAGGCGTTAGCCAACAGATTTACAGTCTGCCCCGTTTAGCCACTCTGGAACCTCCCCACTATTTCATATCATCTCTTTATCTTTTTAAGAACAATTCTCTGTATCTTTAAATCAACTGCCGCGGGCTAAAGACCCGCGTCTACCAGATCTTTTCTCTATATTTTCTATGGAGCTGGCGAGAGGACTTGGCCACCTCGGCGCTGTTGCGCCTCCTCGGCCCCTCCTCGTTCGCTTCATCCTCGCTATTCGCTCGGCGCTCTCTCGGTTCAAGCCCTCTTATCGGACTTACAACCTTGTCTCAATGAGCTTTACTTATCTTTTCTCTATATTTTCTATGGAGCTGGCGAGAGGACTTGAACCTCCGACCATCTGATTACAAATCAGACGCTCTACCACTGAGCTACGCCAGCCCAAATATAATCTAAATTTTAACTGCCGCGGGCTGAAGACCCGCGTCTACCGGATCCAAACCCTATATTGAAATTGTATCTTTATATTTCGCTTATGCTTAACTGCATATAGCTTAATTTGCTGTTGGTTATCTGCCGATCTTCCTCATCCGTTCATAGAAAACAACAGCAGCGGCGTTTGACACGTTTAAAGAGTCAATTCTGCCTTTCTGCTTTATTTTAACAAGAAAATCGCAGTTTTTTCTTACAAGTTCCCTCATGCCGGCGCCTTCATTGCCAAGCACAAAAGCGGTCTTTTTGTCAAAATCTGTTTCATCTATGTATTTATCGCCCTTTAAATCAAGGCCATAAATCCAGAAACCGTTCTTTTTTAAGATTTCAAGAGCGTTGTTTATATTGCTTACAACAACCATTTCTATATATTCGGCTGCGCCCGCCGATGCCTTATAAGCGGCATCATTCACAGGCGACTGCCTTTTTGAAGTCACAATTATACCACAGACACCAAAAACTTCGCAACTTCTAATTATTGCCCCAAGGTTGTGCGGGTCCTCTATGGAATCAAGCACAGCAACCGTTATATTTTCTTCTCCCGCGTGTTTTCTTAGAAATTCGTCAATTCCCCACGCTTTTAATCCCTCTATTGAAGCGGCAATGCCCTGGTGCTTGTCCGTACCGGTTATCTTTTCTATATTTTTCCTGTCAGTCACGGTTATTTTGGCGCCTGCCTGCCTGGCAGCGTTTATAACATCGGACATTTTTTCCGCGTCTTTAAGGACTACAAGTTCGTATATTTTCCTGTCATTTTTAATAACTTCTTTAATGACATTTCTGCCGTATACCCACATTCTATTTAATCTCCCTTATTATATACGTCTGCCCTTTGGCAAATTCCAATATATAGCCCATATCCGCGGCTTTTTTCTTTAAAAGATCTGCTTCTTCGTATTTTTTTTCCGAACGCAAAATACCTATCTGTTTTACCAGATTGATTACCTGCAAGTCAACAGGTTTTATATCCGGCACTATCCCAAGCACGTCCCCCATTACGCGCAGCACCGCGTCATATTCCGCGGCTTCGTTGTCCGTCATATTGGGCAGTTTTGTCTTTATCTCGGCAAGGCAGCCGTAAATTACCGCCTGCGCTTTTGAAGTGTTAAAATCATTATCCATGGCTTCCGTAAATTCCGCTATGAATTTATTATCGGGCTTTATCTCGGCTTTAATGTTTTTCCCTTCAAGTTTTGTATTCAGGCGCTGCAGCGTGTAATAGTATTCGGAATACCCTTTTTTGACCGGTTCCATGTTTTCATATGAAAAATCAAGCGGCCCCCGGTAATGCGCGGATAATATGAACATCCTTATCACTTCCGCGGAAAAGTCCTTTAAAAGGTCGCGGACCATTACAAAGTTGCCTTTTGACTTGGACATCTTTTCGCCCTTAATATTCATGTAGCCGCCGTGCATCCAGTACTTTGCGAATGTTTTTCCCGTGCACGCCTCTGACTGCGCTATTTCGTTTTCATGGTGCGGGAAAATCAAATCAGCGCCGCCGCCGTGAATATCAAATGTCTCGGCAAGGTATTTTGACGACATCACCGAACATTCAATGTGCCAGCCCGGCCTGCCTTTGCCCCATGGGCTTTCCCAGAACGGCTCTCCGGGTTTGGAAAACTTCCACAGCGCGAAATCCAGCGGATTCTTCTTTTCTTCGTCAACATCAACCCTTGCGCCTTCCTGAAGCTCTTCAATATTCCTGCGCGACAGTTTGCCGTAGCCGTCAAAACTTGCCACGCTGAAATAAACGCCGTTTTTTGACACATAGGCGTTTCCCTTTTCTATAAGAACGGAAATCATATCAATCATGCCTTTTGTCTCTTCCGTGGCGCGCGGGCTTACGTCCGGCTTTTTTACCCCAAGCGCCTGAGTGTCCTCAAAATACGCGTCAGTGTATTTTTTTACCACGTCCTGCCAGGTGACATTTTCCGCCGCGGCTTTGTTTATTATCTTGTCTTCAATGTCGGTGATGTTCTGGACAAACTTTACCTTATAACCTCTGAATTCAAAATATTTCCTTATGGTGTCAAATACGACAAATATTCTGGCGTTGCCAATATGAAAAAAATTATAAACAGTGGGCCCGCATACGTACATTTTCACTTCGCCAGGCGTTACAGGCACAAAATCCTCCGCCTTTCCCGTCATTGTATTGTATATCTTTATCATTTACGCTTTCTCCTTAAGGACCGCAACCGCGTGCGCGCTTACGCCTTCTTTGGCCCCGGTGAATCCAAGGCCTTCTTCTGTGGTGGCCTTAATCGCCACCTGAGATTCGGATACGCCAAGGCACTGCGCAAGCGATGCTTTTATCTTTTCTATGTAAGGCGCGACCCTCGGGTATTCGGCGACTATTATGGAATCCACGTTGCCCACCGTATAGCCTTCTTTTTCAATTATTTCTTTCACCTGTTTTAAAAGTTCCGTGCTTCTTATGCCTTTATATTTTTCATCCTTATCAGGAAAATAATAACCGATGTCGCGCAGCCCTGCCGCGCCAAGCATCGCGTCCATTATCGCGTGAATAAGCACATCCGCGTCGGAATGGCCTTCAAGCCCGAATTCGGCTTTTTCAAATTCCACGCCGCCCAAGAACAGCCGCCTGCCCCTTTTTAACCTGTGAACGTCATATCCTATGCCTACGCGCATTTTCATCACCCCTTGAACTTCTTAAAATACGGCAGGGATTTTAACATTTCAAGGTCCTGCCGGGTGGTAACTTTAATATTAATGCCTTCGTACTCCACTGCTTTTACTTTTTTGCCGCGCGTTTCAAAAAGCCGCGCGTCATCAGTCGGTTTTAACGTATTAAGGTCGGTTGTATCATAAATTTTTAAAAGTTCCTTATACCTGAATCCCTGCGGAGTCTCCGCCGTCCTTAATTCATTCCTGTCAAGAGTTTTGCCTATAAATCCGCCTTTAACCGTTTTTACGGTTAACGGTACTTTTTTAACAGGTATTGCCGCGGGGTATTTTTTAAGTTCCTTTAAAACTTCGGCAATAAGGCCGGGCTTAAAATAAGGCCGCGCGCCGTCGTGTATCAAAACATAATCAGGCGCCGCATTTTTTAAAAACTTTAAGGCGTTATAGACGGAGTCATATCTTTGTTCGCCGCCGTCTATAACGCCCGCTGTTTTTTTAAACCCGTATTTTTTTACTATCTTTTTTTCTGCAAATTCCCTGTATTTTGGCGATACCACAAGCAGTATCATGTTTATATCGCGCGATTTTTCAAAAATCATCGCCGCGCGCGCAAGTATTTCCACGCCGTTTAGTTTATTATACTGCTTTGGCAAAGAGCCGCCAAAACGCTTTCCGCTTCCGGCAGCCACAATTATTGCGGCTGTCTTCATTCATTTTCCTTTTTTGGTTCTTCGCTGTGCGTTTCTGCAGCGGGTGCGTTCTGCGTGCTATTTTGATTGTTGTTATTGCGGTTATGGCTGTGGTTTCTGTCATTGCGCTTAAACGGCCTTTTAAAATAGCCGCGCGCGCCGCGGTTGTCACGGCTGTCGCCGCCCTGTTCGTATCTGGCAAATATCATCCTGCCGGCGTCTGTCTGCAATACGTTGGTTACAACAACGTCTATCTTCTTATTAAGAAGTTTTCTTGCGTTGTCCACCACTATCATGGTGCCGTCCGTCAGGTAAGCTATACCCTGTTCTTTTTCCTTTCCTTCCTTCATAATTTTTACGCCTATGCGTTCTCCCGGAAGGAAAGACGGCTTTACCGAATTGGACAGGTCGTTAATATTAAGAATCTTAACACCCTGAATCTCCGCCGTTTTATTAAGGTTATAATCGTTGGTGATAATTTTGGCGCCTGTCTCTTTTGCCATTAATACCAGTTTCTGGTCAACTTCCCTTGTCTGCGGATAATCTTTGTCCACTATTTCCAGCGTCACATTCGGCATCTTCCGCAGGTCATTTAATACATCAAGCCCCCTGCGCCCTTTGCTCCTTTTCATGTGGTCCGACGAATCGGCAATATACTGAAGTTCGTGAAGGACAAATTTTGGCGCGATAAGCGTGCCTTCCAGAAATCCTGCCCTGCAGATATCCTTGACCCTTCCGTCAATTATGACGCTGGTATCAAGCAGTTTCGGATAGACAGAACCCTTTTTTGCCTCTTTACCGGAGAGAAATATATCCCCGATAATCATAAGAGCCGCGGCTCCCGCGCCGGATAAAATAATAATCCCGTATAATGGGTTTGACGCGTAAAGCGAAATTCCGGCAAATACAGACAACGCAATAAAAAACAGATAAATAAAATACTTCATTCTTTCTCACCGCCTTTTTATTTCCGGCTTAATAAATAAGCCGGGTATTAAAACACCTTACCTGCAAAAGCAAGCGCATTGCTTATATCTTAGTAAGTTCGCTTACGTTTGCTATTTTAATAATTTCCATTTTGCTTTTTGCGGGCTTTGAACGTTCAGGCACATAAGCTGTTTTAAAGCCCATCCTTTCAGCTTCTGCCAGGCGCTGTTCAAGAAACCGCACCGGCCTTACTTCGCCGTCAAGCCCCAGCTCCCCAAGAAATACCGACTTGGTGGAAACCGGCCTGCCCGTATGGCTGCTGTAAATGGCGGCTGCAGCGCCCAAATCCGCGGCTGTTTCAACTATCTTTATGCCGCCCGCCACGTTCATGAATATGTCGCAGTTATCAAGTTTTAAATCAAGGTTCTTTTCAAGTATGGCCACAATAAGAAGAAACCTGTTGTAGTCAATCCCTGTAACCGTCCTCTGCGGATTGCCGTAGCTTCTCCTGACGGTCAGCGCCTGAATTTCCAGAAGCAGCGCGCGGGTGCCTTCCATCACGGTTACAATTCCGCTGCCGGACTTGGATTCTTTCATTTCGTCCAGAAGCAGTTTTGACGGGCTTTTCACCTCTTTAATGCCCGATGACTGCATGTCAAATATCCCTATCTCATTCGTGGAGCCGAATCTGTTTTTTACCGCCCTTAACACCTTAAACTGATAATACTTTTCCGCCTCAAGGTACAAAACCGCGTCCACCATATGTTCAAGCATTTTAGGGCCGGCAATTGTGCCTTCTTTGGTGACATGGCCTATGATTATCACAGGCACGTTTGACTTTTTTGCCGCGTATAAAAGCTGGGCGCAGCTTTCCCTTAACTGGTTCACGCTTCCTGCCGCGCCTTCTATTTCTTCCTTATATACCGTCTGTATTGAATCAACCACCGCAAGGGCGGGTTTTTCTTTTTCAATGATATCGGATATTTTTTCAACCGAGGTCTCTGACATTACCTTCAGCGATTCCGATTTAATTCCCGTCCTGTCCGCTCTCATCTTTATCTGCCTTAATGATTCTTCGCCTGAAACATAAAGCACATTGCCGTAGCGCGCGGCTATCCTGTCGGCTATATCCAGGGCTATTGTGGACTTTCCCACGCCCGGCTCGCCGCCCATTAACACAAGCGAACCCTTTACGATACCGCCGCCAAAAACCCTGTCCGCCTCTTCAATGCCTGTCTGTATGCGCTCTTCTTCCCCTGCTTTAATATCCTTAAGCGGGCTTGCGGCAGGCGCGCTTTCAAACTTTCTGTAGTCAGTGCCCGCCTTGCCTTTAAATTCCGTTTCTTCCTGAAACGTGTTGAACTCATTGCAGGAAGGGCACTTGCCAAGCCATTTTGCCGACTGATACCCGCAGCTTACGCAGGAAAATACCGTCTTTTTTTTCAACATTTATCCTTTAATCCGCCCGTTAAATACCAAGCTCTTTTTTACTTATCTTTTCCGCCACCATTTCCATAAACTTTCCAAAATCCGCTCCCTTTTCCTCTTCGCCTGTCCTTTTTCTTATGGAAACGGTTTTGGTTTCAACTTCCTTGTCTCCAAGAATTATCATATATGGGACTTTATCCATGGTGGCTTTTCTGATCTTGGCGCCGATTTTTTCGCTGTCAAGGTCAAGCCCGACCCTGATATTGTTTTTCTTCAGGGCTGCCGCCAGTTCTTTCGCGTAATCATCGCAGCGCTCTGTAATAGTTAAAATCATCACCTGCTTGGGCGCAAGCCATACCGGGAAAGCGCCTTTGTAATGCTCTATCAGCACGCCGAAGAAACGCTCCAGCGAACCCATAAGCGCGCGGTGTATCATAATCGCCCTGTGTTCTTTGCCGTCCTTGCCCGTGTAATTTATGTTAAACCGCTCCGGCAGGTTAAAATCAACCTGAATTGTGGAACACTGCCACGTTCTGTTAAGGGCGTCCTTTATCTTGATGTCTATCTTTGGCCCGTAAAAAGCGCCGCCGCCTTCGTCCACATCATATTTAAGCCCGGCAGTGGACATGGCCGCTTTTAAAGCATCCTGCGCCTTTTCCCATATGGCATTTTCACCGATATGGTCCGCCGGCATGGTGCTTAAATAAACTTCAAAATGCGAGAATCCGAAAGTCCTTAAAATAAACATTACAAAATTAAGCGCTTCTATAATCTCGGATTCAAGCTGGTCTTCCCTGCAGAATATGTGCGCGTCGTCCTGTGTGAAGCCGCGGACCCTCATCAGCCCGTGCAGGACGCCGGACTTTTCATACCTGTAAACAGTGCCAAGCTCCGCCCACCTTAAAGGAAGGTCGCGGTAGCTTTTCTTGCTGTTATTGTACATCAGGATGTGAAAAGGGCAGTTCATGGGTTTAAGCTGATATTCCATCTTGTCAATGTTCATGGTGTCAAACATGCTGTCGCGGTAAAAGCCCGTATGCCCTGATGTGTTCCACAAATCAATTTTCGCGATATGCGGGGAGAATATAAGGTCATACCCGTTTTTTATGTGTTCATTGCGCCAGAAATCTTCCATTTCTTTTCTTATAGTGCCGCCCTTGGGATGCCAGTAGATTAATCCCGGCCCGAATTCTTCATGGGTGGAAAACAGGTCAAGCTCTTTTCCAAGTTTCCTGTGGTCGCGCTGCTTTGCTTCTTCTATGCCGTGCAGGTACTGTTCCAGCAGCTCTTTTGAAGGGAAAGAAATACCGTATATCCTCTGAAGCATCTTGTTTTTTTCATCGCCGCGCCAGTAGGCTCCCGCAAGCTTTAAAAGTTTTACGGCTTTTATCTTTTTCGCAAGCCCTATATGCGGCCCGCGGCACAGGTCTGTAAACCCTGCAGTGGTATAGGTGCTTACGGTATCATCATTAATGGCTTCAATGATTTCCACTTTATAGTTTTCGCCCATGTCAGAAAACATCTTAACAGCGTCTTTTTTTGAAATTTCCTGCCTTGAAAAACCGGCGTTTTCTTTTATGACTTTTGCCATTTCTTCTTCAATTTTTAAAAGGTCTTCATCGGTAAAATTCACATCCCTGTCAAAATCATAATAAAACCCTTCATCGATTGACGGGCCTATGGTCACTTTTGTGCCGGGATAAAGCCTTTTTACCGCCGCGGCCATTATATGCGAAGTGCTGTGCCAGAACGCCTGCTTTCCTTCCGCGTCTTCAAAAGTGAATGCCTTTAATTCGCCGCCTTCGTTTAACTGTGTGCCAAGGTCTATGAATTTTCCGTTAATTGAAGCGACAAGAAAAGCGGACGTTTCCGTTTCCGCCTCTTTTAATATTTCTATCGCCCTTTTGCCCTGTTCCGCCTGATACTCTTTGCCTTTGTAATTTACCTTTATTATGCCCATGTCAGTCTCCTTTTTCCTTTGCCTTTCAATTATGAAATTTATGAATTATTTGTTTGTCAAAAAGAACATCAGCTGTTCAAGTTCCAGCGCAAGGTCCACATTTCTTATTATTATGTCTTCGTCGCTTACAAGGTGCTTGCCCGCGAAATTAAGCACGCCCTTAATAGGCGTCTTTTTAAGTTTGGAAAAAATATCCGGTATCACGGCAGCCGGAGTGGTTATTATCAGTATCTCTATCTTCTCTTTTTTTATCACTTTTTCCATATCTTCGGAATCATATATCTTTACCCCGTCAAGTTCCCAGCCCACCTTATCCGGATCCACGTCAAAACCCGCGACCACTTTAAAGCCCCTGGCTTCAAAACCGCGGTACATCAAAAGCGCGCTGCCAAGGTTTCCGGTTCCCACAACCGCCACCCTGACGCCCTTATGAGTGCCCAGAATCTTGGAAATATTTTCTTTTAACTGTTCCACGTGGTAGCCAAATCCCCTGCGCCCGAACTTTCCAAAATAAGCAAGGTCTTTTCTGACCTGGGCCGGATTAAGCCCTATCTGCCTGGCCACCTGTTCCGAAGACACGTATTCCACATTGCCCGCGGACAGTTCGGAAAAACACTTAAGATATAAAGAAAGCCTGTTTACCGTTGGAAGCGGTATTTTTTTTATCATTTAACATCACCCTTTTTTTCCTTATCCAGGTTAATAAGGTCGTTCATTTTAAAGGAATGCTCGTGCGATTTCATATAATCATCAAGCTGCTTTTTCTCTTCTGTCATTTCTATGTCCCGTCCCGCCAAAAATACCTTTTTCTGCTCTTTATCAATTTTTATAATCTTGGCTTTTATTGTATCGCCCCTTTTACAGGTAATCTTTGCGGAATTTTTTACCGACATCCTGCCTGTTATTCCCTCTATAACCTCGCAAATCACGCACCCTTCTTCAATGGCTGAAACCTTTACATCAACAACAGCGCCTTCCTTGTAGATATTTACAAAAGACGCCCACGGAGAATTAGTCAGGGCTTTTAATCCCAGCACAATCCTGAACTTCACTTTATCCACCGCTATTATTTTAAATTCTTTCCTGTCGCCCGGCTTTAAAATATCCGATATTTTATCAATACCCTGCCATGATATGTCGTCTTTTCCGACAAAAGCGTCAATATTTTCCTCCAGTTCGACAGCCGCGCCTTCGCCTTCCTTTATCTCTTTAATCGTGCCGAAAACCCTTGCGTCAACCGGATACCTTTCTTCCATTTCGGGCCACGGATTGCCGTCAAGCCTTTTTACGCTTAAGAATACTTTTCTGTTCTCTTTATCTATATTTATTACCTGCGCTTCAATCTCGCTTCCTTCGGGATATATTTCAGCGGGATTGGTAAATCTTCTGAAATAAGACAGTTCGTGTTTTTGAATAAACCCGTCAAGTTCGGAATTAACCGCAACTTCAAGCCCTTCTGCCGCGGCGCGTTTTACCTTAACATTAATCCTGTCGCCATGCTTTAATCCCGGCGCGAAAGCAGGAATCTGGACTGGCGCTTCCTCGGGTAATGAAGCGGCAGGTGCGGGTTTTTCCGGCGCTTTCACGGTTTCACTTACAGCCGGCCTGTTTTCTTCCGCCGGTTTTCTGCTTTTTTCCGAAGAAGCTTCTTTATATGAAACAACCACGTTTCTTTTTTCCTCGTCCAGCTGGATGACCTTAAGCGGTATGACTTTGTTTAATATCTCTTCTGCCGCCACCCTTGCGTGCGACAAAGGCAGAAACGCGGTTACATTGGCGCCAAAATCAATTATAAAACCGCCCTTGACCGCCTTTACCACTTTGCCGTCAAGCGGCTGAGCCGTCTGAAAAGATTCCTTTACCTTTGAAAACACGGCCTTTTTTTCGGCAATTATCTTGGACAGAAGCACAAGCCCTTCGCCGTTATCCATCCTTTTGACAAGCACTTCAATTTCATCATTTTCCTTAATTTCGTCATAATATGTATATCTTAAGGTTTCTTCTTTCGGCACTATGCCTTCTGATTTATATCCTATATCAACAATAATATCGCCTTCATTCTTTTTTAAAACCCTGCCTTTTACCACTTTCCCTTCCCTTATATTTCTGATTTCATTTTCCATTATTACGCTCCATGTATTTTATTTTGTTTATAATTCCGTTTATCGCGCTTTCGGGCGTTGAAGCGCCCGCGCTTATGCCTATTTTCTTTTTGCCTTTAAGCCATTCTTTTTTTATCTCATCAGCCGTTTCAACATGGCGCACCTGCTTTAATATGCCGCGCGAAAGTTCATAAAGCCTTTTTGTATTGGCGCTGTTCTTGCCGCCCACTATTATCATAAGGTCCGACTTTTGTGCCAGCTGAACCGTTGCTTCCTGCCTTTTCTGGGTGGCATCGCATATAGTGTTAAAAATCCTTACTTCCGCGTACCTTCCCACAAGCACTTTTTTCATTACTTCATTCGCAATTTCCATGAATTTGTCAGCGCTCTGCGTGGTCTGGCACACAACACCGACCCTGCTTTCAAGCTTTGCTTTCTTTACATCCGCCGCCGTATTTAATACAATCCCTTTATCTGCGGCATATCCTAAAATGCCTTTTACCTCATAGTGGTCTTTGTCTCCCACAATAACTATCTGATACCCTTCATTTTTCAGTTTTTCCACGGCCCTGTGAATCTTCTTCACGTACGGGCAGGTGGTGTCAAGGACATCCGCGGCTTTCGCCCTTAAACTTTTTTCTTCCGCGGGCGTCACTCCATGCGTGCTTATGATTGCGGCCGATCCGTTTTTTATGCCTGCCACAGATTCCACGTGCCTGGCGCCGGCTTTTTCAAGCCTTTCTGATTCCTGCGGGTTATGTATGATCTGTCTTAACGAATAAACGCCTTTATCATTGTTTTTTTCGGCGTAATCAAAGGCAAGCTTCATTGCCCTTTGAACGCCAAAACAAAAACCCGAACCTCGCGCAACTGTAATTGTCACTTTCTTTTTATCAGCCATCTTCACTGCCGCCGGAATGTATTATTTTGTTACGGCTGACTGTTTTATAAAATCAGCTTTCATCTCTTTAATCCTGTTAATAACGCGGGATGTTATTTCCTCATAAACTTCCCTTGATTCCGGCTTTTCAAACAGGTCGTCAAAACTCATCACATCCCCGTACACTATGGTAATAGGCTTAAACAGTTTCGGTTTTCCGCCTTTCGGCCACGCTTCAAAAGCGCCGTGTATATACACCGGAAGAACATTTCCTTTTGTCTGATAGACCAGCATTCCGGTGCCCGGCTTTCCGTCCTGAATTTCGCCGGTAAGCGTCCGTGTGCCTTCCGGAAAAAACATTACGGCCCATCCGGACTTTACAAGTTCTATGAATTTATCCCACGCGCCGCGGTCCACCCTTCCCCTTTTTACGGGAAAGGCGCCGACATTTTTTATTATCCATCCGAATATTTTATTCTTAAAAAGCGTGTCGCGCGCCATAAACCTGCAGCACCTTTTAAATCCAAGCGCTCCGGCCGCCGGCGGGTCAAAATAGCTTGCGTGGTTCGGCATTACAATTATTCCGCCTTTTTTTGGAACCTTATCGGTGTTTACGAATTTAAGCCCGTGAAAGATTACAAAATACAGCCATAACATCCGCCTGAAAAAACGGAACATTATGAAATATGATATTTTTGAAGGTTCTTTCATTTCTTTTTCACCTTAAGGCTTTTGATAAGCGTAAAAAATTCCGGAAAAGAAGTATTAATACATTCAATATCCTTTATCAAAAGGCCGTTTTCGCTGGCAAGCGCGGCAACTGCAAACGACATGGCAATCCTGTGGTCGCCGTAAGAATCAATTGAAGCGTACGTGAACGGCGCTCCGTTGTTTCCAAATACCGCAAAACCGTCTTCGTATTCCTGTGTCTTTATGCCAAGCCTGTCCAGGTTGGTAAGCACTGTTTTTATCCTGTCGGTTTCCTTTACACGCAGTTCTTTTGCCCCGCGTATGACGGTTTTGCCTTTTGCCGCCGCGGCAAGCACCGCGATAACCGGAATTTCATCTATAAGGCGCGGAATTATTTTTCCTTTTATTTCAATGCCTTTAAGAGAAGAAGTGGAAACAGTTATGTCGCCGGTTTTTTCGCCGTTCTGGTTCTTTATGCCGGTTATTTTTATCTTTGCGCCCATTTTTTTCATGACGTCAATTATTCCCGTCCTGGATTCATTAAGGCCTATGTTTGTCACGGTTATGGAGCTCTTTTTAAGAAGCGCGCCGGCCGCCATAAAATACGCGGCAGAACTTATGTCGCCCGGAATCACAACGCGTTTTCCCTTAAGCCTGGCTCCGGACTTAAGCCTGACCGTGTTTCCCTTTACCGTTAAGTCCGCGCCGAAATATTTAAGCATCCTTTCCGTGTGGTCGCGCGAACGTTCCGGTTCTGTTATTACCGTATCGCCTGAAGCGTAAAGGCCGGCAAGCAAAACCGAGGATTTTACCTGCGCGCTTGCCATTGGCATTTTATAATTTATCGCCCTTAAGGAGCCGCCCTGAACAGTCAGGGGTGCAAAGCCCTGATTGCTTGTAAGCGAAGCGCCCATCATCTGAAGCGGTTCAATAACGCGCTTCATGGGCCTTTTTACTATCTGGGCGTCGCCCGTTATTCTGCTTACAAAAGGCTGCGCCGCCAGTACCCCAAGTATCAGCCTTATGCCGGTGCCTGAATTTCCCACATAAAGCACCTCCGGCGTCTGCCGGAGCGAAGCAAGGCCCCTGCCGTGAATATAAACAGTGCCCTTATCTTTTTTTATCTGCACGCCCAGTTTTTTAAAAATTCTAACGGTGTTAAGCGTGTCTTCGGCTTCAAGAAAACCTGTGACCGTGGTCAGCCCTTCGGCAAGCGAGCCGATTATGACAGCCCTGTGCGATATTGATTTGTCGCCCTGCACCGAAAGTTTTTTCTTTACGCCGGAAACCGGCACTAACTGTATTTTTTTCATTTATCCAAGGACTCCCTTAAAAGCCTTGCGGCTTTTATATAAGGCATAACTTTCCCTGCCTTTAACATTTTTTCCGCGCGCTCAATTTCTTTCCTGTATCTTTGTGCCTGTTTTATGACCTGCTCTTTATTCGCGTAAAGGATTCCGGCCCAGACATCTTCGCCTGACGCCCCTATCCTTGTCATGCTTTTAAAACCCGTGCCTATTATATCTTTGCTGTTTTTTATGCAGTCCTTCTGTGAATGAAGCAAAGCAAAAGCCGCAAGGTGCGGCATATGGCTTATTCCCGCCACGGCATCATCGTGCTGCTGCGGGGTCATAAACACGGTGTTCATCCCGACCGCTTTCCAAAGGCGCGCCACTTTTTTTACATATTTGCTTTCTTTGGGCCCCGTGACAATGCAGTTGCCCGCGTTAAACAGGTTGAAAATGCTGTTTTTAACCCCTTTTTTTTCCGAGCCCACCATGGGATGCGAACCGATAAAATTATCTTTATACCCTTTTAATCCGCAGATATCATCTGTAATCTCTTTTTTAACGCTTCCCATATCGGTCACAATTGTATCTTCACAAAGTCCCGCTTCAAGAAGTTTTTTGTACATATAGGCTATTTTATCGGCAACCACGCTTATTACAATTAAGTCGGCTCCTTTAACAGCTTCTTCCAGATTATCAGTTACAGTTGTGGCGGCATAAAGTTTTTTAGCTTGGTTAAGTTTGGCAATGTTCCTGCCCGCGCCGCACACTTCTTTTGCGATGCGGTTTTTTAAAAGCGCCATTCCAAGGCTTCCGCCCATCATTCCCATGCCGACTATGGTGACTTTTTTAAACATTGGTTTCATAACAACACCTTTTAAAAAAATGAGGGACGGATGCACAGATGGTCAGATGTTCGGTAAAACCTGCCAACCTTCTGCATTTCCGAGCCTACAATTTATATTTCGCTTATGCTTAACTGCTTAATGCTTATCTGCTTACCTGACTTCGCTTATGCTTAACTGCCTATAGCTTAATTCGCTCTTTCTAACCTTCCGTCCCTCTGTGCATCCGTCCCCTCTGTCCCTCGGCTTTATAGCGTCCTTCCGATCGCCTTTGCCACTTTCCTTGCGTCATCAACAAGCTTCTTATATTCAACAGGTAATAACGACTGGTCTCCGTCTGACAGAGCTGTTTCGGGTTTGGGATGAACTTCTATTAAAACACCGTCCGCGCCTGCCGCAACTGATGCCAGTGCCATGGGGTAAATAAGGGGCTTTTTGCCCGTGCCGTGTGAAGGGTCAGAAACCACAGGAAGATGGCTCAAGGTCTTTACAAGCGGTATCGCGGATAAGTCAAGGGTGTTTCTTGTTTCGGTTTCAAAAGTCCTTATACCGCGCTCGCATAAAATTACATTCATATTTCCGTTGGCAAGAATATATTCGGCGGACATAAGCCACTCTTTGACAGTGGACATAAGCCCTCTTTTTAAAAGCACCGGTTTGTTCATCTTACCGACCTCTTTTAACAGTTCAAAATTCTGCATATTACGCGCGCCTATCTGAAAGCAGTCCGCGTATTTGTTTACAAGCTCCACGTGCCTTGTATCAAGCACTTCTGTCACAACCGGCATCTTGTACATTTCCCTTGCCTCTGCAAGTATCTTTAAACCTTCTTCAGCCATTCCCTGAAAAGCGTAAGGCGATGTCCTTGGTTTGAACGCGCCGCCCCTTAACACATTGGCGCCCGCGGCTTTTACGGCTTTGGCTGTGGCCAAAAGCTGCTCCCTGCTTTCTACGGAACACGGCCCTGCTATCATGGCAATATTGTTTCCGCCAATCTTAACACCCAGCCCCAGGTTTATTACCGATGTTTCTTTTCTGAAATCCTTGCTGGCAAGTTTGTACGGCTTTAAAACGGTCATTACTTTTTCCACTCCCGGAAAAGCTTCCACAGGGACCGTGGACAGCACCCTTTCATCGCCTATTACGGCAATAATCGTGCGTTCTTTTCCCTTTGATACCTGCGCGCGCAGTTTAAAACCCGCTATTTTTTTAACAATGTGGTTTATCTGCGCCTTTGTGGTCTTTGGTTTTAATACAATAATCATATTTCCGTTCCTCCTGGTTTTATTTTACTTTATCTCTTTTAAGGCCTTAATAAGCCTTTTATTTTCTTTCATAGTGCCGATTGTAATCCTTGCAAAGTTATCAAACACAGTCCTGATAATCACACCTTTTTTCTGAAGCGCTTCAAAATATATCATTGCGTTCCTGTCCAGAATGATAAATATGAAATTTGCCTGTGTGGGAACAAATTTTATTCCAAGTTTTTTAAGCTCCGCGTACAGATAAGCGCGCCCTTCTTTATTTGTTTTAAGGGTGGCTGCCAGATGCGCTTTATCGCCCAGCGCCGCAAGCGCGCCTTTCTGCGCCAGCGTGTTTATGTTAAACGGCGGCCTTATCCTTTCCATAATGCCCGTAATTTCCGGGTCTGCCACGCCATAACCCGCCCTTATGCCTGCAAGGCCGTACACCTTTGAAAACGTCCTTAACACAATAAGGTTCGGATATTTGGAAAGATACTTTATTCCGTCAGGGTAATTCTTGTCATCAGCGTATTCAAAATACGCCTCGTCAAGCACAACTATCACATTCTTGGGGACTGCCTGCATTAATTTTTCAAATTCCGCTTTTGTTATAATTGTCCCCGTGGGATTGTTGGGGTTGCATATAAAAATAAGCTTTGTCTTTGGCGAAAGCCTTGCGATAAAACCGTCTATATTGTGTCTGAAATTATCCTGCGGTATCTGTATTATGGTGCCGCCCGTGATATTTGCGGCGATTGAATAAACAACAAAAGAAACCGCGGAAAACATCACTTCATCGCCGGGCGATACAAAAGCTTCAGCAATAAGCTGAAGAAGTTCATTGCTTCCGTTGCCGAAAAATAACGTATCGGGCTTTACTTTAAGCTTTTTTGCCAGCGCCTGCCTTAATTCATACGCGCCGCTTTCAGGGTAAAGGTTTAACGAATCAAGCGCTTTGGCCATTGCCTTAACAGCGGCTTTTGATGGGCCAAGCGGATTTTCATTGGACGCAAGTTTTATTACGTCTTTTAAGCCAAGCTCCCTTTGAACTGCAGCCACGGGTTTCCCCGGCACATATGGCTTAATCTGCATTACGCTTTTCTTTGCAACTTCTTCAAATTTGCCCATTTTTGTTCATCCTTCTTATATATGTATATTTTCCTGTTATAAAAAATAAACAATGCTTGTGAAATGATTTCACAAGCAAAATGTCCTTAATTATAAGGAAAAAGCCTTGTGAAATGATTTCACAAGGCTCTTTATTATACAATTTGGGATTTTTTATTACAAGGACAAAAACTTGAATTCAAGCATGAAAAAATGCATTTTGTTTTGTAGGTTTTGCGCAAAAAACTGCCGCAGGCTAAAACCCCACATATAAAATTAAAAGCCTGACTAATAACATTTTAACAATAACACCCTAATTTATATACCTCATCGAAAATATACCAGTATGCCAATCGGCACATATAAACTGGAAAACGGTCCATTTATCTCCCCATTTTTGTTATACCACCAATCCACACTCACCTCTATATCAACTAATAGTTTTAAATCTATATTAACTTGCTCAAAATAATCGGTTAAATTAATAGGAATTTTTATTTCAGATTCCATAAAATGTAATTTCAAAGAATAGCTATTAAACATTATTGCCCTTTTTTCATTCTCATAAAGCACATATAAATATTGAGAATATTCAAGGCTACAATTCAAATCCCAATAATCATTCATAAAGTATTTAACAATTAAAGGTTTAACATCAAGCCCGGTTTCTACATTTAGGTCTTCTGTTATATTTCTATGCCTTACAGAATAACCAAATTCACTGCCTATTGTTTCAAACCACCAAAATCTAAAACCTAAATTTTCAGGCACGGAATAATTTACGCCCCAGTAAAATGCATTTATATTTGAAAATGACATTAAAATTATTACACTCAATAATATATATCTTTTAAAGTGTACCCGCAAAATTCACTTCCCCTCCCCTGAATATATCAATCATATCAAGGATAATTATTTCAGTTAATAAGAACTATCATTTATTTATAAATAAAAGCCATAACTATATTAACATTGGCTTTGGATTGTTAAAATGTAAATGATACTGCCTCAAGCCGAGCTGCAAAAAAACACACAGACAGTGTGAATGCCATGGCAGCACCCGCATTCATGTGCTGTCCCTACAAAATCTATAAAATATTACAAATACTGATACTTATCAGCACTTTTCAAATCTGATCTTATTCACATCCCCGGATACGTCCAGGCTTACCGGATAGTCGCCGTCAAAGCATGCCATGCAGAACTTGTCTTTTCTTCCGGATACGGACTTTACAAGCCCATCCATGCTTAAGTAAGCGAAAGAATCAACGCGCAGGTATTTTTTTATCTCTTCTGTGGTATGACTATTTGCAATAAGTTCTGTCTTTGTCGGGAAATCCATCCCGTAAAAACACGGGTTATAGATAGGCGGCGATGATATCCTGTAATGAATCTCTTTCGCGCCCGCGTTTCTTATCATCTTTATTATCTTTCTGCTTGTCGTGCCGCGGACAATTGAATCATCCACAACAACCACCCTTTTGTCTTTTAAAAGCGGTTTAACGGCATTTAACTTTATCCTGACCCCAAAATCCCTGATATTCTGTGAAGGTTCAATGAAGGTCCTGCCCACGTAATGGTTCCTTATAAGCCCCATATCAAACTTAACTCCCGTGCCTTCGGAATAGCCTATTGCCGCCGACACGCCCGAATCCGGCACCGGTATTACGATGTCCGCGTCCACGTGAGATTCGCGGCCAAGCTGCCTTCCAAGCTCCCTGCGGATATCAGACACGTTCCTGCCGAAAATATAGGAATCCGGCCTTGCGAAATATATGAATTCAAAGATGCACATGGCGCTTCTTCCTCGCTCCGCGAATTTTTCCGACCTCATTCCGTTTTTATCAAAAACCACCACTTCTCCCGGTTCTACCGTCCCAATATGTTCCGCGTTCATAAGGTCAAACGCGCAGGTTTCAGACGCCACTATATACGCGCCGTCAAGTTTTCCTATTTCAAGCGGCCGAAAGCCGTTAGGGTCGCGCGCGGCTATCAGGCAGTCTTTGTTTAATACCACAAAAGAAAAAGCGCCTTTTAATTCCGCAAGTGATTTTTTAACCGCGTCCACAAATTCAAGCTTGTTATTTTTTGCGATAAGATGGACAAGGGGTTCGCTGTCAGCGGTTGATTCAAATATGGAACCGTCTTCTTCCAGCTTTGTTTTTATTACATCCGCGTTTACAAGATTGCCGTTGTGCGCCACTGCAAGCGGCCCTTTTACATAGTCAACCTTTATGGGCTGGGCGTTTTCAATAACGGACGAGCCTGTTGTTGAATAACGCACATGGCCTATTGCCATTGTCCCGTTTAAGTATGCAAGTTTTTTTTCGTCAAAAATATCAGCCACAATTCCCATGCTTTTAACCTCGCGCGACCTGCCTTTATCATCAACGGTCACGATACCGGCGCTTTCCTGCCCCCTGTGCTGCAGAGCGTAAAGCCCAAGGTAGGTTAAAGTGGATGCTTCCGGATGGCCGTACACGCCTACGATGCCGCAGGCTTCTTTCGGGTGGTCCATGCAATCACACATATTGGTTTACTCCGTTTGACCAGATTTTTTCAAGTTCTTCCGTTGTCACAGAAATTTTCTTTGAATTTGATTTCGCGGCCCAGTCAATATTTATAATAAGTTTGTCGCCGCCGGTTTTTCCAAGTTCGCTTATCACTACATTGTTTTTGGCGCCAAGTTTTTTCAGCTTATGCACGTTCTCTTTTGCGCACGTTACAATAATCCTGGACTGGGTTTCGCCGAACAAAAGCGAATCCGGCCTCATGTCGCTCTGCAGGTCCACATACGCGCCTATTACGGAATCACCGTGCACCTTTCCTGTTATGCAGCATTCGGCAAGCGCCACCGCAAGGCCGCCCTTGGAAATATCGTGCGCGGACTTAACATAACCCGCCTTAATTCCGTCGCGGACTGTTTTCTGCACCTTTGCTTCAAGAAGAAGGTCAATATCTGGCACCGGCCCTTTTATAAGGCCGTGCACCACTTTTAAGTATTCAGAAGCGCCTATTTCGTCTTTGGTATGGCCTATCATAAGTATCACGTCTTCGTTGTTTTTAAAGTACTGCTTTACAAACCTTTTTTCTTTTCCTTTTATGTATCCCACCATGCCGACCGTGGGAGTGGGGAAAATAGCGCCGCTTGGGCTTTCGTTATAAAAACTTACGTTGCCGGATATTACCGGGGTTTTCATAACTTCAGCAGCCGCAGACATGCCTTCAACCGCTTTTTCAAACTGCCAGAAAATTTCAGGATTTTCCGGATTACCGAAATTAAGGCAGTTGGTAAAAGCCGCGGGCTCCGCTCCGGAACAGCTTACGTTTCTTGCGGATTCCGCGATGGCTATGGCTCCGCCTTTATACGGGTCAAGATAAGTATACCTTCCGTTGCAGTCAACCGAAGTTGCTATCATAAAATCCCTGTTCTTAACGTCTATTACAGCGGCGTCAGAGCCGGGCAATGTCACGGTGTTTGTCTGCACCATGTGGTCATATTCTTCCCAGATCGCCGCTTTTGAAGCTATGTTGGGCGAACCGATAAGTTTCTTTAACGTGGCAGTAAGGTCATCGGGGGCCTGTATCTTATCGGGATCTATATTGCTTGTTTCAAGATATTTCGGTTTTACGCCTTTCTGGTGTTTAAGCGGGAAAAGCGGGTGCTTGCTGTCTGTCAGTGGGAAATTTGGCATATCCGCCACTTTCTTTCCTTTTTCAATTATGACAAGGTGCGGTTTCTTTATAACTTTTCCTATAACCACCGCGTGAAGCCCCCACTTGCTTAAAACTTTTTCAACCTGTTTTTCCTTGCCTTTCTTGGCAACCAGAAGCATTCGCTCCTGCGATTCGGATAACATTATTTCGTACGCGTTCATATTTTTCTCGCGCTGGGGTATTTTGTCCATCCACAGTTCTATTCCCACGCCGCCCCTGTACGCCATTTCAGTGCCGCTTGAAGTTAAGCCTGCGGCGCCCATATCCTGTATGCCTTCCATAATATCAAGGTCAATAAGTTCAAGCGTCGCTTCAAGAAGAAGTTTTTCCATAAACGGGTCGGCAACCTGAACATTGCTGCGTTTTTCAGCCGTTTCTTCGGTCAATTCCGCAGAAGCAAAAGTGGCGCCGTGAATGCCGTCGCGCCCCGTGGCTGCCCCGATATACATAACCGAATTGCCTATTCCCCTGGCGGTCGCCTTAATTATTTTTTTCTTTTCAACAACGCCTATCGTCATCGCGTTTACAAGGCAGTTGTCTTCGTAGCACTCTTCAAACACCGTTTCTCCGGCAACCGTGGGCACGCCCACGCAGTTTCCGTAAAACGCGATGCCTTTGACAACGCCGGGAAGAAGGCGCTGGGTATTTTTTGATTTTGGATTTCCAAACCGCAGCGAATTTAGGTTGGCAACAGGCCTTGCCCCCATTGTGAAAACATCCCTTAATATCCCGCCCACGCCGGTCGCCGCGCCCTGAAAGGGTTCCACAGCTGACGGATGGTTGTGCGATTCAATTTTAAAAGCAACGGCAAGGTCAGTGCCGCTGTCTATGATGCCGGCGTTTTCTCCGGGCCCCTGAATCACGTATTTTCCCTTATGCGGAAATTTTTTCAGGGTCGTCTTGCTGTGCTTGTAGCTGCAGTGTTCCGACCACATCGCGGAAAAAATTCCAAGTTCGACATACGTCGGGGTGCGCCCCATTATTTTAAGGATGTTTTCGTATTCACCTTCCTTAAAACCGTGTTCTTTTATTATTTCCGGCGTTATTTCAAAACCGTTATATTCTATCTGCATTTCTTTTTCTTTAACAGCTGTCTTTTTCGCCTTTTTTGCCTTTTTCGCAATTTTCCGGGCCATCTTTATCTCCTTAGGCTTTCTTGATGTAATTTACGATGGATTCAAAAACCAGCCTGCCGTCCGTGGAACCAAGTTCGTTGGTCATCGCGCGTTCCGGATGCGGCATCATTCCAAGCACATTGCCGCGGTTATTGGTGATTCCCGCAATTCCGTAAACCGAACCGTTAGGGTTTGTGTTTTCGTTAATATTACCTTTCGCGTCGCAGTAGCGGAAAGCTATCTGATCGTTTTTAATAAGCGCGTTTAAGCCTTTATCATCAGTGAAGTAATTGCCTTCCTGATGCGCTATAGGAACCTTTATAACCTGCCCTTTGGCAAACTTATTGGTAAAAGGGGTGTCTGTATTTTCAACTGACAGATTGATATACTTGCAGATGAATTTAAGGTTTTTATTTACAAGCATGGCGCCGGGCAATATTCCTGCTTCAAGCAGAATCTGAAAACCGTTGCAGATTCCTATGACATACTTCCCTTTTTTCTCCGAAAAACTTTTCATACCGTCCATTACGCGCGCGAACCTTGCGATGGCGCCGGACCTTAAATAATCGCCGTAAGAAAAACCTCCCGGCACTATTATCACGTCAAACTTATTTAACGCGGATTTATCGGAATCGTGCCAAATGTATTCAACGCTTTGGTTTACTTCTTCAACGGCCCACCTGCAGTCAGCGTCGCAGTTTGAGCCCGGAAATACTATCACACCAAATTTCATTTTTGCCGGCATTATAGGCTCCTTGGGATATTATTCCACCCTGAATGTGTATTTTTCAATATTTGGATTTGCAAGCAGTTTGTCGCAGATTTCATCAACTTTTTTTTCAAGTTTGGCGGATTTCGCGTCCTTTGTCTCTATTTCGATAAATTTGCCCACTTTGACTTCTTCGATGTTTTTGTACCCCATCTTTTCAAGGGCATTGCCGATCGTTTTTCCCTGTGGGTCCAGGATGCCTTCTTTAAGAGTGACATAAATTTTAACTTTTGCCATGTTCCGGATTCTCCTTGCAGTAAAGTGTGGAAAAAAATGACAGGATTATTATATAGCAACGGGCGGAATTTTCAAGGGGATTTTAAGAAGTGCGTAAAAATTCATCTGATTTAAAAGTATGTTAACCGGATTTTCTGCCGGACTAAATATTTCTGTATATTTCCCGGCGGTGCCCTATTGCAACAATCACAACTTTTTTATTTTTTTCATCTATTTCATAGACTATCCTGTAATTTCCCTGCCTTATCCTGTAATATTCTTCTTTCATCCGTAATTTTTCGCATCCCGGAGGTTTCGGGGCTGAACCAAGCTCTAACATCCTTTTTTTTACAGATGCAAGTTCAGGCATCCCGGCCGGCGCTGATTTCAGCCATTTATATGCGCTTCTTGAAAGTTCAATACTATACATGCTTCTTTTTACCGTAAAAACCCAATTCTTCAGCAACGCTTTTCAGCTCTATCGTATTATCTTTCTCGTTACGCTCATAATTCTGAATACTTAAAAGGTCTTCTTTAAGTTCTTCCCTTTCAATTTCATCAAGTATCGCTTTTTCAATAAATGATTTCATCATAAAACCCCTTGAACGGCAGAAATCTTTCATAAGGTCGCGGACATCTTTGTCAACCTTCATCGTAAAAGTAACATTTTTTTGCATTCTTTTCCTCCTTTACAGTAATAACTATTTATATCCTAAAAAGACAAATAAAACAAGTATTAAATAATACCACAAAATATTATCTTACCTAAACTCCGTAATATTACCCCTGTACTTCTTGGGTATTAACTGCTGCTGCAGTTTGGAGTTATGCCTGGACTTAATTTCCATCGCCTTAAAATACGCCTTCCACATATCCGCGTACTTTGTCTCGTCATCAGCGGCGCCGTTTAATTCCAGCGATTCCACCGGTTTTATGGCACATTTCCCGCCGTCATAAAACGCCGCCAGATTTCTTACCACATCGTGTATTATCCATTTCTGCGAACCAAAACGCGTCCTAAAATGCGGGATAATTACAGGTAATATATTGGCATCCGGGTTTATCTTCGCGTAATAGATACCGCCCGCGTCGGCAAACCGCACAAAACCCAGCATTCTGTGGCCTTCGTGCTTAACGCGCTGAGCCGCGCGCAGCACGGGTATCACATTATCATCCGCAAGCAGTTTATTGACATCATTACCTTTTTCCCTGCCGGTATTAATATATCTGTAAATATGCATTTCAATGTCCGGCATTTCGGATAAAAACGCGTGCACCGTGTTTTCAAAAGTTTCCGCGCTTATCTTTTCAATTATCGCCTTTTTCATAAGCATGTACTTTTTTTCTTCGGCTGCTGTGTGTCTTTCATCAGAAAAAAGGTTTAAAGTTGCGCTGCCCGTGTCAGTCCTGCATATGGAAGCGGGTTCATCGCCTGATTTAAAAATGTCATATAACACAGTTAAATAACCTTCAAACGTGCCGTCATACACATAACTTTTCTGCATCTATAACTCCCCTGTTATGCTTTTAAGAGTATCTTCCGGGGCGGGCAATAAAACCGCTTCCGGCTTAAAAAGCGAAAGCTGCTCATAGCGCTGCTTTGGGGCGTCAAGAAGCCGCGCGGAAATCACCCTGCCCGAAAACCTGCCTTCAAACGCGCTTTTGCCTTTGGCTGTTATAAAAAACCTTGCGCGTTTCATCACAATCCCCAGTTTTTTCAGGTCATCCACCCCTATCGCGCACGCCCTTCTTGCCTTAATAATCCGCTGAGCGGAGCGCACGCCGATGCCCGGCACCCTTAACAGTTTTTCGTAATCCGCGGTATTTATTTCAACCGGAAACTGCTCCATGTGCCTTAAAGCCCACGCCGCCTTTGGGTCAAAACGGGTGTCAAAATTCGGATGCTCTTCATCAAGCAGTTCATCAGCTTTAAATTTGTAAAACCTTAACAGCCAGTCCGCCTGATAAAGCCGGTGTTCCCGCAGAAGCGGGGAATTAACAGGCACGGGAAGCCGGCTGTCATTATTGACGTGGATATAGGAAGAGTAATAGACGCGTTTTAAATTCATGCCTGTGTACATATTCTCGCTTAAAGAAATTATCTGTTTGTCCGTGTCGCCCGTGGCGCCCACTATAAGCTGCGTGCTTTGCCCGGCAGGCGCAAAACTTTTTCTGCTGAATTTATCCGCTTTTGATTCAATAATTTTTTCTTTTATGTGGCCCATAGGCGCTGTTATATCAGCCATTTTTTTGTCCGGCGCCAGCAGTTTAAGCCCGCTGTCGCTTGGAAGTTCCATATTTATGCTTAACCTGTCCGCCAGCAGCCCGGCTTCATCCAACACCTCCTGCGACGCGCCCGGAATTGCCTTTATGTGTATGTAGCCGTTAAAAAGGTGGTCCTGCCGCAGTATCCTTACAGCCCGCACCATAAGTTCCATGGTAAAATCCGCGTTTTTTACGACCCCGGAGCTTAAAAAAAGCCCTTCTATATAATTGCGCTTATAAAAATTTATGGTTATATCGGCAAGTTCCTGCGGGGTAAATGCCGCGCGTTTTATATCATTGCTTTTTCTGTTTATACAGTACGCGCAGTCATAAATACAGTTATTGGTCAGCAATACTTTCAGGAGCGAAATGCACCTGCCGTCAGCGGTGAAAGTATGGCAAATACCGGCCTTTGCCGCGCTTCCTATTCCGCCCTTTATCCCTGCCCTGTCAGTTCCGCTGGAAGAACACGATACATCATATTTCGCGCTTTCTCCCAGTATTAAAAGCTTTTCCGCCGGTTCCATTTTTGCCTCCGCTTAAAGTGTATACATATAGTATACACTTTGTATATATTTAATCAAGGCAAAACTGAATTCCGTCTGACATTTATGTGCCGTTGACGCAAATAGCCATTTATGCTAATATTCTTTAATTAATTATCTTATAAGGAGCGTGCTTTGAACTACATAGACATAATACTCTGCATAGTTGTCTTTTTCGCTTTTCTTATAGGATGGAAAACGCGCGGAATGATAATTATGATGGTCCCCGCGGCGCTTTTGGCGGGAATAATCACTGCCAATCTTGGCTATGTGCCATTTTCAAAAATACTCACTTTTATGCACGCGCCGGAAAAAAGGCTGCTTCTTGCGTACACTCTGATATTCCTGACAGCAAGCACCGCCGTTGTTTTTTTCTTTATGGCAATGGTAAAGGCGTTTGACTTTTTCGCGCTTGCGTTTGTTGACAGGGCCGTGGGGGCGGTTTTAATAATCTCTTTCGCGCTTATCGTATCAATGTATTCTTTTTCACTGCTTGAGCAAAAGATGGAAAAAAATACGGGTTTTCAGCAGGCGCTTTCAGATTCAAAGGTGTATTCACTGTCATCAAAATATCTTGGGTTTGCCGGAAAAATCAGCGTTGACAAACAGCTTGCGGTATTAAAATCGCTTATTGACTGATATCATCTTTCTTTTCTGTATACTCCTTTAAAATCGCGCCAAGCGCCTCTTCTGTATTTGTCTTTTTGCTTTTTCTTCTTAACCTGGTAAAAATAATCGTCCCAAGCCCCGCGGTAAAAAACGCGCCGGCAAACAGCATAATAAAAGATGTATCTGTTTTAAACAGGACAGCGCCGGCAAACGCCGCGGCGCCAAGCACGGCAACTATTAAAAGCACCATGTTCGACATGGAATATGACTTCATACTGTAAACAAAATCATTTAAAAATTCCCCGCCTTTGGGCGGCTGAATTATCACGGCATTATTATCTTTAAACTTTTCTATGCCGGCTATAACCTTTAAAAACCTGTCAATAGCCCCGGAATTTGCATCAGTCCTGTTTTTTTCATACCACAGTTTTATATCCTGCAGTTTTCCATAGTGGTCATAAAGCGAAATAAGATGATTGTGCGCCAGCTCATTGTTAAAATCAAGAGCTATGGCTTTTAGAAACATATTTGCCGCGCTTTTATCGCCTTTTTTTTCAAGGGCTATGCCGTATTTTATAAAAGCTTCCGGCCTGTCGGATATGAATTCAATTGCTTTCTTATAATTAACGGCCGCGGCTTCAGGCGAATGGTCAATTGCGTCATCGCCTTTTTTCATGAACTGCACATACAGCTGCTGCCTGTCTATGCAGTTTCCGCACATTCCGCAGTTATTGGCGTAATCGCTTATCTGAACACCGCAAAACGGGCAGATCATAAAGCCCCCTATTCCACTTTGTACGGGCTTGGGAAAATTGTAAACCTGAAATTTATATACCCAAGCCAGGCGTACCCGCCGGGATATTTAAGGTATGCAACGTCAAAATTAATAAACCTGTCTATATGGGTATTGATAAGATACGTGTCCGGAAGAAAGCTGTTATTATTGATATTGGCCGGCACCACATATTCCACTTCCACTCCCATTTTCGCGAAAAGCGGGCGCGAAAATCCTATAAAGTATGAGTTATAATTCTTTTTTTCCGTATCCGCAAACCTTGTAAGGTATGGTATAAATCCCGAATAATCGCCTATCACATAACCGCCGCTGAAGGCAAAATCCCAGAAAAGCTCCTTGCTTAACACAGCGTATACACCCATCATGGATTTAAGGGAATCCCTGTCGTTTCCTTTAATTGTCACTCCCACACCCGTTGTATCAGAACTGCCTATGCTGTCCTGAAGCATTATGGAATACGTGTATCCCACGCCCACAGACGGCACGTTTACCGTTTCATTAAGCGCGGTTAAGCGCAGGTCCGCGGAAAGCAGCCATACCCCTATTTTCGTGAAAGAATCATTTCCCTTTCGGGAATCCACGTCATGTTCGCCGTAAATGGAGCCGATATAATATGAAAAAGCCATGTCGGCATTGATTCCAAAATTGTCAAAAATATCATTTCTGTACGCCGTGGGCATCAGCACAAGGCCCGTCCTTGGATTGGGAAAAGCAATACAGGGTTCTGTGTCCGTCTGTTCTGATTCATTATCTTTTACGTCTTTTGTTTTTACAAAGTAGTAATACTTTATTCCGCCTTTTACGCCTTCATCGTGATACGTGGTTTTGCCGGTTTCGGAAAACGCGTAGAATTCCGGCCCTGACGGGGTCGTGCCCCTGTAAATGTTGTATCCCGCAATATCAAATGAGCCTTTAAGAGGCGCTTCCCACTTTAATGTAATGCGCTCAACATCCTGATAAGCCCTGAAATTAAGGGGTTTTCCCGCGGGCGTTACTTCCGCGGCTTTAAAAACATTTTCTTCCGACATGCTTTTAAATCCGGACTCATCCGTGGCTTCAAGCTTATACGCGTATTCCGCGCCCGGCCTTATTGTTTCATCCGTAAATTCGGCCGCGGAAAGCGGCGCTTCATTCAGCAGGACAAAAGCATTGTCTTTTTCACGCCTGTAAATATTATACGCAACGCCTTCTTTAACAGCTGTCCAGCGTATTATTACCTTTGATACATCATGATTTTCAAACAAAAGCCTGTCAGGCGCAAGTTTGGGCGCCTCTTTTAATGTTACGGCATATTCCCGCGACATCGTTATATCCGTTTCACTTTTGACGGCTTCCACTTTATACACATAAGCAGAACCCGGTAAAACCGTAATATCCGTGTACGCGTTTCCCGCAAAAGGCGAAGGGTTTATCTTTTCAAATTCCCCGCCTTCCTGCTTTCTGTAAATATTGTAATTTATCCCTTCTGTTACGCCGGCGCTCCACGTTATTTTAAGCTTATACGGCTCCGCGTCGTCAAATAAAACGTTAAAGGGTTCAATGCCATTTTTCGCAGGCTGAATTTCCCGCGCGGCAATTTCAACAACGGCAGTTTCAACAGGGGCCGCAGCGGGCGGTGCGGGCGTCGCGGTTGCCATAACAGGCGTCAATACCTGCGTGGCTTCAGCCGTAACGCCTATTTTTGACGTAAGCACATCTTCAGCTGACGCGATAAAGGGAAATAACACAAGCGCGATAACAGCCGCGGATTTTTTCAGGGTATTCATCTTTTCACTTCCACGAAAGAAAATTTTCAATTATTTTCATTCCGCCTTCCGTCAGTATTGATTCAGGGTGAAACTGAACCCCTTCCATCATATATTCCCTGTGCCTCACTCCCATAATCTCCCCTTCTTTTGTCCAGGAACTTACCACAAGTTCCTTGGGAAGGGATTTCTTTACTCCCACAAGCGAATGATACCTTGTGGCGGTAAAAGGGTCAGGCAGCCCTTTATACAACCCTTTGCCGTCGTGATAAACAGGCGAAACTTTCCCGTGCATAATCCTGTTATTACGCGCTATTTTCCCGCCAAGCGCCTCTATCATGCACTGGTGGCCAAGGCAGATTCCAAGCAGCGGTTTTTTTCCCAAAAAGGCCTTAATAAGCTCTTTTGATATGCCCGCGTTTTCCGGCCAGGATGGGCCCGGCGAAATTACTATATGCGTAGGATTAAGCTTTCTTATTTCATCAACTGTGGTTTCGTCATTTCTTAACACTTTAATATCTTTTACGAACGCGCCCATGTATTGGACTATATTATATGTAAAACTGTCATAATTATCCAGCATCAGCACCATTTTACATCTCCTCCGCTTTTGCGGCCATTTCAAGCGCCTTAAGCATGGCCGCGGCTTTGGTCAGGGATTCTTTGTATTCAAATTCGGGATCACTGTCAACCACTATGCCGGCCCCGGCCTGGAAATACGCCCTTTTTTTATCGTAAAAAAGCGTCCTTATGGCGATGCAGGTTTCCATATTGCCGTTGAAACCTATCATGCCCACACTTCCTGAATATGGGCCCCTTTTAATATTTTCAAACTGGTCTATCATCTGCATGGCGCGTACCTTGGGCGCGCCGGACACTGTACCTGCCGGAAAAGTGCTTACAAAAACATCAAAAGCATCCAGCCCCTTTTTTACCGTTCCGGTTACATCAGAGACTATATGCATCACATGCGAGTATTTTTCAATAAACATAAAATCATTCACTTTCACCGTACCGGTTTCGCATACCCTTCCAAGGTCGTTTCTGCCAAGGTCCACAAGCATGACATGTTCCGCGCGTTCCTTTGTGTCTTTTAAAAGCTCCGCTTCAAGCGTTTTATCCTCCGCCGCGGTTGCCCCTCTTTTTCTTGTGCCTGCTATCGGTTTTACTTCGGCGGTCCTGCCCGAAACATTTACCATCATTTCCGGCGAAGCGCCTATTATATATCTGTTTTTAAACCTTATAAAAAACATGTACGGCGAAGGGTTAATTGTCCTTAAAGCCCTGTACAGCAGGATCGGATCGCCGTTAAAGGGCGCGCTGAAACGCTGTGACAGAACCACCTGTATTGCCTCCCCGTTGTTCAGCATTGACACCGCGTCAGATACGCTTTTTTTAAATACCTCTTTTTTTGTGTGATTTTTAAGCGTTATCCGGCCTTTGTGTTTTTTAAAGGCAAGTTTTTTTAACGGTTTTTTCAGGTCGCTTATTATTATATCTATTTTTTTCACGGCAGCCGCGTGTTTTTTTCTTATGTCAGATTCCGTATCGCCGCCTTCAACAAAAATATTGTGAATAACTTTTATCTTGTGATACACGTTGTCAAAAACTATGACGATATCGGCAAACATAAGAAAAATATCGGGCCATTTTAAATTGTCTGTTTTGGGTTTATCCGGGACTTTTTCGTATTGTTTTATTACGTCATAACCCACATACCCGACAGCCCCTCCGTAAAACGGCGGAAGACCGCTTATTTCTGCCGCTTTAAAATCTTTAAAAACCCCTTTTAAAACAGCAAGCGGATCCTTTGTTTTTATCTCTTTTTTATTACCTTTTGTTTCAATTACAGCAGCGCCGTTTTCATATGTGAACGTGCAGTACGGCTGCCTGCCAATGAAGGAATACCTTGCTGTTTTTTCCCCTCCCTCTATGCTTTCAAGAAGAAAGGAGTTTTCCGGATTGTCTATCCTTAAATATACGGAGAGCGGAGTTTCAAGGTCAGCCAGCATTTCTTTATATACGGGTATTACATTGAATTTCTTTGAAAGTTTTAAAACCTCTTTTATATTTGTAAATTCCATTTTTTATCCCTTTTTTTTGTAAACCTTTTCCGGATCAAATATTTTTTCACCCTGTGTTTCCATGTCGCCGTTTTCCTTTATTTCCCTGTAAAAACAGGATGCATATCCGGTATGGCAGGCTGCCCCGCCTATCTGGTTTACTTTAATAAGAACCGCGTCCATGTCGCAGTCTATGTATATATTCTTAACTTCCTGAACGTTTCCCGACTCTTCGCCCTTGAACCAAAGTTTGTTCCGCGAGCGTGACCAATAGTGCACCTTGCGCGTGGCAAGGGTTAATTCAAGCGCCTCTTTATTCATCCAGGCTATCATCATTATAAGTCCTGTTTTATAATCCTGGGCTATCGCGGCGCAAAGCCCTTTTTCGTCAAATTTTACCTTTCCGATATCAAACTTTTCCATATTATTACCTCCGTTATTAATAATTGGCACATATACCTATAATAAACGAAAACTGTTAAAAGTCAAAGAGAATCAGCGCCCGCCCTGTTTTTTCATGAATTCAGGTATTTTTGACGTATTCTTGATGCTGAATTCCCCGTCTATTGCGGCTTCTTTTCCCCAGCTGTATAATCCGGTAAATTTATTGTCCTTTGTCATATCCATAAGCGGGCAGTCCTGGTTTCCGGGACCCCATGACCAGGCAAGCCAGCCTATTTTGTTTTTCGCGCATTCTTCCATTATAGTTTTATAACGGATTGTCCGGACGCACCCCATTCCATAAGCCGCGAATTCACCCACAATTAAAGGCGCGTTTGTGTATGAAACCGAATTTATCGCGTCCTTTATCCTGTTTTCGTCATTGTCAGTCCACCACATATGAACTGAAATTATTATATTTTTATCAGGATCCGCGTTTAGAATTGTTTCTCCGCCCGTGTAATAGCTGTTTATGTCCTGACCGCATTTGCCCGCGTCAATCACAATCGGCGTATGTATGCCGGCTTTTCTTAAAGCTTTTACCGCTGCTATGTATTTTTTATTGTAATCATCAACCGTCGTGCGCCAGTCGCCAAGTTCATTGGCATAATTAATCATAAGGTATTTGCGGTGTTTTTTTGCTATCTTTACCATTTCAGGCGCCGTCCACCACGCGGTAATCTGTTTAAATATTTCATCATTCCATTTGCACGTGCCGTCGTGAAGCTCCACAATGGGTATCATCTGATATTCCGCGCACTTTTCTATAAGTTTTTCAAGCCCCTGATAATCGCCGTCTTTCATTGTCCATACAATGCGCACGCAGTTGGCGCCTGTCTTGGCTATTTCCGGTATCGCTTCGCCTTCCTTATCAAGCCAGACAAACATCTTGTTTATCCCGCGCAGTATTATTTCTTCGCCGTCCGGCGCGAATATTTTGTTCCCTTTTACGTGTATTCCCTGCGAATAAGACGATGACACAAAAAGCATTGCCAGAAGAGAAAAAAATGTTTTTTTCATGAGTTTACCCCGGTTAAATTTTATGCGCGGCTTTTCGCCGCCGCAGACAAAAACTTTACAGCCTTACCGGAATCCCGTTATCCCTTAAATATTCTTTTACGGACCTTACCGTGTATTCTTTATAGTGAAAAATAGACGCGGCCAGTACAGCATCCGCTTTTCCTTTTTTAAGCACTTCAAGCATGTGTTCCGGCCCGCCGGCCCCGCCCGACGCAATTACCGGAATCCGCACGGCATCAGACACGGCAAGGTTTAAAGGAATGTCATAACCCGCTTTTGTGCCGTCAGCGTCCATGCTTGTCAGCAGCACTTCTCCGGCGCCAAGTTTTTCCGCCTGTTTTATCCATTTTAGCGCGTCCAGCCCGGTTGCTTTTCTGCCGCCGTGGGTATAAACTTCCCATTTGCCGGGTTTTATTTTTTTTGCGTCCACGGCAAGCACAATGCACTGCCTGCCGAATTTTTTTGCGCCTTTTTCTATCAGCGAAGGATTCAATACCGCGGCCGTGTTTACAGACACTTTATCCGCCCCGTTTTTTAGGATAAGTTCCATGTCATCAACGGTTTTAATGCCGCCGCCCACCGTAAAAGGAATATAAATCTTTTCCGCGGTTTTTCTTACAACGTCAATTATGGTTTTTCTGACTTCGTGGGAAGCCGTGATATCCAGAAATACAAGTTCATCTGCGCCGGCTTTGTTGTACCTTACGGCCGCTTCAACAGGGTCTCCCGCGTCCTTTAAATTCAGGAATTTTACCCCTTTTACGACCCTTCCTTTATTGACGTCAAGGCACGGTATTATTCTTTTGGTAAGCATTGGTTATTCCTTAACCAGCTTTACGGCTTCTTTTAAATCAATATTGCCCGTGTAAAGCGCCTTTCCTATAATAACGCCTTCCACATTGTCGTACTTTTTTGACAAATCAATGCACCTTTCTATATTTTTCATCCTTGTAATTCCGCCGGAAATTATCACTTTCATTTTTGTGTTTTTAAGCACATTTACAACGCCCTTAAAATTCGGGCCCTTAAGAACCCCGTCGCGGTTAATGTCGGTATATACAATCATCTTCGCGCCGGCCGCTTCAAGCTGCTTTATGAAATCAAGGGCATCTATCTTTGTGATGTCTTTCCACCCTTTGGCGGCAACTTTTCCGTTTTTCGCGTCAACGCCGATTACTATTTTATCCCCGTACTTACCCACCATCTTTTTAAGAAACTTGTCGCTTCCTATCACGGAAGTTGAAAGAATAACGCGCCTTGCGCCGGCTCGGATGTATTTTTTAATGGTCTTTTCCGTCCTGATGCCGCCGCCGACTTCAACTTTTGCCCTTAAGGCCTTTATCATTTTGATGATAAGTTCCATATTCTTGGGCCTTCCGGAAAAAGCCCCGTCAAGGTCAACAACGTGTATCATGCGCGCGCCCTTAACCTGCCACAGTTTGGCCATGGCAACCGGTTCCTTGCTGTATACTGTTTCATCCCTGACATCGCCCATTATAAGCCTTACGCATTTCCCTTTTCTTAAATCTATTGCCGGTATAATCTGCATGAATTCACCTTTCCTGATTTTCAACAAGTTTATTGAAGTTTTTATAAATTTTAAGCATCTTTTCCCCGCTTTTTTCCGGATGAAACTGAAAACCATATATGTTGCCGCGGCTAACCGCGGAGGCAAATTTTACGCCTTCATAATCGGTCTCGCAAAGCATGTCTTTTTTATCCTCCGGCACCGTGTAGTATGAATGTACAAAGTATACCAGACTGTCCTTAACGCCTTTTATCACCGGATTTTTTTTATCAATGACCCGCATTTCATTCCAGCCCATGTGCGGTATTTTCATTTTCCCCTTAAACCTTACCACTTTGCCTTTTATGAAACCAAACCCTTTGTGTTTTCCAAACTCTTCGCTCTGCGCCATTAAAAGCTGCATGCCAAGGCATATTCCAAGCACAGGTTTTCCGGCCGCTGCCGCCTTTTTGACCGGCATGTAAAGTTTCCTTTTTTTCAGCTGCTTTACGGCATCGCCGAACGCGCCCACGCCCGGCAGTACAATGCCGGATGCTTTTTCAATATCCGAAGGTTTGTCAGAGACCTTTACACGCGCTTTTATGTGTGAAAATGCCTTGCTTACGCTGTGAAGGTTTCCCATTCCGTAATCAACTATTACAATTCCCGCCATGTATTTATAAACTTCCTTTTGTGCTTTTTATGGAATTGCCGTCTTTTTTCAGCGCGGCTTTAAGCGCCAGAGCCAGCCCCTTAAACGCGGCTTCGGCTATGTGGTGCGTGTTTTTTCCCTTAAGCTGGTCAACGTGAAGCGTAAGGTTTCCGCCGCGCGCGAAGCCGTGAAAAAATTCCTCTATAAGTTCCGTGTCAAAGTTTCCTGTTTTCTTTTCTTTAAGGCAAAGGTTAACGTCGCAGTATGTCCTTCCGGAAATGTCCAGAACCACCCTTACAAGCGCTTCATCCAGGACACCGCAGGCGGATCCAAACCTTGCGATTCCCTTTTTGTCGCCCAGCGCCTTTGCAAGCGCCTTTCCTATTACAATGCCCGTGTCTTCCGTTATATGGTGCGCGTCAACCTGGATGTCGCCTTTGACCTTAAGCGAAATATCCATATTGCTGTGGCGCGACAGCTGTTCAATCATATGCGTTAAAAACGGGACCTGTGTGTCTATTGAATACGCCCCGCTTTTATTTACCGCCAGCGAAAGGTCTATGTCAGTCTCTTTTGTCTTTCTTTTTACAGCGGCTTTTTTCGCCATCACACACCCCTTTTAATAATTTTAAGTACCGCCGAGTTTTCCGCGGGCTTTCCCACGGTTATCCTTGCCCAGCCGGCAGCAGGGCCTTTGCCAAACATTCTAATAGAAATACCCTCTTTTTCAAAGGCAAATTTAGCCTTTTGCGGGTCATTGAACCTGACAAAAATGAAATTGGCGTCGCTTTTTATTGTTTCATATTTTTGGCTTATTGTTTTGTACATCCTTGCGCGTTCTTTTCTTATTATTCCAATGGATTTTTTAATCACGCCCGCGTTCTTTAAAGCTTCAAGCGCGATAAAAACAGAAAGTGAATTCACGTTATACGGAAGCCTGACTTTGTTCACGTTTTCGCATACCGCGGCCGAAGAAATCATATAACCAAGCCTTAAGCCCGCCATTGAATACGCCTTTGAAAACGTCCTTGTGATTATAAGGTTGGGATATTTTTTTAAGAGGGGCAGAAATGTCTTCTGTGAAAATTCATAATACGCCTCGTCTATCACAACAAGGGCGCCCGTATTATCAAGGATATTTTTTATCCGGGAAGCGGTAAAGCAGTTTCCCGTTGGATTATTTGGATAAGTTATAAAAATAAACTTGGGTTTGTTTTCCCCGGCAGCGCGCAATATCGCCCTGTCATCTATATCATATTTGTCATCCAGAGGCACCGGTACAAACCTGCCTCCGCACGCCTTCGCGATAACCCCGTACATTTCAAAAGCCGGGGCAGGCGCTATTACCGCTTCACCCTGCTCCAGATACGCAAGCATAAGATAAAGCAGAATTTCATCCGAGCCGTTTCCAACCACAATCTGTGCCGGGCTAACCTTAAGGCCTTTGGACAGTTTTTCCCTTAACAAACCCGCGCCGGGCTGCGGATACCTGTTTAATTCAAGGGCCGCGGCCTTTGCAAGTATTTTTTTCTTAAGGCCAGCCGGTATGCCGTAAGGATTTTCGTTGGCATCAAGTTTGTATCTGCCTTTAAAAAGTCCGGGGTCATAAGCTGTAAGGTCTTTTGTGCTTTTTCTTGGCTGAATATTCATATACTTCCTTTTTTATTTGCGCCTTATTTCAATACTTTTTTTATGGTTTATAAGAGTCTCTGTTTCCGCCATTTTTTCCGCGGCAGGCCCGAATTTCTGCATGCCTTTTTTTGTCCCCCTGATTATATGCGTGTGCTTCATAAAATCAAGGACAGACAGGCCTGAAAAGAATTTGGATGTCCCGTTGGTGGGAAGGATATGATTGGCCCCTGCCACGTAGTCGCCGAAAGCCACAGGCGAATAGTTGCCCGCAAAAATAGCCGGGGCATTTGTAATCATTGCTATTACCGCCCTGTCATTTTTTGTTATTACCGTAAGGTGTTCCGGCGCTTTTTCATTCGCTATTATTGCCGCCTCTTTAAGGGATTTTACCTTTATGATAACAGCATTTACAGCCATATCTTTTTCCATGTTTTTCAGCCCGGTTTGTGTAAAATCCGCAAGTTTTTCAGACACAGTGATAAGCACTGAATGGCCGTTTATGTGTTCCGCCTGCGCCGCCATGTCAGCCAGTACAAATTCAGGCCTGGCTGTTTCATCCGCTATTATTGTCACTTCTGACGGGCCGTTAATGGAATCTATGCCTATTGTGCCGAACAGGTGTTTTTTCGCGCCGGTCGAATAAATATTTCCCGGCCCCACAACCTTATTGACTTTGGGTATGGTTTTTGTCCCGTAAGCAAGGGCGGCTATTGCCTGCGCCCCGCCGGAACGGTATATTTCGTTTATGCCTATAATATCCGCGGCCGCCAGAACGTAGGGATTTACTTCGGAATTATAACGCGGCGGCGACACAATGCATATCCTTTTTACCCCTGCGGTTATTGCCGGAATTCCCGCCATTAAGACAGTGGAAAAAAGCGGCGCCTGGCCGCCCGGTATGTATATTCCCGCCGAATCAAGCGGAACGTATTTCTGTTCAATACTGTACCCTTCATTTTTAAAAACATACCCTTTTATGTTGTCTTTCTGCATTTTATGAAACGCGGAAATATTTTTTGCCGCTGTTTTAATTGATTTTATTACGCTTTTATCAATAAGCGAATACGCTTTTTTAACAGCGTCAGGCGCAACCTTAAGGGATTTAATGGCGGCTTTGTCAAATTTTAACGCGTAATCAATAAGCGCCGCGTCGCCTTTTTCCCTGACAGCATCGGTAATTTCAATTACAGATGCGGGAACTTCAGCGGAAAACGCGTCTATTTTTTTAAGAAACTCTTTTATTGCCGCGGCATTCTTTGCCGAATACGTAAAACGCCTTATCATCATGTCCTCCGGAATAAATTCAGGTTTCTATTGTAAATCAAAATAAGGGTTTATTCAACCGCGAATAAGCGGCGGAGCCGCGCTTTATTTTCTGTCCTGCGCGTATGTTTTTCTTGCTTGCACGGTTGAAAGATATGTCCTTTTTAATTCGTTCTTTATAAGTTTTGTATCAATTGAAGTGTTGTATTTTGCGCTAAGCTGTTGCGTATAATAAGAAATGGACTCTTCGGGTTTTTCAATGATGAATTTCATAAGGTCTTTTTTCTGTTCAAACGTAAGGAATTTAATAGTTTCTTTAACCTTACCTTTTTCCTTACGCAGCCTGTTAAGCTTATCAAAAACATCTATTTTAATGCCAAGCTTTTTCTCTATCTCTTTGCCTGTCATACCGGCTTTTTTGAGTTTTTCTATGCTCTTTCCCGTTTTGTTAAGAACCATATTTTCGCTCTTTTTCTCTTTTACCGCGACAAGGGTTATATCGTCGTTCTGCGGGTAGCCCTGTGTGAAGTTCTTAAGCTCCGTTTCCAGGTTTGATATGAATTCCCTTGATGTCAGTTTGCCGTATTTTTTTACAGCTTCCACAAAACGCTGTTCGCCGAACTGTTCCCTTTTCCCATTCATCGCTTCGGTTACGCCGTCGGTATATATAAGAAGAAGGTCGTCTTTCTGCAGTTTCACATTTTCTTCAGCCATGACAGTCCTGAACAGCTCGTCATCCGGCAGGCTTATCCCAAGCGGGAAGCCTTTGGGTTTAACCCAGTAAACCTTATCTTCCTTTGCCCTGTATATTAAAAGCGGGTCGTGTCCGGCGCAGGCAAAATTTATCTTTCTGCTTAATGAATCAAGGACAAGATAAAAGGCGGTAACAAACATACCTTTTTTCATATCCTCTTTTACAAAATTATTCACTTTAACAAGCACGTTCTTGGCGGAACGGTTCTGATTCGCGACAAGGCGCACCACCGTCCTTGTTATGGTCATTACAAGCGAACCCGGAACGCCCTTGCCCGATACGTCAGCCACTATTACGCCTATAAGGCCCGGCCCCACTTTCATTACGTCATAATAATCGCCGCCCACATCGCGCGCGGCCCTGTAAAATGACGCAATGTCAAAACCCTCGGTTTCCGGCAGGTCTTTGGGCAAAAGCGTGGTCTGTATTTCTTTTGCCACCTGAATTTCCTTCTGAACCTTTTCCTGTTCAACAAGTTCGGCCTGAACGCCCTTGAACTTTTTCGCCATATCGTTAAAAGCGTTCGCGATATCCGTGAATTCATCCTTGCCGTCAAGTTCTATCTTATGGTCAAGCCTTCCTTCGCCTATTGCTATAACACCGTCTTTAAGCTGCATAAGCGGCTTCATTATAAGCCCAAGCAGTATATATATGCCAAGCACGGAAAGCGCGAAGACCACAAGGGTCACAATAAGTATATTCGCTTTCTTGCCCGCCATTACTTTTTTCGCGTCTTCCGCTCCTATGACTATATGCGCTTCGCCGATATCCACGTTCTGAAAAGTAATGGTCTCTATCAGCCTGTAGCCTTCGCCGTTTTCATCCTTGAATGTTATCCGCTGCACGCCGGCAAGAGCTGATGAACCCGTGACTTTTTCCCGCATTTCAAATTTGGTATAAAGTTTCTGCACATCGCTGTGCGCTATTATTTTACCGGTTTTATCCATAACAAAAACTTCCCTGACATTTTCCGTATTCTTCTTTATCTGCTGCACAAGCTTGATTATAGGAAGGGTATTGCCTTTTATCATGCGTTCTTTCGAATACTGACCCAGGCTTTTCACGATTTCCGCGGAATTCAGGATATACTTTTCCTTAAGCACATCCCTTTCATGCTGCAGAAAATACCAGTAAATTGCGCCCATCAGCATGATTATAAAAATAGTGGTGGCAAGGGCAAATTTTTCCTTGATGCCCCTGGCAGATGTCACTAAACTTAAGAAACGGTTGACCAGGGAAGGTTTTGAATGGTATTTGACAAGCAGAAGTTCGTTCCCGCGCTCCGTCACCTGATAATCGCTTTTGTCGGTCAATTTTCTTATTATCCAGACGCCAAGCCCGCCTTTTTTGCCTATATCAACGTAGTGGTTAAGGTTAGGGGTCCGAAACGCTTTCCAGTTAAAACTTTTGCCGTGGTCAATAATTGTAATATATACGCCTTTTTCCCTGACGTGCACTTCAAAATCAATGTCGCCTTCTTCGCCTTTATACGCGTGTTTAATTATGTTGGAGCAGGCTTCATCAAGGACAACCATCATGTTATTGGTGTCTTTATAGGAGAAATTATACTCCTTAAAAATGGCGCCTAATTTCTGCTTTATGTCGGCGACATACGGGGCCTTAGCCGGGTATGTGAACTTGTGTTCTGCCAGGACTTTATTGCTTAAAAGCATTATTCAACCCCGCCTATTCTTCTATTTTTTCTATGCTTAGAAGAATGGAATTTACTTCCTTTAAATTATCAAGGGCAAGCCTGTTATACGGGTCTATCGCAAGTATTTTTTCCCACTCGCTTTTTGCGCCCCTGTAATCTTCGTTTACGTATTTATCAACGCCGGATTTATAAAGCTTTAATATGGCCTCACTGTACATTTCTTCATTTGATTTTCTTAAAATTGTTTTTACCATGGATACATAATAAGCGGTGTTAAGGTAATTTGTATCCAGCCTGTATACGGTTTCAAATTCCAGAATGGCCCTTTTATAGTCGTTTTCATAGTAGGCCTCAAGCGCTTTGGTGTAATGCGACGCCTTAAAATATTCCGCTTTTGCGGATTCTTTTTTAATTTTATCCAGGGATGATTTCATGGTTGAAAGTTCTTTCGAAGCCATTATTTTCGCTTTTTCTTCTATTTTTTTGGCTTCAATTTCCTCTTTTCTGGCCCTTAAATCGCTTATGTTGTCGCCAAGCCTGACTTTAAGGGAAATTCTGTGCTGGCCCTCTATTTCATTCATAAAAAAACCGTAATCAAGCATGTAGGAATCCATTACGGCAACGCCCGCCCCGAATGATATGATACCGTAGGAATTATATCCGCCCCTTACAAAAAAAGTTTTAAGTATTGCCAGTTCCATACCAGCCATATATTCAAATTCGGTTCCGACAGGTATTGACCCGTCCGCAAAAACAGACAAAGCCAGGTTGGTAAAATCACCGGTGTAGCCGGCGCCTAAAAGCGCCTGACGCGGATAAATATCCGCGTTGCCGTTAAGGTTTATTGAAGGCTCCAGAATATTTCTTAGAAGGGCGCCCGCTGTTACCGAATGTTTGTCATTTAATTTCATGGAATACTGCAGCCCTATATCGGCGCCGAATGAAGTGTCGGAAAACCCGGCGATTCCATGATGGTCCACCTTTACGGCAAGTCCGCCGCGAAGCCCTTCAAAATATAATTTATTGGAATATGCGGCGGTAAATTCCGCAAGCAGCTGTGAAGTTTTTCCGGTTTCCGCCCCGTCTTCATCGCGCATAATAATGGAACCTGTGGACATAAGCGCGGCTGACGCGCCGAAAGCCCCAAAATCGGTCGTGGGCAGTGCCGCCGAGATATAATTATATACCGTATCAAAATACATGGGCGTATAAGCGGCCTGCAGTTCAAAACGGTCCAGGGTAAAAAGCGCGGCCGGATTTGACTTAATACTGCTGCTGTCGCCTTCCCCGCCGATAAAAGCGCATCCCATGGACTGCGCCCTTACTCCCATACCGATATCAAACAATGACGTGACACCGCCGCTGGTGGCAAAACAAAAAACGGGCAGCAATAATAACAAAGCCGCCTTAAATGCCGTCTTCATCATCAATTTCAAGCTCCATTTTAAGGGTTTCAAGTGTTATTTTTACTATTATAGCAGATATTTTATCCCCAAGCCTGAATATTTTCTTGGTTCTTCTTCCGACCGCCATCTGCCGGGATTCGTCATAAATATAATAGTCATCCCTCATCGCGTCAAAATTCATGAACCCTTCCACGGGATACTGCGTAAGTTCCACAACAAAACCGTTCTTTGTTATCCTTGTTATTATGACTTCCAGCGTGTCGCCCAGTTTTTCCTTTAAAAAATTAAGGGCATAAAGCCTGAACACGTCATTTTCGGCTTTTTCAGAGTTTTCCTCGTGTTCGGAAATATCGTATGCCGTACCTTTAAGGTACGCCTTATCCGTGTCTTTCATATATTCAGTGCCCAGCGCGTTTTTAATGAGCCTGTGCACGACCACATCGGCATAACGCCTTATAGGCGAAGTGAAGTGCGTGTATTTTTTCAGCGCCAGCCCGAAATGGCCCAGGTTTTGTTCCGAATACTTTGCAAGCTGCATGGCGCGCAGCAGCTTTCTTTCAAGAAAAATGCTTTTTTCCGTGCCTTTAATCTTTTCGGCAGCGGCCTGAAATTCTTTGCTTTCCGGTTTTTTTATCCTTACCGTGTATCCCATGGCAGCCGCAAAATCGTTAAATTCCGTTATGTCTTTTTCAACCGGCCGCGGATGTATCCTGAACATACCGGCGGGATAATGCGCGGTTATATAATCGGCCGCGCATACGTTGGCGTAAATCATGCAGTATTCTATAAGTTTGTGCGAATCAAGCCCAAGTTTTCTCTTTATATCCCTTACTTTAAAGCCGTCGCCCATAACAAGCACCGGCTCGCCAAGGTCAAAATCCACCATTCCGCCTTTCAGCATTTTGGCGCGCAATACATCTTTTAATTTTGCCATTAAAAGCACCATTTCTTTGATGCGCCTGTCCTTTATTTCAAGCCTTCCTTTTATAATATCTTCAACCTGCTCGTAGGCAAACCTTTTGCTGTTCCTTATCACGCTTTCTTTTATGTCATATTTTATCACTTCCCCTTCAGGGTCTATCTCCATAAAAACCGAGAAAGTAAGCCTGTCCTTTCCCTCCACAAGCGAGCACATGTCATTTGACAGCTTTTCCGGCAGCATCGGAATCACTTCGCCGGGCAGATATGTGCTTACCGAACGGGCGAAAGCTTCTTCGTCCATTGCCGTGCCCTCTTTTAAAAAGTGCGTCACGTCCGCGATATGCACGCCCAGCATAAAGTTTCCGTTTTCCGTGTACAAAGATATGGCATCGTCAAAATCCTTGGCGTCAAAAGGGTCTATTGTAATAATGGTGTCCTTTCTTAAGTCCACCCTGCCCTTTAAAGCGTCCGGCGTTATTTCAAGTTTTGAGGCTTCCTGCATGACATCATCAGGCATCTTCTGCCTGATATCGCGCTTATTCAGTATAAAAAGCTTGTGCATTTCAACGTTATCGGTGTCATCAAGGTGGGATATTACTTCTCCGGACAGCCCCGCGGATGTTTCCTCCACTTCTATCAAAACGATATCATTTACCTTAAGGTCAAAATCATTTTTTTTAAGTTTTATAAAAGGAGTTTCCTTAAACACAAGCGATGCGTAAAGGCGCGTGCCTATCATCTTTACCCTGCACATAAAAGGGCCGTCACCGCGTTTTATTATCCGTTTTAATGTGCCTTCCCTGGAACCGGTTCTGGTTTTCTTTACGTATATCTCCACTTCGTCGCCCGGCAGCAGCTCCGCGACGGCGCGCCTTCCAAGAAAAATATCTTCCCCGCCTTCCACAAGCAGAAAGCCAAAATCCGCTTTAAGGTCAACCTTTCCCGCGGCTGTATTGGAGCTTTCAAACGCTCCTGCCGCGCCGAATTTGTTGCCTGATTTTTCAATCTGGCCTTCGCGGGAGAGCTGTTTTAATATTTTTTTTATTTTTGAACGTTCTGTTTTGGGGACCCCCAGCGACATCATAACGGATTTCACATTGACAGACATGCCCCTTTCCCTGATAACCGAAAGCACCGATTCAACGGACACTTCCTTACGCCTGTCGCTTTTTCTTTTCATAAATCCCCCGTTTAAGAATATCGCAGAAAACTATTTTCCTTTTTCTTCTTCCTCAGGCGCCGGGTAATAAATGGTTGTTCCGCCTGAATTATCGCCGCCTTCGCTTTCACTTTCAGCCTTGGGCACAGGATTAAAAGCATAATTTGCCTTCATTGAAAAAAGGATATTATCCTGGTTTCCGGCATACACATTATAAGCGTCAAGAAGGAATTCCACCGAAAAAATAAGGTCAAGCCCGCCGTTAAAAGAAAGCACGGCCTGAGGCACTGCTTTCCAGATATATGAAAAATACCCGTCATAATTATTGTAATCGGCCGCAGCACCGCATAAAACCGTTATTTTCTGCTTTTCCGGATCATTATATAATTCCGCTCCGGCGCCCGCCGTAAAAGCAACGCCGTTTTTGTACGCGTCATCTTTCAGGTTTTGTTCAAATGAAGCGTCCGCGTAAAGCCTGAAAATCCACAAAGGGATTTCCGCTTCACCCCTTAAAATAAGGTTTAACCTGCCGCTGTAATCAATAAGCCTTGGATCGTCAGGAAGGCTGTCAATCAGCGGAAACCTTATGCCGGCGCCCGCAGAAAACATGGAGCCTATTTTTTTATCGGCGCATGCCGACACGGACTGAAAGTTATTATAATTATACCCGCCCATTTTCTGAAGCACATGAAGAACGCTTATGCCCGCGGAATATTCATGCTGCAGGTTTACTGAAACCCTGAAATTCTGCGCCATTCCCGTAAGCAGCTCCGTGGACAGCCCCTGCAAAAGCGCCATATAACCGCCGGTTTCGCCGGGAACGGCATAAAAAGCGTTGTGTTCAAAATAACGTTCGCTGTATTCAGCCTGTATGTAAAAAGGCTCTGAATATAAGGGGGCCGGCGATGTTATGGTCGCCGCGCAAAGCATGGCCGCCTGCGCCATAAACAAAACAGCAGCCATTAATATCTTTTTCATTTGTTTTCCTTATAAATCTGTTTTGCCGCGTTGTGCTGTTCTAAAGTGGAGGAAAAAGTGTGGGCGCCGTCCGAACTTACCACAAAATACCTGTAATTTGTCTGAGCGGGTGCCATAGCCGCTTCTATGCTTTTAATTCCCGGATTGCAGATAGGCCCCGGCGGCAGGCCAATTGTAATATACGTGTTATACGGCGAATTATATCTGAGGTCTTTGTATAAAAGAGCCCCGGTTTTTTTATTTTTCGCGTACCTTACCGTGGCGCACGATTCAAGCCTTTGCAGGTATGCCTCTTCGGATTTCAGCCTGTTGTAAAACACAGAGGCAACCAGAGGTCTTTCGGTATCAAGCCTTGCTTCTTTTTCTATTATGGACGCAAGCTTCAAAATGCCGTATCCGGTGATTTTGTAACCGTTTATAATGTATGTTTTATCGATATCAAGCGTTACTTTCTGTTTAAACCTTGCGAACATTGCCGCAATCATGCGTTCTTCGGTTTCGCCTTTTACAAAACCATAAGTGTCGGGAAAAAGAAAACCTTCCGCGTTATTTCTTGGAATGCCGGTTTTTTTTAAAAATTCAGAATCCCTGCAAAGCGCCATAAACCTTGCAGGATCAGCCATGCTTTTTTCCGCCAATGCCGCGGCTATTTCCGAAACATCCATGCCTTCGGTAACGGTTATAGGGTGCTTTATTACGTCGCCTTTCGCCATCCTGTCCATTATGCCGGCAATACTCTCTTTGTAGCTGAATTCATATTCGCCCGCTTTTAACTTTGTTGTGTTATTGGTAATGATGGAATACGCCCTGAAAACAAAACGGTTTCTTATAACGCCCGCTTTTTTCAGTTCCCTGGATATTGCCCTGATACCGGAACCGTAATTTATCTGAACGTTTGTCTTTTCCTCCGAGAAAGGGCGCACAGGCACAATAACGCACAGAACCGAGGCAAAAAAAAGCGCCAACAGGCAGGCTACGGCAAGTTTAACCGGATTTTTGATTTTTCCTTTAATTTCAGACATTTCTTTCCCTCATTTTTAGAAAATCCAGATAGTTCTGAAGTATCAGCGCGGCCGCGACTTTATCAACCGTTTCTTTTCTTTTATCACGCCTCATGCCGCCGGAAATAAGCATCTTATTGGCCTGCATGGAAGTAAGCCTTTCATCCCACATCACTATTTCCATTTCCGGAAAAAGCGCCTTTAACCTTTCCGCAAGTTCATTCGCGAATGTGGTCTTGGGATTATCCGTCCCGTTCATATTAAGCGGCCTTCCCACCACAAGCCTTCCCGGCTTCTTTTCTTCCACTATCTTTTTCAGTTCAATATCGGTATTTTCATTGACTTCAATATAGCCTATGCCGGCTGCTATCAAAGCCGTTTCATCGCTTGCCGCAACGCCTATCCTTTTTGTGCCGGAATCAAAAGCCATTATCCTCAATTTAATTCTCCCTTTTACGCAGTAAGAGTTTTAATCAGCTCTAAAACTTTTATCACAGCTTCGTCAACTTTTGAAGGGTCCTTGCCGCCGGCTTCGGCCATGTCTTTTCTTCCGCCGCCGCCTCCGCCGCATACCGCCGCCGCGGTTTTTACAATTTTGCCCGCGTCAAGTTTATCGGTCGCGTCATCAGACACAACGCTTAAAAACGACACTTTGCCGTCAGCGGAATTTACTATTAAAGCCGCGCCTTTTTTTACCCTTGCTTTCAGGATATCGCCAAGCTCCCTGACAGCTTTTTTATCGGCGTTTTCAAACTTCGCGGTTATGAATTTGTATCCGTTTATTTCCGCGGCGGAATCAAGATATCCGTCCACATTTTTCAGCACACCGGCTTTTTTGATATCAGCCAGATTTTTTTCCAGTTCTTTATTTTCAGCAGACAGCTTTTTCACCCTGTCCTTAATGTCTTCAATTGAAGAGACCTTAAACTGTTCTTTTAATCCGTTTATAAATTCGTCATATTCATTTAACAGCGCTTCCGCGGCCCTGCCTGTTACAGCTTCAATCCTGCGCACTCCGGCGGAGGTTGACCCGGAATACAGTATTTTCACCATACCGATTTCCCCGGAATTGCTTATATGGGTGCCGGCGCACAGTTCAAGGGAAACATCGCCCACGGTTACCATTCTTACTTTATCCTTATACTTGTCGTCAAAAAGGGCCATTGCGCCCTTGGCTTTAGCCTCATGAAAATCAAGCAGTTCCACTTTTACATCATAGCTTTCCTGTATCCAGCCGTTCATTATAAACTGAACCTTTTTTATTTCATCGTCCGTAAGCTGGGCAAAATGAGTAAAGTCAAACCTTAACCTGTCCGCGCCCACATACGACCCCGCCTGTTCCACGTGCAAACCAAGCACAAGCCTTAAAGCGGCCTGCAGCAGGTGCGTGCAGGTGTGGTTTTTCATAACCGCATTTCTTTTGTCTTTATCAACTTCAGCCCTGACCTTCATGCCCTCTTTAATATTGCCTTTTATGACCTTTATCACATGTATGAACTTTTCGTCCATTTTCTGAGTGTCAATGACTTTGGCTTCTCCGCCGTCAAAATAAACCATGCCGCTGTCGCCCACCTGGCCGCCGCCCTCGGCGTAAAAAGGCGATTTATCAAGCATCATATAGCCCTCTTCGCCGGCTGATATGGAAGAAACCTTTTCTTTTTTTGCCGAAAGAGCCGTCACTTCGCATTTGTCCTCGGTTATTGTTTCATATCCGGTAAACCTTGTGACGTTAAGGCTTTCAAGAATTCCCTTTGCCATCTTTTCGCCAAGTTCGGAATTAATTCCTTTCCATGCCTTCTTTGCCATTTCCCTCTGCGCTTCCATGGAGGACTTAAACATAGCCTTATCCACCGTAAAGCCGTTTTCCAGCAGTATTTCTTCGGTTATTTCTATCGGAAAGCCGAACGTGTCATACAGTTTAAACGCGGCTTCGCCCGAAAGCTGTTTTTTTCCGCTCTCTTTAAGGGACTTAATTTCATGGTTTAAAAGTTCTATGCCTTTATCCATGGTTTCGGCAAACTTTTCCTCTTCCATTTTTATAATCTGAATTATGTAATCTTTTCTCTGTGAAATTTCCGGATAAGCGTCGTTCATAATCCCCGCGACCGTCGGGACAAGCGTATGAAGAAATGCTTCCTTAATTCCCAGAAGCCTGCCGTGCCTTACCGCGCGCCTGATTATCCTTCTTAAAACATAGCCGCGGCCTTCGTTTGAAGGAAGGACTCCGTCGCCTATAAGGAAAGAAACACCCCTTGCGTGGTCGGCTATTACGCGCAGCGAGATGTTTGTTTTTTCATCCTTACCGTAAGACGCGCCCGCCAGTTCCGCCGCTTCGTTTATGATGGGCATAAACAGGTCGGTTTCAAAATTTGAAAGCACGCCCTGCGAAACAACGGCAAGCCTTTCAAGCCCCATGCCAAAATCAATATTTTTCTGTTTAAGCGCGCCCAGCGTGCCGTCAGCGCGTTTGTCAAATTCCGTAAAAACGCTGTTGCAGATTTCAAGGAACCTGTTGTCGTTTGTTTCAATATCCTGCGCCGTCACCTTGCTTTTATTTTCCGGTTCAAAATCGTAATATATCTCGCTGCAGTAGCCGCACGGACCCACGGTCCCCATTTCCCAGAAATTGGTCTCTTTGCCCAGCCTGAAGATACGGTCCTGCGGTATTTTCATCTTTTTATTCCATATTTCATAAGCGGCATCATCTTCAAGGTAAACGGTTATATAAAGCCTGTCCTTGGGAAGTTTTACAACTTCGGTTAAAAACTCCCATATCCACGCTATGGCTTCTTCCTTGAAATAATCGCCGAAAGAAAAATGGCCCAGCATTTCAAAAAAAGTATGATGCCTTCTGGTCCTGCCCACATTGTCTATGTCATTTGTCCTTATGCATTTCTGGGAAGTTGTGGCGCGGGTAAAAGTAAGCGGCACCTTTCCAAGAAAATAATTCTTAAACGGAACCATGCCCGCAACGGTAAACAGCAGCGTAGGGTCTTCCGGTATTAAGGGCCAGCTTGGCTTTATTTCGTGGCCTTTGGATGCAAAAAATTCAAGATATAGTTTTCTAAGTTCAGCGCTTTTCAAGTCAGTATTCCTCCTTCATTCCTTCTGTGATTTTTTCAATTATATCATACTCAAAGCCCCTTAAAACAAGATATTTCCCCCAGTATTGAGCGTTATTGAATTTTTCCCTGTCAGCTGGTTTATTCTTTTTCCTTAATTTCACGGCGGCCTGCGCAAGTTTTTCTTCATCAAGCCCGCTTAATAAACGGGAAAAGTCGCTTTCAGTAAAGCCCTTTGCTTCCAGTTTCGCCGCTATATATAGTTTGCCGGCAGGCTCAATTTTGGTGTACTTTTCTATAAGCCGCGACATATAAGCGCTGTCGTCTAAGTACTTTTTTTCTTTAAGATATAAAATAACTTTATCGGTTATTTCCGCTTTATTTCCTTTGTTTTCAAGCTTTTTTCTTAATTCAAGCTCCGGATAATCCTGCTTAGCCAGCAGGTTTAAACAGTATTTTAACGCTTTTTCATAACTTTGAGTCATCTTTTACCTCTTCATATTATATGGTGACTAATTATATAATACCCTTTTAAACCGTGCAATATAATACAGCAGCTTTTTTATGTCTTTATAATGTTGACAAAGAGGTGTTTTAACCTTAAAATTAACCAATAAAATCACCTGAGGAGTATAAAAATGACAGAGAATACAAAGAAAATACTTGTAAATACCGGGCTGGCGCTTTCTGTATTTGTTATCGCCTTCTTTATAATGGCCCCCCTGGAAGTTGTCCGCAGGGCCAAACGCGAATTTCTTGAGGGCGAAAAACACCTTTCCTTTTATAAAAACGCTGAACTGAAAAAACAGTTTTATGATGAACAGCTTTCAAAGAAAAAAATATCCGAACCTCAGTACAAGATGCTTATGGAAGATAACTCCTTAAAAAACGCGTATGTTCAGTACCAGACAGTAATTGACCTTTTTACCCCGCCGGAAAGCAAATGGGTCAGGAAATCGCGCGAAAGGCTTAAGGAAATAGAACCCGAATATAACGCATGGGTGCAGCAGCTTCAGAAAGAGATAGAAGCGGCAAGTTACAAAAACAAAGCTAAATAACCAATATAAATAAAAAAAACCGCGGTTTTGGCCGCGGTTTTTTTTATTTATATTGGTCAGGTTTAATCCCTGAAAACCTGCAGTATCCTCTCAAAGTCTTCCTTATTATAATACTCTATCTCTATTTTTCCCCTTTTATAACTTCCTTTTATCATTACCTTTGTTCCAAGCTTAAACTTCATCTCTTTTTCAATGTCTTTCATTTCCGCGGAATTGTCAGCAGGTTTCTGTACCTGCCTTGTCCTTTTCCCCGGCATATCAGCCACCAGTTCTTCCAGGTCCCTTACAGAGAGGTCTTTTTTTACCACCTGCTCTGCAAGCGCTTTTTGCCTGCTTTTGTCATCTATGCCAAGCAGCACCTTTGCGTGGCCCTCATTTATCCTGCCGGTTTTCACATACTGCTGAACTGATTCAGGAAGCATTAAAAGCCTTAGGGTGTTTGCCACAGTCGCCCTTGGCCTTCCAAGCCTTGACGCCAGCTGTTCCTGCGTCATTCTGTACCCTTCCATAAGCTGTTTATATGCCATTGCTTCTTCAATAGGATTTAAGTCTTCCCTTATAATATTTTCAACAACCGCCCATTCAAGTTTTTTCATGGCTGTGACATTTTTTATTACGGCAGGAACCTTCCTTAAACCGGCCCTTTGCGCCGCGATAAATCTTCTTTCACCGGCAATAATTTCGTATTTTCCGGACCCCGTTTCATTCAGGATTATGGGTTCTATAATGCCGTTTTCTTTGATTGACTGAATAAGTTCTTCCATTTTATCGGCCGTAAACGTTTTCCTTGGCTGAAGTGTGTTGGGCTTTATGTCAGATACATTTATTTCAGAGAGCCCTGAAGGCAGTACAGCCGCCGGCTGCCCGCTTAATTTAGCCCTTGAACCGGGTATTAACGCGTCAAGGCCTTTTCCAAGCCTGCTTTTTCCTGAACTCATTTTGATGACCTCTCTTTTGAAGCGTGTTTTTCGGACTTTATAATCTCCTCCGCAAGGTGCTCGTACGCTTTCGCGCCCCTTGAGCTTTTATCATACAGGGAAATCGGCTTGCCGAAACTTGGCGCCTCTGACAGCCTGACATTTCTTGGTATTATGGTTTCGTAGGCCCTGTTTTTAAACTTCTTTTTTATCTCTTCAAGCACCTGCACTGAAAGGCTTGTGCGCGAGTCAAACATTGTTATTAAAGCCCCTTCTATCATAAGCTGCGGATTAAGGCTGTCTTTGACAAGCTCAACAGTCTCAAGCAGCCTGGCAAGCCCTTCAAGCGCGTAGAATTCACACTGAATCGGTATAAGGACAGAATCAGCCGCCACAAGCGAGTTTAAGGTTAAAAGCCCAAGGGCCGGCGGGCAGTCAATCATAATATAATCATAATCCTTTTTAACTTCCGCAAGCGACTGTTTCAGCCTGAACTCGCGTTCTTCCATTTCCACAAGCTGAATTTCCGCTCCGGCAAGGTTTACATTGGATGCCGCCAGGAAAAGCCCTTCTATTGAAGTTTTCTTAATAACAGCTGCCAGATTTTCATCGCCCATCAGGACATCATTTATATTTGCCTCTTCCGCGTGTTTGTCAATCCCAAGGCCTATCGTGGCATTGCCCTGCGGGTCAATGTCAACAAGAAGCACTTTTTTACCCTTTTCAGCCAGATAAGCGGAAACATTTACGGTTGTCGTGGTTTTACCCACTCCGCCTTTCTGGTTTACTATCGCAATTACCTTACCCATAAAACTTTCACCTTATTTTTCCGGTTGTCCTTACTATCTGAAACCCGCCTTCAGCGGCAACCTTTTCTGATTTTTTTTCGATTTTCAAAACGATTATATCATTTTCGCCTGTTTTTTCAATTAATATTATATCCGGATTCTCCGGCTTTTCCGGATAATTTTCCGATACTACAGCATGCTTTCCGCAGGCAAGCTCCACAATATCGCCCGGCATAAACCTGGGCACTGTTTTTAAAAACGCCGCAGCCGCTTCAGGGTCAAAAATTACGCCGGAATTTGTCCTGATATAATCCCACGCGTCTTCCGGATTATAAGCGGCCCTGTGCTGCCTTTCAGAAGTCATGGAGTCGTAAACATCGCAGACTGCGGCAATTCTGCTTAACAAAAGAATCTCATTGCCCGAAAGATTCTTTGGGTACCCGCTTCCATCGTGCCTTTCGTGGTGCTGCACCGCAATAGCCGATGACCTGGACGGTATGCCGTAAACTGACCTTAAGTATTCATATCCAAGAACAGTATGTTCCTTTACTTTTTCCGATTCTTCTTTATTTAGCGCCGAATTTTTATAAGAAAAAGGCATGGTTTTCATCTTAAAGTCATAAAGCATCGTGCCGATTCCGGCGTCAATTATTGTTTCTTTATCCAGGCCCATATTGGCGGCTGCCGCCATGCACATACAGCATGTATTTATCATATGGAAAATAAGGTAATTGTCTTTGCGCCTGTAATCAACAAAATCGTAAATCACGTTCTTTCTGCCGCCAAGCATTTCAGCCATCTTCTCGGCGTAAAACCGCATTATATGTCCGTAAGCAATACCGGTTCCGAATTCATTATTCACGCGTAAAAATTCTTTTACCTCTTCATTATTGTACCTTTTTAAAATTTCCGCGTTATTCCCGTTGCTTTCAATAAAACAGGACAAAACTTTGTGCAGGCCGGCTATAATATTTCTGTCATATAACATTGAAATATTGATGCTATTATCTTTCTTATAAATAAAAGAAATGTTAAACCGTTTAAGCCTGTCAATGATTCCCGTGGAAATTTCAGCTTTGCCCTTTACCAGTTCAATTCCATCATGCGTGTAAAGGGATACAGCGTTAATATCCCCGCTTTTCAAACCGTTGACAGCCGTTCTTAACATTACTTATTAACACAAATAAAGAAATTTACATTCATTTATTTACAGCCTTTCCTGAGGTTGATTTTATGGATTTAAAGGTATTTTTTACCTTATCATCGTAAACTTCTCAACGGCATTTTTGGTCATTCCGTCGGCAGACCTGGCTTCAATCACAACCACATAAACGCCCGCCGGCAGAGGTTTGTCAAATTCCATTATATTCCACTTTATTTCAGAATATCCGGCCTGCGGCTCAAGCGATTTTATCAGTTCGCCCGCTATATTATAAAGCTTGGCTTTTATCCTTGTACCGGCCATTGCGTCATACCTTATGGTAAGCACTCTGTACTGTGACAGGTCAATAGGATTCGGTATAATCCTGATATTTGAAAGAATTTCATAACCGTTATGAAGGACTGTGATACTGGAAGAAGCCACGGTCTTATATCCTTTAATATCCACATTTACTATCTGAACAGTATAAACGCCGTTTCCGACTATGTTTCCAAAATCATTGGTGCCGTCCCAGAGAATTGTCTGACCGCCGTAGATAATCTGTACATAGCTTGCCTGGTTATTGTCCCCCGGCACAAAGGCCTGAGGAGGCTCGGGTACTATTTTAATAGTTTCTGACGGCGCAACCGCAGCCATATCAACAGGTATTATCTTTACAATCTCACCGGCGCTGCTGTAGATTCTTACCTGCATCTTCACGCTATTGGTAAGGACCGTAACGTCTTTGGTAACGGAATGAACAAATCCGAATTCATCCTTGCTTTCAACGTGTATGTAGTAAACGCCGTTTTCAACATTCTTTTCCTGTTCGTTGGTGCCGTCCCATTCAACCAGCATTCCCTGTATATTTATTATAGCCTTGCCGCCGTCATCAGGGCTGAATACGGAATTTTCAACCGTGAAATCCGTAAGCATATCATAGGTACCATACTGGGCATCCTTTGATATCTCTTTAATCACTTCACCCGCGGAGTTATAAATCTTTATAGTTATCTGGTAATTCGGCAGAGGCGTAACAGTAGGCGTAACCGTTATAGTCGGCGAAGCGGTCCATGTGGCTGTAATTGTTGACGTGCCTGTCTCTGTAGGCGTTGATGATACTGTATTAGTTTCTGTAACTGTTGCTGTTACCGTAAGCGAAACTGACGGTGTGCCCGTGCATGTCGCCGAATAAGCCGGCGTTAAAGTAACTGTCGGCGAAGCCGTAGCCGTTGATGTTAACGTCCTTGATGCCGTTGCAGTTCCCGTCGCCGTCCTTGTGGACGTAAGCGTAGGCGTATTAGACATAGAATTTGTCGCCGTTGCTGTTGCAGTTGATGTAGGCGACAGTAACAACGTCGGAGTATCAGTGGCTGTAACGGTCTCTGTAACCGTTTCTGTAACTGTCTGCGTATCTGTTTCAGTGGAAGTTGCAGTTACAGTTTCAGTATTTGTCTGAGTTGCAGAAGGCGTATTCGTTTCCGTAACTGTCGGCGTCGATGTCTCCGTGAAAGTCGGCGACAGAGTATTAGTAGGCGTCGGAGTCGCAGTTTCTGTCATCGTCTCAGTTATGGTCTCAGTAACAGTTTCTGTTATTGTCTCGGTAACTGTTTCGGTAGCCGTTTCGGTTATCGTTTCAGTTACAGTCTCTGTTGCAGTCTCTGTTATTGTCTCTGTCATAGTTTCAGTAGCAGTTTCAGTAATAGTCTCCGTTGATGTTTCAGTCATTGTCTCGGTTACAGTCTCTGTGACAGTTTCGGTTATTGTCTCTGTCATTGTTTCAGTGACAGTCTCTGTGGCAGTTTCAGTGACAGTTTCAGTTACTGTGTCCGTTACTGTTTCTGTGGCTGTTTCTGTAATAGTCTCTGTTACTGTCTCTGTGGCTGTTTCTGTTATCGTTTCAGTAATAGTCTCCGTTACTGTTTCAGTTGCAGTCTCTGTCATAGTTTCTGTCACTGTTTCGGTTGCAGTCTCTGTCATAGTTTCTGTTACTGTTTCCGTCGCAGTTTCTGTTATTGTTTCTGTCATTGTCTCCGTCACAGTTTCTGTGGCGGTTTCAGTAATAGTCTCTGTTATTGTTTCTGTAACGGTTTCTGTGGCAGTTTCTGTTATTGTCTCTGTTACTGTTTCGGTTGCAGTTTCCGTAATCGTTTCTGTTATTGTTTCAGTTACAGTTTCTGTCGCTGTCTCTGTAATCGTTTCTGTTACAGTCTCCGTAACAGTCTCCGTTGCCGTTTCGGTAATCGTTTCCGTTACAGTTTCTGTAGCTGTCTCTGTCATCGTTTCTGTTACTGTCTCGGTTGCAGTCTCTGTAATCGTCTCAGTTATAGTCTCCGTTACAGTTTCTGTTATAGTTTCCGTCGCAGTCTCGGTTATCGTCTCTGTTATAGTTTCAGTAACTGTCTCTGTCATCGTCTCAGTTACCGTTTCGGTTATCGTCTCGGTAGCTGTTTCAGTAATAGTCTCAGTTACTGTCTCCGTTGCTGTTTCTGTTATTGTCTCCGTTACAGTTTCAGTAGCTGTTTCTGTTATTGTCTCCGTTACAGTCTCGGTTACTGTTTCTGTTATCGTCTCTGTCATGGTCTCAGTAATAGTTTCTGTAATTGTCTCTGTAGCCGTCTCTGTTACAGTCTCTGTTACAGTCTCTGTAGCCGTTTCTGTTATTGTTTCAGTTACCGTTTCAGTAACCGTCTCTGTAATTGTCTCAGTTACAGTCTCAGTGACTGTTTCTGTTATTGTTTCAGTTATAGTTTCAGTGGCTGTTTCCGTAATAGTCTCCGTTACGGTCTCGGTTGCCGTTTCTGTTATTGTTTCAGTTACCGTTTCAGTGGCTGTTTCCGTTATAGTCTCTGTCACGGTCTCAGTAACTGTTTCTGTTATTGTCTCGGTTACCGTTTCTGTGGCTGTTTCCGTAATAGTCTCCGTTATGGTCTCAGTAACTGTTTCTGTTATTGTCTCTGTAGCCGTTTCCGTTACAGTCTCCGTAACAGTCTCTGTAGCCGTTTCTGTTATTGTCTCAGTTACCGTTTCTGTTGCCGTCTCTGTTATTGTCTCAGTTACCGTCTCCGTGGCCGTTTCTGTAATCGTCTCAGTTACTGTCTCAGTAGCTGTTTCTGTAATCGTCTCTGTTACCGTTTCAGTGGCTGTTTCTGTAATCGTCTCTGTTACCGTCTCGGTAGCCGTTTCTGTTATTGTCTCAGTTACCGTCTCAGTTGCCGTTTCTGTTATTGTCTCA
>JAKQNO010000114.1 GCA_029565735.1 bacterium
ATCAGCTTATCATCCTTAAGCTTATATCCATTGAAGGAGGCGAATGCGTTATGGAGCCTATGGACACAAAATCAGGCCTTGTTTTTACGACATCCCGGATATTGCTCATATTAATTCCGCCCGAAACCTCTATTTTTGAAGGTATGCCTGATTTACGGACCATAGGAATCGCCCTGTGAAGCATTTCCACATTCATATTATCAAGCATAATTATATCGGGCTGAAGTTTAATCACCTTTTCCAGCATTTCAATTGTTTCAACTTCAACTTCCACTTTCATATCTTTTGGAATCCAGCGCCTCATATCTACATAAGCCTTTTCAATATCTATCTGTTTTAAGTGGTTGTTCTTTATCAGAACGGCGTCATAAAGCCCCATCCTGTGGTTAACGCCGCCGCCTGTTTTCACGGCGTATTTTTCAAGAAGCCTCATCAAAGGCGTTGTCTTCCTTGTATCAAGTATTTTTACGCCGTAAGGTTTTGCTATTTCAACATATTTATTTGTATATGTGGCTATGCCGGATAGCCTCTGCATAATATTTAAAGCAAGCCTTTCCCCGGATAAAAGGGCGCGCGCCCTTCCTTTTACAGTTGCCAGAATTTCCCCCGGCTTTACCCATGTGCCGTCTTTCTTTTTATATGTCACTTTTATATTCTTATCAAGCACCTGAAAAACCCTTTTGGCCACGGGAAGGCCGCATATTATTCCATGGTCTTTAGCCACAAAAACAGCCTTTGTTTCGGCTGACTGCGGAATAAGCACATCGGTCGTGATATCGCCGGGCCCTATGTCTTCTTTTAACGCAAGCTTTATTATTTCATTCATTTCCCTGTCAAATTTCTTCAGCATTTCCATCCGACTTATCACACAAGCCTTTCCAGAAGTTTTATTTTCTTTTCTTCTTGCTCAATATCGTTTTTTAATTTTTCTTTTTTCGCGTTTTCTTCATCCACAAGCTTTTTCGGGGCATTTTCGGTAAATTTCGGATTGGAAAATTTATTTTCTATCGCCTTTATGCCCTGGGTAAATTTTTCTATGGCTTTTTTTGCCTTTTCGGTTTCTTTTAACACATCCACTTTACCTTTAACCTCTATTCCGGCAAAACCAAAATCCTTAACCTCCCTGCCGGCCACGTTATCGCCTGTCTTTTCGGCATAGGCAAGCGAAGAAAGCTTGGCAAGGGTTATAATAATTTCCTTATTGGCTTCCACAAGTTCTTTTTTGTCCGTTACAAGGTAAGCTTCAAGTTTTTCAGCCGGAGAAATGTTAAACTCTCCCCTTGCGTTTCTTAAGACGTAAATTACATCCATTACAACATCCATTTCTTTCGCGTCGAAATTAAACGGTTCGTGCGCGAAGGGCCAGCTTTCTTTCATAATGGTATCTTTAGCCCCTGCAAAAGCCATATTTTGATAAATTTCCTCCGTTATAAAAGGGATATACGGATGAAGCAGCACAAGCGAGTCTTTCAGCACTTTTGCCAGCACGGTCTGAACGGTATTTTTATATTCAGAGCCTTCCCTGTACAGGTCTATTTTTGCGATTTCCAGGTACCAGTCGCAGAAATCATGCCAGAAGAAATCATAAAGCGCCAGGGTTGATTCCGAAAATTTGAATTCTTCCAGCCCGTCGGTGACCCTGTCTGTTACCGCGTTAAGCCTTGACAGAATCCATTTTTCCGGAAGCTTAAGGTTTGCTTTGTCCAAATCAACGCTTTTATACCCTTCCAGGTTCTGCTTAACAAACTTCGCCGCGTTCCATATTTTATTCATAAAATTGCTGTAGCCTTTAAGCCTGTCCTCTGAAAACGCTATATGCCTTGTGGCGGTTTCAAGTGTTGCCATTGTAAAACGCAGCGAATCCGCGGAATACTTTGATATTATGTCAAGAGGGTCAACAACATTGCCCTTTGACTTGCTCATTTTCTTGCCTTCCGAATCACAGACAAGCGAATTTATCACAACGTGCGCGAAGGGCGGCTTTTCCATAAATTTTATTCCGGTCATAATCATCCTTGCCACCCAGAAAAATAAAATATCCCAGCTGGTTACAAGGACAGATGTCGGATAAAAGGCCTTCAGGTCTTTTGTATCTTTCGGCCATCCAAGCGTGGAAAACGGCCACAGGGCTGAAGAAAACCATGTATCAAGGACATCTTCATCCTGTTTTAACCTTATGCTTCCGCATTTGGGGCATTCAGCAGGCGTTTCCTTTGACACAATTATCTCTCCGCATTCGCAGTACCACGCAGGAATTCTGTGGCCCCACCACAGCTGCCTTGAAATGCACCAGTCTTTTATGTTATTCATCCATTCAAAATACACTTTTTTCCACATATCAGGGGTGAACTGTATCTCTCCGTTTTCCACGGCTTTTATCGCAGGTTCCGCAAGCGGTTTTATCTTTACAAACCACTGCGTGGATATATACGGTTCAATTACCGTATTGCAGCGGTAGCAGTGCCCCACAGCATGCTTGTGCGGTTCTGTTTTTACCACAAGCCCCTGCGCTTCCAGCTCTTCCATTATTTTTTTCCTTGCCTCAAACCTGTCCATACCCTTATATTTATCGCCGGCATTTTCATTCATTTTGGCGCTTTCATCCATAACTTTTATCATTTCAAGTTTATGTTTTAAGCCGACAAGAAAGTCATTTGGGTCGTGAGCGGGCGTTATCTTTACCGCGCCTGTTCCGAATTCCTTATCCACGTATTCATCTTTTATAATAGGAATTGCCCTTCCCGTTTCAGGTAATAATACCAAGGTCCCTTCGGGAATATCCTTATACCTTGGGTCATCAGGATTAACGGCAACCGCAGTATCGCCAAGCAGGGTTTCAGGCCTTGTGGTTGCCACCTGAATAAAACCGGGCTTGTCTTTATAAGGGTATTTAATGTGATAAAAATTTCCGTCAAGGTCCTTGTGTTCAACTTCAATGTCCGACAACGCCGTATGGCAGCGCGGGCACCAGTTGATTATATAATCCCCCCTGTATATAAGCTTTTCATTATAAAGCCTTACAAAAACCTCTTTTACGGCTTCTGAAAGCCCTTCGTCCATGGTAAAACGCTCGCGGCTCCAGTCAAGCGAACTTCCAAGCTTTCTTAACTGCATCATTATTGTCGTGCCGTATTTTTCTTTCCATTCCCATACGCGTTCCACAAATTTTTCTCGGCCCAGATCGTGCCTTTTCTTGCCCTCTTTTTTCAGTTCGCGTTCCACAACATTCTGCGTTGCAATTCCCGCGTGGTCACAGCCCGGCACCCAGAGGACGTTAAAACCGCGCGCCCTTTTATAACGGCACAAAATGTCCTGAAGCGTGTTGTTCAGCGCGTGCCCCATATGAAGCGACCCGGTAACGTTGGGAGGAGGAATTACCACGGAAAAAGGCGGTTTTACGGAGTTTTCATCCGCTTTAAAAAGCCCTTTATCTGTCCAGAAAGAATATATCCTTCCTTCTATTTCTTCGGGAATGTATTTATCCAACACGGACTCCTTTATTATTTATCAAATCAAACGGAAAATAATTTATCACCTTTAAATATAAAAATCAATTTGTAATTTTAATCAGCCCTGAGGATGCCGTCTATCTTTATATGCCCGGCAAGTGTTTCCGCTTCTTTACCGTCTATTAAAAACCTTACCCCGTTAACTTTCGGGAAATTTTTCATAATTGTATCCACTATCGCGTATACGGCATGGCTTTCCGCTGATGTGCCGCCCTTAAAATTGGCGGTAATGGAACCGTGAAGGTCAACATAACATATGCCATTTGGGTCCATAAACACTTCCCTTACCGAGCTTCCTTCCGGAATATAAGTCACGTATCCCTGGGGAGGCGGCGAAAAAAGTATTAAAAGGGACTGCTTAATTCCGTTTTCCACCCTTTTGGTTTCAAATATCTCCGCTTTATATACAAGAAACTTTTCGGTCTCGGTATCGGCAAAATAAATATCCACCGGAACCCTGCTGTCGCCGTCGCTGTAAAGCATAAGGGCCCGGTCAACACTTTTCGCGTCCCTTTTTACCGCGGTTTTCTTAAATACAAAAAACAAAGCCAAACCGGCCACCAGCAGCGCGATAATTATCAAAAAAAGTTTTTTATTCATCATTTCACCCTTAAATAAGCCAGAATGCCTTCTTTAATATGATAAGCTATTGAATTTATCACCTTGTCATCCTTTAACGCCGTCGCGTCCTCTTTGTTGTTTATATTGGCGCATTCAATCAGGACCGCGGGCATATCAACGCCGTTTAAGCAGTAAGAGCGGGTTTTTCTTACTCCCCGTGATGCCAGGGGAAGGACATCATTTGTTCCCGAAGCCGCGCCTTTTAATTCCGGTATTAAAGAAGCGGAAAGATATTTGGAAATTGCTTCGGCTGCTTTTTCCGACCTTGCCATATGTTTTTTCTGCACGTCATCCCATTTTACAACCAGTTCCCCCTGTCCCTGGGCGGGAAAAGGCGAATAGAAATAATATACAGCGTGCCCTTTTATTTTTTCCTGCGGAAGGTTGTCGCTGTGTATGCATACAAAAAAATCAGCTTTTCTGCTGTTTGCCATCCCGGCCCTGTCCTGAACTTTTACATATTCATCATCTTTCCTTGTAAGCACCACATTCACGTTTCTGCCGGACGCTTCTATCTTCTTTTTTACAAGCAGGGCTATCTTCAGATTAATATTTTTTTCCTGTATGTTGCCCGCTGACGCGCCCCATTCCCCGCCGCCGTGCCCCGGGTCAATTACCACAGTTATGCCGGAAGTATTCTCTGATGTCTCGGAAGCCGGCGGCATTGTGGACTGCGCGCCGAAGCATAAAAAAGCCGACGAAATAAATAATACTATGAGTAATGTTTTTTTCATCTTTTAACTGTTACCCCTGGTGAAAAAACCCATGTTTCTGAATTTATTGTACCTGTCATCAAGAAGCTTGTCAGCAGGCATTTCCATGAGTTCCTTAAGATTTTTTAAAATAGCGGCCTTAAGATTTGCCGCGGTTGTTTCGTAATCCCTGTGCGCGCCCTCCATGGGCTCTTCAACTATTTCATCTATCACCTTAATCTGAAGCAGGTCATTCGCTGTGGGTTTTAAAGCCCTGGCTGCTTCCGCGGCCTTTGTGCTGTCTTTCCACAGAATAGTGGCAGCGCCTTCAAAAGAAATAACGCTGTATGTGGCGTATTTAAGCATAAGTATCCTGTCACCCACACCCACGCCAAGCGCGCCTCCGCTGCCGCCTTCGCCTATTACACAGACTATTATCGGCACTTTTATCCTTGCCATCTCGTGCAGGTTCCGCGCAATGGCTTCCGCCACGCCGCGTTCTTCACCTTCAAGGCCCGGATAAGCTCCGCTTGTATCAATAAATGTAATTATAGGAAGATTAAATTTTTCCGCTGTTTTCATAAGCCTTAACGCCTTTCTGTAGCCTTCGGGCTGGGCCATTCCGAAATTCCTTAAAAGATTTTCTTTGGTATCTTTTCCTTTCTGAAGGCCGATAAGCATAACCGGAATTCCGTCTATCCTTGCCATTCCGCCCACCATGGCCTTATCATCCTTAAACTGCCTGTCGCCGTGAAGTTCCTGAAAATCCGTGCACATAAGCCCTACAAAATCAAGCATCTTCGGCCTTCCAAGGTGCCTCATTATCTGGACCGTCTGCCACGATGAAAGGTTTTTATATATATCCTGCTTTAAAACCTCCATCTTTGCCTCAAGGGTTTTTATTTCCGCGTCCGCGTTTATCTTGCCTTCAGCGGAAAGGGCTTTTAACTCCCCTATCTTTTTTTTGATCTCAACAATTGGTTTTTCAAATTCAAGATATTTTTCTGCCGGCATCTGAAATCTCCTTAAAAGTAACTGATATAAGTAAGCCTTAAAACCCTGGAATGCCTGATGTCATTTTCTCCAAGGCCGTACTTTAATATCACTTCCAGTGTAATAGGTTCAAACCTGTAGCTTATTCCGCCATTTATGTTTAAAGAATTATCCAGTAAAAAACTGTCCGCTTCCGCGCTTAAGGCAAGATCCGGAGTTATGGCAAAAGCTATTCCCGCGCCCATGTCAATATTATTTAATATTTCGCTGAATTGATTGGAATAAACAGTGCCGGTAAGCTGAATAAAAGCGGAACCAAGCATAACTTCCTTTGTAACGCTTAAAAATACGCCCCTGGCTACCATATCAAAATATGATTCGCCTTCATACCCAATGGCAATCGCCGGCACAGCGCCGTCATCATCGGTTATTCTGAACTTTCCAAGAAGTTTGGGCGGAAGTATAACCTGTATCTGCCCGGTGCCGACAAGGTTTGTTACGTTAAGCGCGGCGCCGATCATTAGCCTGTCAAAAATGCCCACATAAACCCTGTTTAAAACACCGCCACCGGAATAAAACTTAACGTCATAACGCAGCTCCGCTTTAAGCATTGAATTCGCCGTAGGCACATCCACCAGCTCAATGTTCCTTGCCTGCGCGCCAAAGGAATAAACAGCGGCGGCCAGGATAAAGGCTGTACAAATAAAGGCTTTTTTCATGGAATTTCCTTTCATGTTTTACGGTCTTCCGGACAGGCGCCTTTGCTCTTCTTCCATTCTTGTAAGCTTCTGATACTGCTCATCCTGCCTGGCTTTTATAAATTTTATGCTTTCTTCAGCTTTCTTAAGATTCTTTAAATGAATAATAATAACAAAAAGAAGGGTTAAAATAAAGAATAAAATGGCGGCAGCGGCGTAAATGGCTATGTTAAAACCTTTTTTCTGAGTATTGTTTATATCCTCTATTTTCTGCAGGTGTCCCGGTATAATTTTCGTGACAATTTCATCCCGGCTTTTTTCCAGCTCTCCGGTGCGTTCAGACAAAAGAATAATTGTATTTTCAGCGCGATTCCTTGACAATTCCGCCTGCCGTTTCATATTCTTTTCAAGGGACTTTATGTATTCAAGCAGTGACGCGTACTGTTTATCGTCCATATATTTTGGCTTTTTTACGGCCGGAAGAACCGATATTTCCTTTACATTTGCTTTTTCCTTTAGGATAAGGTCATAAAGGGCTGAATACTTGGCGTTGTCGGGTTTTAACTGCAGCGCCCTCATGACCAATACGGTTGCATCGTCTAAATTGCCTTCCATATAAGCCACAGCTGCCTGCGAAAAGTACTTTTCCGAATCAACCGCAGAAACCTGATCCTGAGCAAAAATTATAACCGGAAACAGGCATAACAAGAACAGGATAGATGTTTTTTTCATTTGTTAAGGCTCCGTTTTACTTTATTTTACTCAGTTTTTCAAGCCTTTCCCTGAATATAATGTAATCAGCCGTAAGCGCGGCATCATTACCCGCTTGTTTTAAAACCTCTATGGCTGCTTTATATTTACCATCAATATATAACAACTCCGCCTTTTTGTAAAACAATTTCGCCCTGCCGCTCATTGCGGATGGAATCACGTTAAGCATATCTGATTTTTCGCTTTCAAGCCTGCCCGAAAAAGCCGTAATCTGTATTGAATATTTTTTACCGTTTTCCATGCCGGTAATTATAAAATCAACGTCAGCCCTGCCTTCGGTTTCCTTTTCAACTGTATCGCCGCCTTCCGCCGTAATATACAGCCTGTAACCTGTTATCTGCCCCGAAACAGAACTCCACTTCACCAGCGCTTTGGAATCGCCCGCGTATACGGAACATTTTACGGGCGCCGGAATATATTCAGGATTCGGCTTTCCAAACAGATACGAAGCCTGTATTCTGTGTGTCGCGCCAAGCCCGCTGGCGTGGCTTACAAAGGCGTAATCCGCGGTAAAATCACCAAGCATAACACCCGCTCCGGCCGTGAAAGCCGGAGCTATAGTCTGAAAACCCGCGAATCCGGCCCTTAAAATGAACATTTCAAAATCTTTTGAAAGCCCCGCCGAATAATTATATTCTTCTTTATTCTGATTCATAATATAATTAAAATCTCCTGACAGTTCAAAACCGTAATAACGCGCCGCAATGCCCGCGGTTATGGATGAATTTATTTCTTCTTCCAGCCCGTTTGCATGCCTTAACCTGGCATTAATATCTTTATAAACCGCTCCTAATGATAGCTGCTCCAAAAACCAGATATCTTTCGCCGCCGCAATGGCTCCCACATCCGCAGTCAGGGCGTAAGCCTGTTCTTCATAAAATGAATTCAAAAATTTAATATTGCTCCCCGTTCCAATAAAGTATGAGGCTTCCCTGAAAACAGGGACGGACAATGTAATCTGGTATGTATATTCCGCCGTGTTTTCCCTGTACATGGAGCCGGCAGAAGCCGCAACCGACAGGTAAGGCCTGAAATATCCGTACAATACGCCGTATAAATCCTGGGCTTTTGTGTTTGCAAGGCTGCCATACATGAGGGAAATCCCGGAAGACTCGGAAATAAAAAGCGCGGCCGGGTTATAAAAGACAGAATCCGCGCCTGCGGCTTTTGCCGCGCAGGCATAGCCGACGCCGGCCGCCGCCGCGCCGGGCGACTGAATGCCCCCTTTTTCAAAAGCGGCAAACGAAAACCGGCATAATGACATAACCGCAAAAAAGAATATTAAAATTCTTTTCATTTGCCCCCGTGCCCACTTTTTATTTTTTTAATAAGTTCCTGCGCCGGCATAAAATCCGGCTTTGCTTCCAGGGCTTTTTCAGCCTTTTCAATTGCTTTTATATTATTATCCAACATAAAATAGGCAAGCGCAATATGATAATTTATATATACTTCATCCCCCAAAGCCGGCGCTTTTTCAAGCAAATCAATTGCTTTTTGGTATTCCCCAAGTTCTATCAGCGTCCTTCCAAGGTTATTCAGCGCGGAAGTATTTGAGGGGTTAAGTTCGGCCAGTTTTGTATAATTTTCCCCGGCTGATTTAAAATCCCCCTCCCTGAAATAAACGTTGCCAAGGTTAAAAAACGCGCCTTCAAAATACGGAAACAGCTTAATTGCATTTTTGTAAAAAGATTCAGCCTCACCGTCCATACCCGCCCTTGACATCGCAATACCCGCGTAAAAAGAGGCCTGATAATCCCTGTAAATATACCGCGAGAAATTCTTTATGTAATCCGCCGCGCCTGCCGATTCCGCCCGCGACAGTTTATAAACTATATGGCTCCTGACAAAAATATCACCTGCCGTAATGCAGTTAAAAATTATAATTCCGGCGCCTGCCGCCGCCATCAGGTATTTATTTACCGGCAGTACCTGAATATCTCTGCCGAAAATTACCGCGGCCGCGGGAAATAACACGGCTAAATACGGTATATTAAACGGGAAATGCGCCGCGGAACAGGCAAGTATTCCGCACAGAGCGGCTAATGCAGCGTAATTTTTAGACCTGTATACGGCGGCAATACAGGCAAAGACAAAAAACAGAAAACATACCGCGCCGAAAATACCGGTTTCCGAAAAGAACTGAAGCAAATCATTATGGGCATAGGCCTCATCGTGCGGCTTTATACCGTTGTATTTTCCCGATTCTTTATAAAGCTTTGACTGAAAATACGGCGACTGAATCCTGAAATTGCCGGCCCCCGTCCCGAATACAGGCTGCTCTGCCGCCATTTTTACCGCGGTTTTCCACAAAAATACTCTCCCCTCCACGGAATCCTTTTTCCCGTTTATAATAAATACAGCAAGAATTAAACCTGCAAATATGGCAACAGCGCCGGCTATCAGATTCTTTTTACGGACCTTTTCGCGCATTATAAAAACAGCCGCCGATACGAAAACAAACACTGCCGCTCCCATGGCGCTTTTTGAAAGCAGAATCAGCAAGGCGCATAAAACATAAAGCGCGGAATTAAAGGCACGGTGCCGGCGGCTGTATATTTCCTGAATTATAAACGGCGCCGCAAAAACCAGAAACACGGCAAAATTATTCGGATTGCCAAAAAAAGAGTATACCCTTCCCCCAAAATAATCCCTAAAAATGAATTCTATCCCCCCGGTAAAAAATACCGCCTGCAATACTCCCGCCGCCGCCGAGACAGCCGCCGTAAAAACAATTACCGCCGAAGCTTTCTGCGCGCTTATACTGCAGCGTGTAAAAGCAAAGGTTAAAACAGTTATATTAATCCACAGGTATAAATACTCTGTTTTTAAAATTTTATTTATCTGGGTATTAAACATGCCGGAAAAAAACACAGCCGCAGCCATAAGGCCCGCGGACAAAGGTATCAGCCCCGCGGTATTCTTACCGCGCAATCCTGATAAAATGGCCGCGGATGCAAAAACACCCAGGCATATAAGTTTAACCGTATGATTTTCGTAGGAGACGGCCGTTCCGCCGCCCAGGACAAGAAAAAACGAGACAAAAAAAAGGGCCAAAATCCCCGTGATTTTTTCAGGATAAAGTTTTAACGCGCCGGACATTTTCATTTATTTATCATTCTTTTCTGTAAGGAACTTCTTTAACTCCTTCGTGAAAGCGTTGATGTCCTTAAACTGCCTGTAGACAGAGGCGAATCTGACATACGCGACTTCATCCATAAGCGCAAGTTTTTCCATTATTATATTGCCTATAACAGTTGAAGGCACTTCCTTTTCCATCTTGCTGTAAAGCTGCTTTTCTATGTCATCCACCACTTCTTCAAGCTGCTCAACCGATACGGGCCTTTTCTCGCACGCTTTTATCAGCCCGTTTAATATTTTTTTGCGGTCAAAAGGCTCGCGCCTGTTATCCTTCTTTACCACCATCGGCAGCGAATGTTCAATCTGCTCGTATGTGGTGTATCTTTTGGTGCATTTAAGGCATTCCCTTCTTCGCCTTATAGCTTCGCCGTCCTTGCTCTCCCTTGAATCCACAACTTTGTCCGATTTATGACCGCAGTAGGGACACTTCATTTTATTCCCCTCCCTGATAATTTATTAAGTTCAGCCAGCGCTTTTTCATCATTCGGAAAAACAGAAAGCACCCTTTTGTAGGTTTGCGCGGCCATCGGCAGGTTTCCTGTATTTTCATACAGCATTGCCAGGTTATAATACCCTTCCCTATATTGCGGCCACAGTTCCAGCCCCCTGTTAAAAGTGTCTTCCGCCATTTTCACCTTCCCGCTGTTAAAATAAATAATAGCCAGATTGCTGTAACTGGAAGACATTGATATATTGTCCCTGAACCATTGCTTGTCAGGTTCCACCGCTTTTTCATAATACTGCCTTGCCCTGTCAAGCAGCTCGTTTGCCTGCTGTTTGTTTGCCGCCGTGTTTCTTGCCGCCAGCATGTGCAGATATCCAAGATAGCTGTAAGGCGTGGCAAAATTCGGGTACATTGCCGAATATTTTTCGCAGATTTTTGCCGCCTTTTCAAATTCCCCGGAATTCATGTATACAGTCGCAAGGTCAAGTCCGAAATACGCGTTATTGGGGTCCCTTTTTATCGCTTCCTCATAGTACTTTACCGCGTCCGTATAGCCCTTTTTATCAATATTTTCACCGTAGAATTTAAAAGAACGGGCAATATTATTGTAATTGTATCCGTTTTTACCGTTCAGCTTAAGGGTGTGCATATGTACATTTATCGCCTGTGTAATGTAATGCTTTACGTTTGCAGGGTCCTTTGCCGACCTTGCGCAGCGTTCAAATCCTATTCCGTATTTAACCCAGTAAATTTCCCTGAAAGGGTTCAATTTTACTGATTTTTCATAGAACTCAAGCGACCTGGTTTCTATGCCCGGGGTTTCCGCGGCAATGTTACCCACTTTATAATACATGTCAGCAGCCCAATAGCGCGTTAACGAAGCGGCAAGGGCAATTGCCAGCACAGCAGTCACGCCGGTAAATAAAACAGCGTTATTTTTTATGAATGACAGGCGCCCGGGAAACGGATGCCAGGAGTTATTAATATTGATGCCGCCCATTATAAGTATGACCGCAAGCGCTATCCAGAACATCATTCCATAAGCCACAACCGTGTAATTAAACAGCCCCTGAATGAAATATGCTATTACAAGCATAAAAAAGCCAAACGCAAAATACCTTTTTGTTATATCCTTTTCGCCGAAAATTACATTAAACGACTTTTTAAAAAACGCGGCCAGAAGAAGCATATACATTCCAAACCCCGCTATTCCCTGAGTTGAAAGGTACTGCAGGAAAATATTATGCGTCTTCTCCGGGGTGCCGTTCCATTCAATCCTCCAGTACTCCGGAAGCCTGTAATAAGGAAACATTACCTGAAAAGTGTCAAGGCCGTATCCCAATACAGGATTGTCCTTAAACATCATAAGCGCGCTTTTCCAGATATAAACCCTTGGCGTTTTCTGCAGGCCTTCGGAAAAAATAAAAGCTATTCTGGTGTAAAGGTCCCCAAAAGCCTCCTGCACCTTTCCGGAAAATAACGCGGTCACAGTAAATATAACCGCAAAACCCAAAAGCCATTTTTTATTTTCGGCAAAAATTCCGTGTTTCTCTTTTCTGGAATCTATGAACGTATATATGATAATAAGCAGAAGCGTTACAAGAAAACTCAGGAATCCCGCCCTTGATTTGGTTAAAAACAAAATCACCACGGCTCCTGTAAGCATAAGCAGTACGGCTGATTTCTTAAAAGTGTCTTTTGTAATGAAAAAAAGTATGAACAAAAGCGGAAGCGTTTCTACAAGATACGCCGCAAGAAAATTAGGATTGCCAAGCGTGGAAAAAAACCTTCCCGGATTATAGGTTTCCGGATTCCACCTGATAAAATCTATTCCAAAATTCTGCGCGAAACCGTACAGGGTGATGAAAACCGTCGCGGCTATTGTAAGCGCCACAATCTTTTTTACGGAACGTTCATCCCCCGCAAAGTTCAGAATCAAAAAGAAAAAAACCGTATAGTTTAAGACGGTTAAAATCCCCTCAAAATCCTCATAAACTCCAAAAAGCGAGACGTTAAAGTTGGCTGTAATAAAAGTGGATAACAGCGACACCGCCAGCAGCCCAAGTACAGGAAAGTTTAAAGCGGATTTCACAAAAGAGACTCCGCCTTCGTTTATAATTTTTATAATCCATACCGCTGCGGACAATATTGTCATAAGCCTGAAAATATACATCTTGTTAATTTCAAAGACATCATTGGTTCTTGTAAAAAATATAACGGGTATCAAAAGAACCATTGAAAAGACCGACAACTCTATGAATTTTGACAGCAATTTTTTATTATTCATTATTCTCTCTGATTATCAATAAACAGTATAGTGGTTGCCATTTATGTCCCTTGCTGTGGAATTAATGTAAACATTCCCGGTTGCGTAATTATAATACCATCCATTTCCTTCTGTTGAAGGTATTGAATCCCCCCTTGTTACTCCGTTCCCTTTTGGGGGGGCGTTCATTGGATAAGAGCATTTCACGCCGGGCATTGTTGCGCCCAAAGAATCCCTAAAAACAGGCGTATTTAGACTTATGTCCGATGGGTGATCAGCATATGCGCCGTAATACACTTTGATCGCGCTTCTTATAGCCGAAAGATTGCCAAGCGTGGCCGCAACATTTGCCTTTTCAAGCATCTGCATAAACTTGGGTATGGCCACAGCCGTTAAAAGTCCAATAACCCCAACCACAATCATAAGCTCCATAAGCGTAAAACCCCTGCTTTTCTTCATTCCGTTTTAAACCTGCCTGAATTTTTTTTAAGGACTTTTACTATGCCGTTCAGTTCAAGCACTGTTTTTTCCACTTCTTCTTTTAAGCCTTTCTGTTTTTTCAGATCAGCCGTTAACTTTTCGGAAACAGCGGCAATTTTATCTATCGCGCTTCTGTCCTCTTTGACAAGGGTTCTGACTCCTGAAATCATTGAATTCATTGAATCAGCAAGGTCGTGAAGCTCGTCGCCTTTCCTGAATTTCACATTAATGCTTAAATTGCCTTTTGCTATCTCTTCAGAAACTTTTTTTATCCTGTAAACCGGCCCGGCAATCCTGTGCGAAATGAATATGCCTGCCACAGCGCCGATAACAGCAAGCACGGCAAGCGGCAGAACAAGCAGTTCGCTTGTGCACAGGTAAATATCGCCAAGTTTTTTTGACGCTTCGGGCACAAAAAAGAATTCCTCTATAACATTCTGCCAGATTACATAAAAAGTGGTGAAAGAAACCGTTAATACCGTTAAAAAAATAAAAAATATAAGCATTAAAACAAACTTATACTGAAATTTCTTGTCCACTATATATTGTTTGCGTTCGTATTTTTTGCTTTCCATCAGCGCCCTCCTTTTCAATATGCGGAATAAATATTGCCCTGAATATCCCGGGCGGTGGAATTTATAAGCACAACACCGTGCAAATTATTGTAAAACCATCCGGTGCCTTTTATTGAAGGGCCTTCGGCATCGCTTACAGTTACTTCCCTTCCGTACGGCGGCGCATCAGCAGGATATTTCGCCTTTACAAAAGGCATATCTCCGTTTAACGCTTCCGCAAAAGCCGGCTCTTCCGCGGGATCTATTGAACCCGGAAAAACCATATTTGTCGCGTAATAAATTGACAGCGATGACCTTAAAGATGATAAATTACCCATCGTGGCGCCAAGATTTGCCTTTTCAAGCAGGTTCCTGTATTTTGGCACCGCGACAGCCGCAAGTATGCCGATAATCCCGACCACAACCAGCAGTTCAATAAGCGTAAATCCTTTTCTTCCCCCTGTTTTCACACCAACCCCCCCTTTTATTTTTCGTAAATAGGGAACTTTGCGCATAGCGATTTTACTTCCCGCAGAACTTTCAGTTTTAAAGCCGCGTCATCCATATTTTTAAGGACCTGATCCATCCAGTCCGCTATTAATTTCATTTCGCCTTCTTTCATGCCGCGGGCGGTAATGGCGGGCGTGCCTATCCTGATTCCCGATGTAACAAACGGGCTTTCCGTATCAAAAGGCACGCCGTTTTTATTCAGTGTTATACCGGCCTCTTCAAGAGCGCGCGCCGAATCCCTGCCGTTAATTTTGTTAGGCCTTAAATCCAAAAGAATCATGTGGCAGTCTGTTCCGCCGGTTAAAATCTTATAGCCTTTCTTTAAAAGCTCCGCAGCCAGCGCCTGGGCATTTTTTAATACCTGCTGCTGATAATCCTTAAAAGCCGGCGTCATTGCTTCTTTAAAACATATGGCTTTGGCCGCTATGACGTGCATAAGCGGCCCGCCCTGAAGGCCCGGAAATACAGCCGAATTAATCTGCTTTGCGTATTTTTCTTTGCACATTACCATGCCGCCCCTTGGGCCTTTTAATGTCTTATGCGTTGTGGTTGTGACAAAATCCGCGTACGGAACCGGATCCGGATACAGTTTTGCCGCCACAAGCCCCGCGTAATGCGCTATGTCGCACATCAGCAGCGCGCCTACGGAATCCGCGATTTCCCTGAACTTTTTAAAGTCAATTTTACGCGGATATGCCGACGCTCCGGCCACTATTATTTTCGGCTTTACTTCTTTCGCCGCCGCGGCTATTTCATCATAATCAAGGGTGTATGTGTCTTTGTTTACGGAGTAGGCATGCGCTTTATAAAGTTTTCCTGATGATGACGCGGCCGCGCCGTGCGTCAAATGTCCGCCCGCGGCAAGGTTCATTCCAAGTATGGCATCGCCCGGCTGCAGCATTGCAAGATAAACCGCCTGGTTTGCCTGAGACCCCGAATTGGGCTGAACATTCGCGTGCTCCGCTCCGAACAGCTGTTTTGCCCTGTCAATGGCAAGCTGTTCCACCCTGTCTGAATTGCCGACTCCCTGATAAAAGCGCTTTGTCGGGTATCCTTCGGCGTATTTGTTGGTGAATACGGAACCCTGCGCCTGAAGCACCGCTTCATCCGCGTAGTTTTCCGACGCTATCATCAAAAGCGTCTCTTTATTCCTTTGAACTTCATCCTTTATTATTTCCGCCACTTCACTGTCCACAGCTTCAATGTACTTTGTAAAATCCATTATTACCTCCGGTTATTATTTCATATTCTTTTTTTCAATGTCTTTTATCTTGTTAAGCCGCCTGTCGTGCCTTCCGCCTTCGTATTTTGTCGCAAGCCAGATATCCGTTATTTCTTTCGCGATGTCTTTGCCAATTATACGCCCCGCCAGCACCAGTACATTGCTGTCATTATGGCATCTTGTCATTCTGGCGGAAAAAGTATTGTCCACCAGCGCGGCATAAATCCCCTTTATCTTGTTGGCAGCAATTGACATCCCTATTCCGGTGCCGCAGAACAGAATTCCCCTTTTGGCTTTACCTTCAGTAACAGCGGCGCATGCCAATTCGGCAAAGTCGGTGTAATCACAGGACTCTTCCGTATATGTACCGCAATCTTTCACGTCGTGCCCCTGTTTCTCAAGGTAATGCTTTATAAACTCCTTTAATTCAAATCCGGCGTGGTCGCTGCCAAGCGCGATTTTCATTGATTGCCTCCGGGAAGCGCGTTTATAAGAAACTCGTGCTCTGAATTGTATTTTTCAACAGCCTGCGGCGCGAAAATCATGTCCCAAATCCAGGAAAGTGAAAAAATAGTTATGCCCGAAATAAATACAGCCTTTGTAACGCCGTAATCATATCCCGGCTCTGCCGGCGCGAAGAACTGCTGGACGCTTAAACCCATTATGATAAGCGATACAATTTCCGCGCTCAACAGGGAAAGGCCCGTGTTCTGGTCTTTTGCGTAAAAATGGCCTGCGCCGTGAAGTACAAGGCCCGGAAAAATCGCTTTCTGAAAGGCATCATCCTTGTATAAAGGTGTGATTAACGATGAAACTTCCGCGTCATCCGCCGACATATATTCCTCTTCAAGCCAGCTTGAAGGAGTTGTGGTATGTTTTATGTATCTTACTTCACCCCAAGGGATTGACGTCTGTACGCCGTTAGGAAGTTTTACAGTAAGGTAATATGTGTCAAACGATATAACATCAGCTTCAAACCTCTGCTCATCTTTCAGGATTACAGTATCAGCGAACAGGCCTGCGGAAAGTGTAAAAATTATAAGAACTGCGCCAAGTATTTTTTTCAATTTGGTCTCCGTTTCATGTTTTTTCAAATCCCGCGCTAATTTCTTTTTTCAGGGCGAAAAAAAATTATTAAAAATCAGTTTCCGCCTTTTATATAAAGGCTTTTCCCGGAAAATCCGCGGGATTATTAACTTATAAGATTAAGTTTATATTTAAATCTGATATTTTATATTATATATAAAAAATAGGGTCAGGTCAACAACGATAAGGGCTAATCCAAAACTATGAATTATACCGGACTGCCCGTGTCAGGCAGGTCTGCCTTTACAATTACTGTTCTTTTTTCCCCGGGAATACGTTTATTACCACTGCGCTTTTACGTTCGCCGTCAAGCTCCAGGTGGGTAAAACCGATTTTACATAATAATTCAATACCGTCCGGATTAATGTATTCGCGGGAAATAGCCACGGCTTTTACCGTCTGGTTAACGGCATTGGGCCCCATTGCCACAATTTCAATTTCCTTGCCTTCCCTGATATTATTAACTATTGAACCCGCCACGGATTTTGGATTGCTTGCCGCTGATACCTTAAGCTTCATTATTTCCATTTTATTCCTCCGTTATGCGCATAAAACACGCTTTTTTACCCGTTAGGATTCATGCGCCTTTTTATACAGGTCGTTCTTGCTGACATTGTATTCAGCAGCTGCAATTTTTGCGGCTTCGCTCTTGGACTTTCCCTGCCCTATCAGTTCCGCCAGATATTTAACGGCCATTATTTCATTATCCTTTTCCTGCGCTTTAACATCGGCGGGCCCAAGGACAATTACAAATTCGCCTTTTAATAAATCTCCCGTAAGTTTGGCCGCTATTTCCGACGGATTTCCCCTGAAAGTGCGTTCGTGCAGTTTTGTAATTTCTTTGGAAACGGAAACCTGCCTGCCCGGCAGCACCTGCGCTATAAGTTCAAGCGTCTTTACAATCCTTGAAGGGGCTTCATATATCACAACCGGATACGGCAGCCTGCCCGCGGTTTCCAGTTCTTTTTTCGCGGCGCCCTCTTTTTTTTCAAGGAACCCGTAAAATAAAAAACGCGCCGGGTCAAAACCCGACACCACGGCAGCCGCAAGCAAAGCCGAAGCACCCGGCACCGCTATGACATCCAGCCCGGCTTCTATTACTGCATTTACAATTACATATCCGGGGTCAGACATAAGAGGAGTCCCCGCGTCCGAAACAAGCGCGACATTCACCCCGCTTTCCAGCCTTTCAATTATTTCATTAACCCTGCTTTTTTCATTGAATTTATGGCATGAAATTATCGGAGAATGAATATCAAAATGTGAAAACAATCCCCCGGTTACCCTGGTATCTTCGGCAAGAACAAGCCCGCTTGATCTTAACACTTCCACAGCCCTTGCGGTCATATCCCCCAGATTGCCTACGGGAGTTGAAACAACATAAAGCCTGCCGGCCGCGGACAAATCAGATGCCCGCCAGATTTTTTCTTATTTTTTTGATTTCTTCGGTTATCTTATGATTTTCTTTTTCTATTGCCGCCACTTCTTTCTGCGTTATTTCCAGCTGTTCTTTCTTATATGACAGAACATTGACAAGCTTAAGTTTTTCCGACTTGAACGCCGCCTCTTTCAGCCCCATTATCACGGCAAAAAGGATAATGACTGCGGTTTCCGCCATTAAAGGAGCAACATCCGCAAGCCCGCCAAAAAGCCCAATGGCCCATACAGCGGACGCGGAAATCATAAGGGCAATTACGGTATTCTTTGCCTGCAGATATACAGCAAGAATTCCCGCGGCTATTATAAACAGGTGAAAAAAGATGTGCCCATACCTGGCTTCGTCAGTTAACGCTGTCATGACACAGGAAAAAATTACAAGCGCGAAAGCAAGCGCCACAAAAATTTTCTTATTTTGCATATTCTTCCACCTCCAGCACCTTTCCCGCCACGGCGCCTACCATATCAAGAAAACGCAGGTCTTCCTGGCTGAACACAGCCGGCGAATCCGAAGTTATTTTAAGAAGCCCCACAAGTTCGCTGCCGGCAAAAACAGGCACGCTTATAAGCGAACGGATTTCCGTGCTTTTATCATCTTTAAACCTTATTTCCTTGTGCATGTCCGAAATTATAATGCTTTTTCTGCTGGAAATTACCCATTCATCAAAGTTTTTCAGATACAGGCTTTCGGCGTCGCGTTCCGCTATCATAACGTCATTTTCCTTATCCGCCGATATCTTTATGGATTTATTTTCCCTGATAAGGAAAAGCGTTATCTTTTTATCGCAGTGAAAAACCGAAATAACGCTTTTTAAAAGGTATCTCATTTTTTCGCTGAACATTTCAAAACGCCCTATTCCCGCGCGTATCTCGTCAAGTTTGCGGTATTTTTCGGCTTTTTCCCTGTTTGACACAAGCCCGGCTTCAAGGCTTATCTTCTGTTTTATAAGTGCGTCATGGCCGCCTTCAAGTTTCTTCAGTTCGTCATTCATGGAACTTTTATGATAAGCGCTTGCCTCATCGTACTTTTTAACTATTATAAAGACAACCACGGCTATCACAGCGTCAACTATCAGCGTCCAAAGGTCGGCTTTCAGCGATGTAAATCTAAGGAAAGCAAAGATATAAGCCACAAAAGAAATAACCAATACGGCCATACCGGCGGTAAAGCCGGAAAGCACATATGATGCGGCTATTGAGAAATTAAGGGTAAAAAGCGCGGGAAGAATCCATTTCTGATCCAGTTTCATTACAGCAGGAATTGCGGCTACAGCAAGCACAAAAGCTGACAGTTTAACAAGGCTGATAAGCACATTTTTCATAAGAGTCTCTCCGTGAGTATATTAAGTGCCTTTCATTAAAACGGCCCGCAACTGCAGATAATGCGCCGCGGGCCGGTGATAATTTCCGTTTAAGCCGTTATTATTCTCCCATTTCATCAAGTACTTTAATATTTTCCCTTGCTGTCTTATCAAGAGGTTTCATCTGAACAACTTTTGCCCATTGCGCCCTGGCATTTTTATAGTCGCCCTTGTTGAAATAAGCGTTGCCAAGATTATTCAGGATTTCTGTCTTTTCAGGATCAAGTTTTATTGCCTGCTGAAGTACGCTTATTGCTTCATTGTATTTCTTTATCTTTATGTAGATGCTGCCCAGGTTATTGTATGCCATCGCGTCGGTAGGATCAATCCTGACAAGGTTTTCAAAAGCTTTCGCGGCGTCTTCAAAACGGCCTTTCTGGAAATAAGCAAGTCCAAGTTTTTTATATATCAGCGCGTCCGTCGGATTTTTATCAATGACAAACTCCAGTTCAAGTATGCCGTTATCATTGTCTTTTTCGCTTAAATACGCAAGCCCAAGCCTTTTTCTTGCTTCAAGGTTCATTGGATTGATGGCAACTGCCTTTTTCCACAGTTCAACCGCGTCTTTCACCCTTCCCTTGTCAAATTCTTCTTTGCCAAGGGTCACATATGAAGCTTCAAGCTTTCCTTTAACTTCTTCATACGCCGGCCTTAAATTAACCGCCACTTCCCATTCCGCTATAGCTTCAAGTATAAGGCCTTTATCCGCGAATACATCACCCAGAGCCTTGTGAACGACCGGGTCCGCGGGAGTCGCGGAAAGCGACAGCTGAAATTCTTCAATTGCGTCATCAAGTTTGCCTGATTCATAATACTGCATTCCAAGCTCATAGTGGGACGCCGTAGTGGCGCAGCCCGTCATAAACGCAAGCACTGCCGCAAGCACTGTTATATATCTTAATTTCATAAAAACCTCCTGAACCTGATATGGGTTAATAATTAATAATAATATCACATATCAGTTTCTTGTCAATAACAGGGTTTTTAAGCAAACACACGTAATTTACAATGAAATTAGACAACACATAACCATAATAGTTGCAGATAATCTGTATTTTATATTTCAAAAAATAAAAAAAACATATATATAATGGCCGTTATTCCCCACCCATCCCGGATTATTTATTCAAAAAATCCTTTCCTCCTTAAAATGAAGTTGCCATTTGGCTTGTTTTATGATATAAAATATATCTGATTTAACATTACAAAGGAGGCAATATTTATGGCAAAAAAATGTGTGGTTTGCGATAAGCAGGTTGTAACCGGAAACAATGTTTCCCACGCGAACAACAAAACAAGGACAACGAACAAACCAAACCTTCAGAATGTGAAGATAGTTTTGAAAGGGAAAGTCACGCGCGAATGGGTGTGCACAAGGTGCCTTCGCTCAGGCAAAGTTAAAAAAGCCGCGTAAACCTTTAAAAGCAAAAAGCCCGGCGCTTATGCGCCGGGCTTTTTTTATGCCCTTTCGCAGACCGAAAGCCAGTCCCACGGGTAAGGGGCTTTAATCCAGGAAGGCGGATTTTCAAATTCTGTTTCCCATCCGTATTCCGCTTTTTTTATTTCATTTACCTTAAAACCGTGCTTCCCCATAAAAACTATAAATTCTTCCTTTAAATAGTGCTTTGTGGGAACTCCGTTTAAATTTATAATCCCGTCAGATACGGAAAATTTTTCGCTTATGTGTTCGTATTTCATTGACCTTTTAAGCGCTTCCGCCGGCTTCATTCCGTCTTTTAAATTCCATTCAAAAAACCTGTAATTGGAATAAATCGCGGATTCCAAAGAAGGCGTCAATATGACTATTTTGGCCCCCTTTTTAAGCGACTTTCTTACATTTTTCAGGATACTGCTGCGGATATAATAAGAAGCCACAATAAGAACATTCATCATAACCGCGAAATCCGCTTTGGGAAGCTTTGCTTTGGGATCCGCAAGGTCGCACGCGGTGCAGTTTATGTTTTTTATGCCCGCGGTATTTTTTCTTGCCCTTTCAATAAGCCTTTCTGAAAGGTCAAATGCTTCAACCCTTTTAAACAGCCCGCTTAAAAGCGGAAGATAAACGCCGATACCGCAGCCAAAATCGCATGCCAAAACTTTTTTATTTCCGTATTTTTCTATTGTTTTTTTTATATTGCCGCTTATGTCGCTTTTAAGGGAGATAAATATCTCTTTTTCATAATTATCCGCGACATCATCCCAGTATTTTCTGTCCATAATACGCCCTCCTTTTATATTATCCCGCCCTTTCTATTTCTGCCACGCCTTTAACTTTTTTAAGCGAGGACGTCAGGTCATTAATATGCTTCTGCCCCTTAACCCTTACAGCAAGCTCCACTTCCAGCATTGCCGTGCCTGTCCCCGTGGTGTTTACCGATATAAGGTACGCTTCATTATTTGTAACCGTGCTGACAAGGTCATTGACAATTCCGTCGCGCGATTTCGCCTGCACTTTCATCCTGCATGTATAATAACTGCTTACGCTTTCGTTCCAGGAAACCGCGACAAGCGGGGTGGAAATCCTGTTTAAATCTATGTTTTCACAGTTGGAACGGTGTATGGAAATACCTTTCCTTGTCACCACGCCTTTTATTTCATCCCCGGGCACAGGGCTGCAGCATTTGGCAAATTTATACGGTATATCCGAATATTCCCCCTGCACCACAATTTCCCCTTTTAATATTCTTTTTTCCGCGGGAGCGGTTTTCTGTTCCGGTTTGGCAATTTCACCCGCAAAACGGCGCAGGATATTTGCAATCTTTACGTCAGAAAATTCTCCGCTGCCTATTCCAGCCAAAAGGTCATCCATTTCCTTAAGCGTATTTAAATCCAGAACTTTTTTTACGGCTTCTTCCGGCACAGCTTCCAGTGAAATATTGAACCTTTTTAACCTTGCAGAAAGCAGCTGCCTTCCTTTCTCCACGGTCTCCGCGATATTTGTATTGGTCTTTATCCAGTGTCTTATCCTGTTTTTAGCTTTTGTTGTCTTAACTACTTTAAGCCAGTCAAGCGTCGGATGCTGTCCCGGGCCGGTTAAGATTTCCAGCCTGTCCCCGTTTTTCAGTTCATATTTTATTGTTACCCATTTGCCGTTCACTTTAGCGCCTATGCACGTATCCCCAAGTTTGGAATGCACGCTGTAGGCAAAATCCAGAACCGTGGAGCCTTTAACAAGTTCTTTTACCTCGCCTTTCGGCGTAAAAACAAACACCTCTTCATCAAAGAGGTCCACTTTTAAGTCTGTCAGAAAATCCTCATTTTCCTTGTTGCTGCTGTTCCAGTCAAGAAGCTGCCGCATCCATGTATATGCAACATCTTCCTTGGCGTCAAACTCCTTGTCTTCTTTATAGCTCCAGTGGGCGGCAATCCCGTTTTCAGCGACCCTGTCCATTTCTGATGTCCTTATCTGAATTTCTATAGGCTTGCCTTCGCTGTCAAGGACGGTTGTATGAAGCGACCTGTACATATTTGATTTTGGCATGGCAATGTAATCTTTAAAACGGCCGGGCACGGGTTTCCACATGCTGTGTACCATTCCAAGTACGGCATAACAGTTATTGGGTGTATCAGTGATTATCCTTACGGCAAGAAGGTCATAAATGGCTTCAAAAGGCTTGTTGTCGCGGACCATCTTATTATAAATGCTGTAAAAGTGCTTTGGCCTGCCTTTAATTTCGCACTTAATCCCGCTTTTTTCAAGCTCCCGCCTTATTGTTTCTTTTATCACTTCAACGCGTTTCTGGCGCTCTTCTTTCTTTTCCGCTATAAGATTGCTTATTTCCCTGTATGCCTGCGGGTTTATAACAGAGAATGATATGTCTTCAAGCTCTGACTTTACCCTGGCCATACCAATCCTGTGGGCCAGCGGCGCGTAAACGCTTAAAGTTTCCTGCGCCACCACTTTTCTGCGGTCTTCCGGAAGATATTTAATTGTCCTCATGTTATGAAGCCTGTCTGCAAGCTTAATAATAATAACCCTGATATCTTTTGCCATTGCAAGAAACATCTTTTTTAAAGCTTCACTGAACACCTGGCCTTTTGTGCGAAAGACCTTTGCGGTAACATGGCTGACGCCTTCCACAAGAAAAGCAACCGACTCTCCGGCCACCGCCTTTATGTCGCTGACTTTATAATCAGTATCTTCAAGGACATCGTGAAGAAAACCGGCGGCTATAGTGACGGCATCCATCTTCATTTCCTTTAAAATTTTCGCGACTTCCACCGAATGTACAAGATACGGCTCCCCGGACATTCTCTGCTGGTTTTCATGGGCTTTTTTTGCCAGCTCATAGGATTTTCGCAAAAGCGCAACTCCGCTTTCGGAAAATCCGTCACAAATGGATAAAAATTCCGCGTCAAAAGAATTATTGTCCATTTTTCCCCTCTACAGCAGCTTTGCACTGATCATTTAATTCTTTTACCGCTTTGATTAATTCCTGCCTTATTTCTTCAAGCCGCGCGTCATCCGCGTCCGCGGGTATTTCAAAAGGCCGGCCGTACATAAATCCGCCTTTTGAAAACAAAAGCGGAATCACCATTTTATCCCAGGACCTTAGTTCAGCCTTTTTATCGCAATAAAAAGCCACAGGAACCACTTTCTTGCCCGTAAGTTTGCCAAGGTATAATACCCCGTTATTGACGTTGCCGACAGGCCCCCTTGGCCCGTCCACAGTTATTGCCACGTCCCACCCTTCTTCAATACACGTTTTTAGCTTGATAAGAGCCCCGGCGCCGCCGCGCGTGGAACTGCCCCTTACCATTCTCATTCCAAACATTGAAGCGGCCCTTGCGGCTATTTCGCCGTCTTTATGCTGGGAAGCCAAAGACGCGGTCTTTGTCCCCCTGTAAAAAAATATCGTTGGAATAAGCTGCGAATGCATAAAACCATATATATATATTTCTTTTTTATCCTGAAAAGGCGTAAGCCCTGTCTTATTAAGTTCCTTAAACCGCCAGGTTAAACCGATTAGCCTGACCACCAGGTATATAAGCGGAATACCCAGGTTTAAAAAGAGAAAATTCATTGCCTTTTTCATCAATACTTCCTTTGTGTTTTTTGTATTGCTTAATACCTGCGCCCTGAAAATGACAAAGGGTGCAGCACAAGGCCGCACCCTTTGTTTTTATTTTTTCTCTTTACGATTAATTGAGAATATTGTTATCGTCCTTGCCTTCTGTTTCATCTTCTTCCTCTTTTTTCTTCTTGCGGAAGTACATGTATATCGCGATAGCGCCGCCTATTAAAAGAAGAAGCATAAGAAGAATGCCGCTGTTAATGCCTTTCTTCTGCTGTTTCTTGGCCTTTACAGGTTCAGGTACCGGCGTTGGCATTGACATATCTTCTTCGGAACCCATTGTTGTTTCAACCTGTGACTCAATTGCGTCAGCCGCTTTCCTGCTTGCTGTCTGCATATCATCATCCCTGTCCAATCCGGCAACAGTACCTGACGAAACTGTTTCTTCGTCAGCTGATGCTGTTTTGGCGGCAGGAGGAACCCCAAGCTCCCTTGCCCTTCTTGCGGCGGCTTCTATTTCAACCGCGCTGACGTTTCTGGGTATGATAAGTTTCTGCCCTTCTTCAAGCGTTTCGTACGAATCAAGGATATCCCTGTTTGCGTCATAAATGAGCGGCCACTGGTATTTATTGCCGTATATTTCCGCTTTTTCAGCGATTCCCCAGATTGTGTCCCCTTCTTCAACAACATAAGTTGTGGCAAGTTCTTCCTGCTGAGCTTCCTGGCCTTCCTGCATTACCTGTGACTGTTCATCAGAAACTCCGTTCACTTTCTGGTCTTTGCCGCAGCCGGTAAAGAAAGAAACCGACAGGATAAAGAATAACGCTGAGAGCAAAAATGTTGCTTTTTTCATGCTTTCCTCCTGAAATATTTAAAAGCATTCTTTATAATTTATAATTTAATATAGTATATTATTTCCTGTCTTGTGTCAATTAAAATGGTAAATAACCGGATTTAAAACTTTATATAAAGCCCGAATTTATGGTTATTTCCAAGCTCCCCATAAGGAAGAAACGCGTAATTAAATTCATATACAGTGCCGTTGATGTCAAGGCCGGCGCCAAGCCCTGCGGCAAAACCCGAAAAAGACCTTTCTTCAGGGTTAAAATTGGTCCCAAATCTGCCTGTAAGCACGTAATTTTCAATCCTCTGGCCGTATTCAAGCCCTGCCCTTAAGTTTATTCCGTTGCCAAGGTTGTAGTCCGCATCGGCTCCAAACCTTACATTATTGTTCTGGATAAACAGGTTTAAAAACTGGGTGTAAATACCAGCTGCAAAAGACATAGGGGTAATGCCCGAAGAAAAACTTGTCCCTAAATTCCTGAACACCAGCCCGACGCCGGTTTTATTCCAGATTGTCTCTCCCCTGTTGGACATGAAATCAGCTTCTTCGTGTACTATGGTATAAATTCCGCCGACATCAGCGGATATTGCAAGGTTGGCATAGTCGGAAGAAAGCGATTCGCCGCTGAGTTTTAAGGATATGCCGGCTTTTAAATTTTTCGTGAATTCATTAAATAATAACTTTCCAAAATCCACTCCATAACCCGCGCCCAGCATGTAGTTAAAACCTGACTTTTCTTCCCCTTCGCCGGCGTAATTACCCTGCGCGTCTTCAAGGGTGGAAGTGATGGTTCCGGTATTTAAATACTTTAAACTTACGGCAAAAGAACCGGATTCCCCCATACCCCTTCCGTAATAAATTGAATCAAAAAAAGTATCCTGAAAATAAACATCATGAACAAATAAAATTTCATTTTTTGATATAAATGATATTCCCGCGGGATTAATGTCCATCGCGTCAAGCCCTTCCGCAAGCCCTATATACGCGCCGCCCATTGCCTGCGCTTTTATTCCTGTTGGCACTTTTAAAACGTCAATAGAAGCGGTTCCCGGCCCTGCCTGCAGCAATAACGGCAGCAACAGAAGAAATACCGCGCAAACTGATAATATTTTTTTCATCGTCTACCTCTTTTATATAAATTAATTATAATCATAAAACCGAACATCATCAACCGTTCTATTTTATAATAAACAGCTTGCCGTTTATTGTCTCCCTGTCATTTTTTATCATGTAATAATAAACGCCCGGAGAAACTTTTTCACCCGCTTTGTTCCTTCCGCTCCATTCAATCCTTCCGATAACCTGTTTGGCCTCAAATATTGTAAATCCTTCTATGTTAAATATTTTAATATCGCACGGCATAGGAAGCACAAATTTCAGGCATCTTCCGTGCGCTTTTTCCCTGTCCAGCGGGTTCGGGTAAACAAGAACCTGCTCCGGAGTTGCCGTAAACGTAGGCGTAATTGTCCACGTAGGCGTTATCGTCCAGGTAAGGGTGACGGTTGTGGTTAGCGTAATCGTTGATGTTTCTGTTATTGTGGGCGTGTTTGTATAAGTAAGCGTAATCGTTATCGTAGGCGTAACAGTAGCGGAAACCGTCTGTGTAATTGTTCCGGTATTGGTACCTGTTGCCGTCTGCGTGTTTGACGGCGTTACGGTCTGTGTCGCGGTGCGCGTTACAGTCTGCGTTACGGTCTGCGTTACGGTTGATGTCACGGTTTTTGTGACAGTTTCTGTTACGGTTTTTGTCTCCGTGGATGTGGAAGTAAGCGTAATCGTTATAGTCGGCGTGTTTGTTGCCGTATGCTGCGGGGTTATTGTGTGCGTCTCTGTTATGGAGTGGGTCATTGTAATAGTGGGCGAATTCGTATGAGTTGACGTTATGGTAAACGTTATTGTAACTGTATTTGTGGGTGTATTGGTCTGTGTAACGGTCTGCGTATTAGTCTGCGTTACGGTTTGTGTAACGGTCTGAGTGACGGTCTGTGTATTGGTCTGCGTAACTGTGCGTGTAACCGTCCCTGTCATTGTTTCCGTTACTGTGAGCGTAACAGTACCTGTTACGGTTTCCGTAACAGTCGGCGTTGATGTGCGGGTGACAGTCCCTGTCATTGTCTGCGTTGACGTGCCTGTCACAGTCTGCGTCACGGTCTGAGACCTTGTCTGCGTCACGGTTTGAGTGACAGTTTGTGTGGCCGTCTGCGTAACGGTCTGTGTGTTTGTCTGCGTTACTGTCTGCGTCCTTGTTTCAGTTACGGTCTGTGTATTGGTCTGCGTTACTGTCTGTGTATTTGTCTGCGTAACACTCTGTGTTACCGTCTGTGTATTTGTCTGTGTTACTGTCTGCGTATTGGTCTGTGTCACAGTTTCCGTAGCTGTCTGCGTAATTGTTTTCGTAACAGTAGGAGTGTTTGTAATTGTAATAGTGGCTGTTATGGTCCTTGTAGCAGTTGACGTGGCAGTAGGCGTAGGCGCGGTTAACACAAGCACGCTGTTGCTTATGCCGGTAATTGCCGAATCAACCGTGTCTGTTACTGTTACTGTCTGTATGCCGTTTGTATTAAATGTCACAAGGAACGCCTTAACGCCGGCATCCCCTGCTGTGAAAGTATAATTTGCAGGCAGCCCCGCGGCCACATCTGTTGAAGTTAAATGCACCGTGCCTGTGTAATCTGAAACCGTGACGCCATACGGGTCTTTTGCCCTTACCGTCACATAAACGGGAATACCGTTATAAGCGCTTGACGGCGCTGATACGGCAAATGAAGTAACCGGCTGTGATATAATATCCGCTGTGGAGCTTACGTCATCCGGGCTTGTCATGGTGCCTGTGACTATGTGGTGCAGGCCGGAAACTATTGAAAGTGTTAAACCCGCGGTTACAGAGCCGTTCGCGTTTGTCACGCCTTCAGGCGGGAACACATAACCATAGTTTGTTGCAAATTTCACCGATACATTCGGGAAGTTTCTTGTATTACCGCTCTGGTCAACTATCTGGGCGGTTATGGTGACATAAGAACCCGCGTCAGCGTAAGTTGTTGAAACAGGCGACATCCTTAAGAACAGCCCTTCTGTAACATTAAGGGTTGTCGTACCGTCAGATACCACTATAGGCGGGCTGTTGACATCATGAGCGGTTATTATTATATTGGAACCAACCGTTGAAGACCTTACATTAAGTGTAATACCTCCGCTGTCGTTTGCCCTGATAGTTAAATTGGGAACCCATGTGTTTCCGTTATCATATGAAAACCTTACATTAGCACTGCTGCTTGATACATAAATATTTTCATGGCCGGACGGATAAGCGGCGTTTAATGCATCTGCTGTTCTCCAGCCGTTGATATTTATAAGCCCGGATTTCATTGCACCAAGCGACATTGGCCGCGGAAGTATATTAATAGCATTTGCATTACCATTCGTCCCTGTAATTGCAAGGGTTACTCCCTGTAATGCCGTGGATGTAATACCCACATAGTTCCAGCCTGCCTGATTGCTTGCTGTAAACCAGGTATTAAGAAGCCCGTTTGCGTCTGTATAACCGCTTGTCGGATTAACTGTTGATGTTCCGCTCTGAGCGTACGGAATAAAACCAACCCATTTATTTGCCACAGGGTTGCCGTAATAATCCGTGACTTTTGCGGTAACCGTTACAGCCCTGTTGCCTGTTACCACAACCGTGTATTTATTTGCCCAACCTTCCAGCAAGTACGGGTCGTTTGCGGTTATATTGGCATAAGCTGTTCCGCTGCCCATTCCTGATGCCTGAGCCGTTATTGTTATTCCCGTATCTTTTTTCGTGTCCCTGTAGTAAAGATAAGCGGCGCCGCTTTTTAAATTTGT
>JAKQNO010000049.1 GCA_029565735.1 bacterium
CTATTTCCTTATCTTCATAAAGTCCATGATATGCCCTATTACCGCTTTTCCCGCTTTAAATATAAATGCCAGGTCCGCCCAGGAACGCACGGCCAGAAGCTGCCGCAGTATAAACCTTGGAGTCATAAACGCCTTATAAATACTTTCGCACTTGCCCACCACTTCTTCAGGAGACATATCCGGTGTTTTAAATACCGGCTCTGTCATGTCAAACTTATCCCAGTCACCTGCCTGAAAACGCAGCCAGTCATTCTGAATCGCCTGGTCATAAAGCGGGGTTCCCGGATAAGCTGTCACAACTGTTGCCTGCAGCATATCCGCCAGCCCTTTATCAAGAAGCTTTCTTGCCAAATCAAGCGTCCGGTTTGCGTCGTCGCGCGTTTCCCACGGGTAGCCCACCATTACAGTTAAGTGCACGCCAAGGCCCGCGTCTTTTGCAATCCTGCAGCCTTTTTCTATGTCTTCCACTTTAATTCCCTTGCACACCCTGTCAAGCGTGGCCTGGTTTGCAGATTCAAGTCCAAACTTCATAAGCCTGAAACCCGCTTTTTTCATAAGGGGGGCTGTTTCTTTATTTATATAATCAAACCTGTAGTTTGCAAGTATGGACATTTTATAGTCCCTGTTTATCATTCCTTCGCAGAACTTTTTCAGCCATTCCCCGCGCGGAAATGTGCCTGTATCGTCAAACACTTCTTTAATGCCGTATTTCCGCACAAGCATATCTATTTCGGACAAAAGGCTGTCCGAGCTTCTTGTCCTGAATTTCGGGAAAAGGCCTGTCCACGCGCAGAAAGTGCATTTGCCCCACGGGCAGTCGCGGCCGACCATAGTATAAGTATAAGGCGAGTACTTAAAAAACTTTTCGCCGTAAAGTTTCCACTTTGTAAGGTCCCTGTCTATAAACGGCAGTGAGTTTAAATCGTTATTTGAATGGTCAAACTTTCCGGTGTCTTTAATATCCTTATTGTCCCTGTACCAGATGCCGCTTATCAAACCGCTCTTTTTTGAAAGGTAATCGGCTATGCTTAAAAGCGAAAAATCAAAATCGCCGCCTGTTATCACAAAATCAAAGGTTGAATTCTGCATTGATTCAAGGGGAAACGCGGTTACATGGTCGCCCATTAAAACTGTTATTACCTGCGGCAGGACTTTTTTAATTTCCGCTTCTATTGACCACATCTGCTTGACAACGGGAGTCTTTGTTTCTATTGCTATAACATCAGGTTTAACATCCAGCAGCATGTTTATATACATATCCCAGTCAATCATTTCCGCGATAGAGTCATTATAAACAGCGTCATAACCTTTGGACGCTAAAAGCGTTGCCGCTGATGCCGGCACCATGGGATATATAAACGACGGATTATGAAACCACTGGAACTGCCTGTTCTGGCCCAGCGTGGGCGTGCCTTTGCCTTTTAACGGCGGATAAGATATCATTACTTTCATTTATGTTTTACCTCTTCTTTTAGTTTCGGTGACAGCAGGCCTTTTATAAAATAAATTCCGTAAACTATATGGTTTACAAATATCCCCGGCAGCACCACTGATGCCAGTTTAATATCCTTAATTTTTATCCCGTCAATTAAAAGCAGTATACCATACAACGCCAGCGGCAGTGACCATAAAGCAAGAAGGTTCCGCGCGAATAAAAGCGGAATAATAAAACTTAAAATATACAAGGTAAAGAACGTAGGGATAAAATACGCAAGCCGAAAAGACGTTTCAGGGAACTTTTTTACAAAGTATCCCCTGTGAAGCGCGTAGCTTTTTACCTGTTTTATATGCCCGTCCGGAAAATTGCGCCTGTGGTGGTATACAAATACATCCGGGTCATAGGCAATTTTCATTTTATGGTCGCGGACAATTTTAAGGCACATTACAGTGTCTTCGCCCGGCCAGAATTCGGTATTGAACCCTCCAATTTTATCCAGAACATCACGCCTTACCAGCAGATTACACGACGGAAAATCATCAACAAACCGCGCGTGTTCCGGTTTGTACCTGTAACGGTAGCCGCCCCCGCCCAGAAGCGAAGCATATATGTCCCCGCTTGCCTTCTGCAGAAAAGAATCATTATCAGGGGTTGCAGCGGGCCCGCCTACAGCCGCGATATCGGAGGATGATTCAAAAATCTCCACGGCTTTTTTAAGCCATTGTTTCATCGGGAAAACGTCGTCATCTATAAAGGCGATTATCTCGCCTTTGGATGCTTTTACGCCCATATCCCTTTTCTCGCCGGGATAAATGTGGGTGGTGGGTATTATTTTAAGGTCAAATGAGAATTTTTTGTCTATTTTACTTTCAAAATCAGGCAGGACTATGACCTCTATTTTAGACTTGTCATAGTCCAGCGCCTCTATATAAGGTAATGATTCCCTTATATAATCATTAATCTCTTTTACCGGTATTATAATCGATACAGTTTTCATATTTCTCCGTTTATTATTAACAGTTAATCCTGCCGTTATATTAAAAAATACGGCAAATGTTTATATAAGTTTAAAACATATATAGAACTAATTCAACAGGCAAAATACAAAGAACAAACTGAAATATTAACACCTTAAATTTAATTACATCGTGTGTTGACAAACAAGACAATAATATACGTCCACTTATCTAATTATTATTTTAACATATTCCGAAACGTTGTTTTTATCAGTTAGCACACAAATATAAATTCCATCAGATATTGTTTTATGGCCTCCAGAACCCTTTATTATCCATGTATATTTTTTTTCATTATTTAACTGTATTGAAAATACCTTTTCAGCTTTAATGTTATAAATTCTAATTGTTTTAAAACGCTTTATATTAAAAAATGTAATACCATTACTATCTATATTATCGTCATATACAACAGGGAAACAATAAAACCTGGTGCTTTGGTAAGGTAAATCGAAAACTGTACTTGTTGCCGTCGCCGTAACAAAAGGCAAAGGCGTATATGTAACAGTTAAGCTTACAGTAGCAGTCATTGTGCTGGTTATTGTAGGGCATGCCGTGGAAATAATTGTTGGAGTTTTTGAAGAAGTTTCTGTAACAGTAACCGTCGGTGTGATTTCCGAAATAGTCAGTTTATCAATCCATCCACAGTCAGATAATTTCGAAACACTTGTATCTTTTTTAAAAACCCACTTGATTTCATGCAGTCCAGAAGGAATTGCGCAGGCAACTCGGCTCCAGCCTACAGAACCGCTAATACGACTGAATAAAACAGAATCAACATAGAAATTAAGATAGTCAAAACCGGATTCTGATGAAACCGACCACCAAAAATCTACAACATATGGACCATTAATGCTCATTGTCATTATTGACTGCTGATTATCACTGATATCTCCACTTTGAGCGGAATCCGAATCAAAATAATTAACTGCATTTTGATTAAACCAAAGTGCATTCCCAACAGAATAAATGTTATTTTCATAATGATCAACCGCTTCGTTTAAAGAAAGAATAGGAGTAAATGTGAATGTTATCGTTAGAGTGGGCGTTATTGTTAAAGATTGCGTTATTGTACTTGTAACAGAGTGTGTAGAAGAAATAGTATGTGAAGGAGTTGAAGTAAAAGTGCCTGTAGAAGTCGATGTAAATGTTATAGTTTTGGAAATAGTAAAAGTAGGTGACACTGAAAATGTGGGGCTTTGTGTAAGTGTTTCAGTAATCGTTGCAGAAGGTGTGGGAGACAGTACCGGAGTTATTGTCTCTGTTGTAAGCGGTACTTCAGGCCAAAACCAAATTTGGTTAACTGAGTTTCTTAAAAAAGTCCAAACGCGGTTCCTGAAAACATCACTTGAATATCCCCAATCCCCCGAAAAAGTATTCGGAGAATGCAGATACCAATTTACTCCGTCAGTTGAATACCATGAGCTATTCTTTCCAAAAATCCACATTTTATTATCATAAACCACCGCTGAATTTGAATACATAGGTTCAAAAGCAGCATTCATTGTTACACATGACCAATCAATACCGTTTTCACTACACCAAACATCATTTAAATAAGAATTGCCTCTATGTCCAGCAAGTACCCAAAGTTTGTTGTTATAGACAATACATACGTGCCCAAACCTTTCTTGAAATCCAGCATTTGCTGTTGCTTGAGTCCATGTGATACCATCTGACGAAGACCAAACATCATTATAGTAAACAGAAGATCTTTTTCCACCAATTATCCAAATTTTTCCTTTAAAAACCGTCATAGTATGAGCGCCTCTTGCCGAAAATCCCGGATTTGATGTTAATAAATTCCATTCTACGCCGTTCGATGATTTCCACACTTCGCTATTCTCCGGAATTCCTCCGGACATATACATTGAATTATTGAAACTTGTTGCAGCATGATAATATCTTCCGGAAAACTGCGCGTTTTGTGTTGCCGGATACCAATCCGTCCCATTATCAGTAAACCACACATCATTGGGATAGTATATTGAAGGGACGAGCTGTGCAAGACCACTTATAATCCATAATTTTTGATCCTGTACAAGACTTGCATGTCTAAAACGAGAAGTTCCAGGAAAGTTGCCGGATAATTTCCAGTCTTTTGTAGGAGTTGCTGTAAATGTTGAAGTACATGTTGGTGTTGTTGATTGGCTTATAGTAACGGTAAATGTAAAACTTGCATCCGGGGTGGAACTTTCAGTAGCGTATAAAAACGAAACAGCACTCATAATAAAGAGACTGGCGATAATCACATTTTTCATTTAGCCCCTCGTAATTTTAAACAATCCGTCGTAAATTTAAAACCAACTTTCCTTAAATCAGGAAGTATTATCGAGATTCTTCGAAAAGATACCACCAAGCTACCACTACTAAAAGTAACGTACTACGCGTGAGCGCTGTCCCTACAAATTCAAAAACATATTTAAATCAAAGGCTAGGCGTAATATATTACGCCTCTACATTAAAAGAACAGACAAAAACAAATAATGCCTACTGCTGTTTGTCGTAATATCTTATTATATGCAGGCGGTAGAATACGGCAAGAGTGTCCCATACCATATTAAAAATCGTTTTAAACTTTATGTGGCCGAATTTACCCTTATAATCAACAACCACCGGCGCTTCGGCTATCTTATACCCTTTATGGTGCGCAAGCACCAGAAGTTCAAGGTCAAACGCGTAGCGTTTAATAAGCACCTTGTGAAATGTGTTTTTTAAAACTTCCGCCTTAAACAGCTTTATCCCTGTCTGGGTATCCTTTAAAGGCAGCCCGAACAGAAGTTTTACAAGAAAGAAATAAACCGCGGACATTAACCTTCTGTTTTTGGGGTAATTTAAAACAGAGTCCTTATGCCGTTTGGAGCCGATTACAACATCGGCATTTTTGCTTTTCATCACCTCAAAAAGGACTTCAAACTGCCTTGGATGAATGTCAAGGTCGCCGTCAAGGAACATTACCATATCGCCCGTGCTTTTTTTAAAAGCTTCCTTTAACGCCTCGCCCTTGCCTTCATTTATCCGCTGCTTAAAGGCCATAACCCTTGGGTTATTTAACTCTTTTACCTTTTCATAAGTTTTGTCTTTTGAACCGTCATCCATCACTATAATTTCATACTCTATACCAAGCTTCTTAAAATAATCATCAGTTTCCAGAATATTGGCGGCAACCGCAATTTCTTCATTATATACAGGCATTAAGACCGAAAGTTTTTTAAACTGCATGCGCGGGCTTCCTGTTCTCTTTTGCCGTAAAAAGCGACAAAAGCAGTATTGCCAGGTTCACGCAAAACAGTATTGCAATTACCTGCGTAAACGAAGAATGAAAAAACCACAGAAGCGCGGCGTAAAGTATTATTCCGGCATACATGATGTATATCATCGCGTATCTGTGTATGGCAAGGCAGTAGTTCATGACAATATTTATCAGCACAAGCGGCAGAATGGCGGCGCCGAATATCTTAACCACCGGAGCTATGCCCTTAAATTCCCCGCCAAACAGAAGCCCTATGACAAAATCCGGAAACAAATAGCAAAAAGCAATTGCAACAGCGGAAATTGCGGCTGTAAGCCCAAGGCTTTTATACAGCATAGAGGATGTGGAAGTGTTAAGTTCAAAACTTCTGGATACTTTCGGGAATAATATCATGGCAACAGCGCCGGGAAAGAATAAAAAGGCCTTGCCGATTATTGACGTGGCGGAATACAGCCCCGCGTCATGTTCCGCGAAAAAATGTTTTACCATGAATACGTCCATATAGCCCAGAAGCGAATACGCGGTGGATGACAGAAAAACAGGCAGGGCGTAAGACACAATTTCACCTATCTGAATTTCAGGCTGCTGTTTTTCCTTGTATTTAAAAAGAAATGAAAGCATAAATATTCCCGCGCCGTACGCGCATAAAGCGGAGACAAACGTGGTTAAAAGCGCGCCCCGGACCCCAAAGCCAAGCGCTATAAAAAGCACAAGGGTTCCAAGCCTTAATACCGCGTCCAGAAGCAGGTTTAATCCAAGCCACTTAAACTTCTGCATTCCCTGCAGAATACCGCGTACAACGGGCATAACAAGGGAAATCACCGCTATTAACGCAAGTATAATAATAAGGGCCGTGTCTTCTATTTTAAAAAATGACCTTATAAAAGGCGCTGCCGCGATAAAGGCGGCAAAGTAAAAGGCGCCCAGCGCCAGAAACCAGCGCGTGGTTTTTCCGAAAAGGTGTTCTATCCCCCCGTAATTTTCCCTTGCCATGCATACCGATGTTTTTTTCACGATTGTCATCTGAAGCGCCATGGCGGGCATTGAAAAAAGTATTACAAGGCCCAGAAGAGGGACAAGCACTCCGTACTCTTCCGGGCCCAGTTTTCTGCTTACATACATATGAAACACAAAATTTAACAGGTTAACGCCGCTTGTCGCGGCAAACATTATGAAAGTGTCTTTAAGAAGCCCTTCATTTTTGCCTTTCACTCATACACCTTATTCAAAAACCGGCCTTATCTTGATTATTGTGTTTTTGGTTACTTCGGATATATAGATGTTATCCTGCGCGTCAATGGCAATGCCAAGCGGATTTCCAAACAGGTTTTTGCCTTTGGAATCCGTCTTTATTGTCCCGACGTATTTAAACTTGGGATTTTTTGTGTCATAAACCCATATTTCCTGTGTGCCTGAAGATACCGCGTAAAGGTAGTCGCGCGAATCAACAGCTATCATCGGCCACATGGGTTTTGCTGTTTCCCACCCTTTTACTTTAATGGAAGCTTCCGGCTTTAAATCTCCTGATAAAACAGCCACGCGCATGTTTCCCGGATCGCCCACGTACACCCTTTTTTTGCTGTCAAACGCAAGGCCGAATACTTCCTGGAAATTGCCAAGCGCTTTGCCGCGCTCGCCAAAAGGCTTCCCTATACGGTTTCCGTCTGTATCAAACCTGTGTATTCTTGACGTGCCTGTATCGGCAACGTGTACCATTCCATAATCATTTACAGCAACGTTTCTTGGGCTGTAAAATCCGGCTTTTTCGCCGCCTACTTCAAGTACAAACCTGCCCTTTGAATCAAACTTCTGTATCCTTCCGTTCCAGGCATCAGCCACGTAAAGGTTGTTGTCTTTGTCAACCGCAACTCCTGACGGCTCCTTAAACTGCCCTTTCTTTTCTCCCTTTTCGCCCACAACTCCGGCAGACTCCCCGTTAAGTTTAAACTTGTCAACCCTGTTGTTCTGAAGGTCAGCCACATAAAGGACCCCGTCCTTTGATACGGCAAGGCCCCTTGGCCCGTTCATCTGTCCGGTTTTTTCGCCGGCGCTTCCGAATTCAATTATCTTTTCCGCTTTAATATACTTTACCGGGTCGCCGCCTTTTAATTTGGCGACAACAATAACGGCAAGGATAATAACAACAGCTATTATCAGGCCGCCAAATCCGCCTTTTTTCTTTTTACCGTGTTTTTTTACTTTTTTGCCTTTATTCTTCTTTGAAACTTTTTTTGACTTTACCGGTTTCTTTGCCTTTTTTTTGGCCATATTTCAGCCCTCCTGTTTTTTAGGACTTAATCCCTGTCTATGTAAGAAACAAGCCTGTTAAGGCCTGAATCTGTCACCACAATTTTTCCGCCGCCGGCGTACGCCACAGAAAGCGGGCATCCAAAAAGAGGCTGCCCGTTGTCGTTCTTTTCTATGATTTTCTTTTTCTTTCCGTCAAGCGTATAGCGCAGAACCCTTTTGTTGGTGGAATCGGTTATGTATATATACCCGTTCTGCCTGTCCATTGCCAGATAAGGCTCCATAAGGCAACCGTTAACAATCTGCCCGTCAGCCCATCCGTCAACCTTGAATTCATTCACATACTGGCCGCCGGTTGTAAGTATCTGCACCCTGTAATTCTTGCGGTCAAGTATATACAGTTTCCCGTCAGGCCCTTCCTTAATTCCAAAGGGTTCGTTAAACTGCCCTTTTCCCGCGCCCTTTGTTCCAAAAGTGCCGGCAGGCTTGCCCTGCGGGTCAAATTTTTCTATTTTGCCGTTGCCTGTGTCGCACACATAAACAAAACCATTTTTATCAACAGCCGCGTCGCGCGGCCCCCACATCCCTTTTTCTTTTCCAAAATCCCTTACAAATTTTCCGCTTTTATTAAATACCTGCACCCTGCCGTTCCACGTGTCAGTCACGTAAATATTTCCGTCCTGCCCCATATCTATTCCGCAGGGTTCCTTGAATTTGCCCTTATCCTCGCCTTCTTTGCCCCACATCGCGGTAAATACATTTTCCCTGTTGAATTTCTGTATTCTGTGGTTTCTGGAATCCACCACATAAATATTTCCATCGGTATCAACATCAAGGTCGCGCGGGGTGTTAAACGAGCCCTTTTTTGCCTCTGTGGACTGCGCCTGCTGAACCGGTTTTCTTTCTTTGCTAACATTATCCGGATTAAACATGATAAGAATAACAATAAGAAGAATACCAAAAAGCGTCCCTATAATTATCTTTTCCTGTTTTGACATATTTGCCAAATTAATCATCTGTCTCCGCCCTCCAGCCAGTATTTTTCAAGGTCCTTCCTGACGTATACCACCATATCATAAGAACCAAGGTCGTTCCAAACATCGCGGTACATAAAACGGTCCCACATCATTTCTATTTTGCCGGGTTTGTTGGGGGAACTGAAAAGCGGCGCGTTCCACCACTTTCTTTCATCAGGCGCCCACCATTCCCTTAACTTGTACCTGAATGCCACGTAATCATTTTCAAGTTTTGCCTTTACCGCGGCGTCGTGGCCAACGTTGGCTTCTTCAATGCCGGAAAATATTATGGCTTTGCCGACATCGCCATCCGGTATCATTTTCGGCGGGTATGCTATTTTTTTGTAATCCCTTAAATACCACGCGAAAGGCCATGAACAGTAGTCTTCTATTACCATTTCCAGGTCATACGGGCTGTAATTCCTGAATTCCTGGCTGTCCCATTTTAGCGCCTTCATCCTGTTCGCAAAATTGTCCAGGTTGCGGACTATCTTTGTGGAATCCATTGACGACTGCACGTAAATCAGCGATTCCTTGGGGGAAGCGCCTTCGCCGTAAAAGCACACGTTAATCGCGCCGTGAATGGAACCAAGCGATAAAAGCACAAACATCACAAGGCCTGCGGCGCGTTTCCATGTCTGTTCTTTGCTGTCAATAATATCGGCTATCATTTTTCCCGCAATCAGCATAAGCGGAAGCAGCGGATGAAGCACAAGCCACGGCATTTTTTCGCCGGCCCATGAATATACTATCATCGCCATAATCCACCAGTAGATACAGAAAATATTAAACAGCGTCCTTTTTTCTTTCTTTATGACGTAATAAACAGTTGCTATCAGCCCAAAAAATACAGATGGCAGTTCATAGAAAGGTGTAAGCAGCAGGTAAAAATACCACGGCTGGCTGCCGCGCGCGACACCGTGCTGGCCAAGCCAGTACGTTAAAGCCGCTATGTACCCGTCAATTATTCCCTTCGCGTTTACAAAAAAGTTATGGTTGGGTTCTTTGTTAAAGAATAACAGGGCATGTATCGCCACAAAAATACCAAGCGCTGTCAGAAACACCTTTAATCCCGGTTTTGTAAGCCAGTATTCAACCGTGCGGTGCATGCCGCCCTCTTCTTCATATTTATCAGGGTCTGATGTTTTAAGGGAATTTTCCCACATCCACCTTACAAAGAAGAATGTTCCAAAAATAAACAATGTTATATATGTCACTTCTTTTGTGGCCCATGACAAAGCAAGCCCGATTGCGGCCAGGAAAAGCCAGCCCGGTTTTTTATTTTCAAAATATTTAAATAATCCCACAACAATCATAAGGGTATCGCCCGCTATGTAAATATCGTTCCTGATATACCGCGACTGGTACATAAAAGAAGGCGATATTGCCATAATAAAGGCTGTAACCATCGCGCCTGTTTTTCCAAGCTGCGGTTTTAAATACCACAGAAGCCAGATGCAAAGCATGCCGTAAAAAGCAGGCATTATCCTTGCGGTATAATCCGTGGCGCCGAACAGGAAATAAACAAGGGCGTTGGCGTGGAAAAGGAACGGCCCGTGAAGCATGGGATTATACGAATACCCGTTGCCCATAAAAAGCTTCCACGCGTAAAACGCGTGCATGGATTCATCGTGGTGCATCGGCTTTACGCCAAGCACGGCAAATCTTGATACAAAGGCGGCTATAATAATCAAAAGCCAGATTATAACCTCCCAGTTAATGGAAAAACCGCCCGGGATATGGACAAGGTCCTGCGCGGTTATTGCCATGTCCGCGGTTTTTGCCGTTTTCGCGGAAGCCTTTTTTGCGTCAGGCCTGCCTTCTTTTTTTACGGCTTCACTCTGCGCCGTAAGCTTTGCGCCGCAGCTGTCGCAGAACTTATTATCTTTCGGGTTCTCGGAGCCGCATTTGGCGCATTTCATTGTATCTGCCATTTTTATTCCTCCTTACCTTTTCTTGTATATTATGGTGTCGTATTTGTTGGTGTACACAACATCCATGAACTGCCTGAATTTATCAAGATTACCCGCTCCGCCGAACTTATCACGTTCCAGCACGCCCACATAAACGTATTCCACGTTTAACTGGTTTAACAGCTGCATGGCTTCATTTGCGTCCGGAGTTTCATATATTTTGCTTACAATGCCCTGCCTGCGGCCGGCTTCGTCATAATTACCGCGCCACTGCAGTTCATGGCCGGGCCATCCAAGCACTGTGGGCAATCCTGTAAATGAAGTTATCCTTGCGTATTCAGTGTACTCGCCGCCCCACGCTTCAAGTATGACCGGCTTGCCTTTAATATTCTGTTTAAGCCACTGAATTGCCTCGTAATCCCCTATCGCGGGCATGCGGCCTTCATACATTCTGTCCTTTAAAAACGCGCTTCCGTCAAGTTCCATAGGGCGTGAAAAACCGCCTGTCTTTACGCTTGAAGCGGCAAAAGGATAGAACATGCCTGCCGCGATTAAAAGAATAAACACCGTATACCATGACCAGCGTATCGCAGCGTGTTTGTGCCTTAGATAGAAATGCTTAATCCAGAAAAAGCTGTAAGCCGCGGCTATTGAATACATTATCCACATCTGATAGTAGAATTTAAAAACCGTGTTCATGCGTTCCAGCGGAGCGTGCACGCCGTCGCGCGAGAATGTGTCAATTATGTGAAACAGTTCGCATCCAAGCGCGGCAAAGAAAGCGGTAAAAACAAGTATTATCACAAACTGGTTTTCCTTCTGTTCCACCTTTGTAAGCCCAAGCACAAAAGTATAGGCAAACAGCAGGAACATTATGCCCGAGAATATGCCGGGCGTAAACCCTTTGCATTCAGGGCATTTCGCGTTTAGGTCAAAAACCGTTTTAACAACTATAAGCAGCAGCGCCGCTGCGACAGCCGCGGCAACGCCGATAAATACTTTTTTGTCTTTGACAGAACCTGGGTTAAAGAAAAGCTTAAACACGTTCATTATAAACTGATTCCCTTTTTTAACAGGAAGCTCTTCCCCGCCAAGCTTAAGTTCCACGCCTGTAATCTGGTAGCCGCACTGTCCGCAGATAACTTTGCCTTCGCGTATTTCAGTTCCGCAGCGCGGGCAGTACTCTTTTCTCTTTTTGGATTTTTCGCCCTTTATCGCGAAAATCCAGTTTAGCGTCCTGAACACTATAAAAGAAAGTATCGGGAAAAGCATTATCCCGAAAATTGTAAGGTAATCAGTTATCGCGGTGTTGGCCTTTACAAAGCCCACGCCTTTTGCCTGCGAGCCAAAAAGAAGCGTGAACGGAAGGTACGCAATTATTGAAACCAGAAATATCACACCAAAACCTGTCAGCGCGTCTTTCCACCAATCTTTCACCCCGTCGCGGTCAGAATACCTGTTTGCAGCGATGCAGAGCATTAAAACAAAAAGATATGTGGGGAAATCCCAGCTGTTTAAGAACCAAAGCCCGCCTAAAAGCAGCCCTGTAAAGCCCAGAAATAAAAGTTTGCGCGGTTCTTTTCCGAATATATCCTTCTCTTCCCACTTGGTGAAAATAAGCCCTATGTTAAGAGCAAGAAGCACGAATGGTATAGCCATCTGATGCGGGTGAAGGTCGCCTAAAAGGAACGAAAAGAACGGAAATTCATTTATGGTTATATCGTAATTCGGCCTGTCAATAATCCTTGATGTGTGCCACCAGTTAAAGTTGTCCGTGGACCAGCCATTGGAAACAACCTGAATAAACCCGTCTATGTTGCTTATTAAAAGCAAAAATGCCGCCGCAAGAAACCCTATAAGGTAATTCTTGGTAAGGTTGTAAAGCAGTCCTACGGTTCCAAGCGCGGAAAGCGCCACTATGTATACAAGCGCTATGTTGTATGCCATGCCGTTGGGTACAGCTGTCAGTTTGAACATTATTGCCATCATAAGGTAGCCGAAATAATAGTAGCTTATGTGAAGCGCCTTGCCTGCCGCGTCAACACCGTACATCCACGGGTCAAAAGGCGGCATTTTGTCCGCTTTTACTATGGAATTCATAAAAGCAAAGTCCATGAATTTTTCAGTCCCCACAATATCGGGCTGATTCATTCTGAACATGGCGTAAACGATGAAAATTAAAAAGTAAAAAAGCTCCGCGATGATTACAACAGCGGCCTTTTCAGAGAAAAACGCCATCATTTCCTTTTTATTCTGAAGGAACAGCCAGACAGAAACGCCTGTCATTACGGCTATTACACCCAGTATGGTGCCGGTTGAAAAACTTAAAAAACCCAGCAGCCAGGAAAAGTATGATATAAGGAAGATACCCACAATTTTTGTGAACATGTACCCTTTGTCCTGCGTTTTTCCAAACAAAACAAAGGTTATTGGAAAAGCCAGCAACCCGATTATTACGGAAACAAACCACCACTTAGCAATGTAACCAAAAAATACGTCCAAAGGAACACCTCCGTTTTGCTTTTAAGGGCATTTTTTACCCATTATTAAAGCGTTTTGCAGAATTTTCCCGTTAAAAGGCACACATAAAATATAGAGAATTATACGAAAAACCCCCATAATTGTCAATCGGGATAAACGGGCAAAAGGACAGAGGGACGGAGGGACAGATGCACGGAGGGACGGAAGGAAAAAAGACAGAAGAACGGATGCTAAGACGTACAGAGGGACGGAAAAAAAAGACAAAAGAATGGATGCTAAGACGTCCGGAAGAACGAAAGGATTTTACCGTCCCTCTGTCCCTCCGTGCATCCGTCCCTCCATCCTTTCCATATATTTTTCTTGCAAAATAACGCTTATCACATATAATATTCCGGTAGGCAAAAAATAAAAAATTAAAAGGTGCACATGAAAAAGGGCAATTTATCCTACATTTTAAAGCTTGTATTTATCGGGTTTATCATGTTCGGCATTTCAGCAGCTGTCGTAATGAAGCTGGTTTTCTCTATCGGTTCAATTTCCATGCCGGATTTTACCGGAATGAACTTTGAAAAAGCCGTAAAAAACGCCGGCAGGATGGGCGTTGACTTAAAACTTGAAGATGAAGTCTACAGCAATGTATACGAAAAAGGCATTGTTGTCTCCCAGAACGTAAAACCAAAAGTAAAAATTAAAAAGGGCCGTTCCGTTTACGCGGTTGTAAGCCGCGGTTCAAAGATGATAAGGGTTCCGGATGTCACGGGAATGATAAAGGCAAAAGCCGTTCTTAACCTTAAAAACCTTGACCTTGGCACGGGTTATGACGATTCAATCTCTTCCTCTATACATAAGGAAGATACAGTTATCGCCCAGTTCCCTGCCGCGGGGGCCGATGTCCCTTTCAACGAAAACGTAAGCACACTCAGATCCGAAGGGTTAAAAGATGAAGTCTTTATGATGCCTGACGTAAAAAAGAAAAACATTTTTGATGTCTACAAAGCGCTGCGCAAACACGACCTGACCGTTGAAAAAATAAACGTGGAAGTAAATAACGACCTTCCTTCGGGCAGCATCATATCCCAGTCGCCCGAAGCAGGCTACGCTGTGAATAAAAAGACCCCTATCATTCTTAATGCCAGCAATAAAGAGGACGATTTAAGCCTTAAAAAACGCCTTATTAAGGTCACATTTACGCTTGAAAGCGCCGACCCGCTGCCAAAACACGTTAAAATATCGGTTTTAAGCCTTGCTGGCACTGAAGCGATATACAACAAGGTGACAACCGTAAACGAAAAAATTGAAGTGCAGCCTGTGGTTCGCGGCGATGCTTTGGTTCAGATATTCGTCGGCAATGAACTTGTAAAAGAACACGAATTTAAGGCGCAATAATGGCAAAGATGATGCTTGCCCCTTCAATTCTTGATTCGGATTTTTCCGATATTAAGAATACGTTTAAGTTTCTGGAACAGATAAAGGCCGAATTTGTGCACCTTGACATAATGGACGGAAATTTTGTGCCAAACCTTACATTCGGCCCCAAAGTGATAAAATCATTCAGGCCCCATACATCATTGCCTTTTGACGCGCATCTTATGATAGAAAAACCGGAACGTTACATTTCAAACTACCTTGACGCCGGCTGCGACTACATCACCATACATAATGAAGCATCAAAAGACTGCGGCGCTGTAATTAACGAAATTCACGCGGCCGGGAAAAAAGCGGGTTTGTCAGTAAAACCCGGCACCCCTGTTTCTTCCCTTTTTAAATTTATGGACAAACTTGACCTTATCCTTATTATGACGGTGGAACCGGGTTTTGGCGGGCAGAAATTCATGCAGGATATGCTTTCAAAAATATCAGAACTGCGCGCGCTTATTGATAAAAACAGTTATAAATGCCTTATAGAAATTGACGGCGGCATCAATACCGCAACCGCCCCCCTTGCCTGCACCGCGGGCGCGGACATACTGGTTGCGGGCAGCGCCATATTCGGCGCCCCTGACCGCGTTAAAGCCGCGGATGAAATACGTAATTCCGTAAAGGGCTGCCGGTAATGTTTGACACGATTTCAAAAAAACTTGATTCTGTCATCCGCAAAATACGCGGCACAGGCATAATTTCCGAAGCAAACATAGAAGAAGCGCTTAAAGCCATACGCATGTCAATGCTTGAAGCGGACGTCAATTATAAGGTTGTAAAAGACTTTGTAGCCGCGGTTAAGGAAAAAGCCCTGGGCGAATCAGTTTTAAACGCGGTATCGCCGGGTCAGCAGTTTACCAAAATAGTCCATGACGAACTTGCGTCATTTCTTGGCGAAAAAAATACCGGCATAGACACTTCACGCACCACAACTTTGATTATGCTTGTGGGGCTTCAGGGGTCGGGTAAAACCACCACAGCCGCAAAACTTGGGCTGTACTTAAAAAACGAAAAAAAACTTCCCCGCATACTGCTTGTAGGCGCTGACACTTACAGGCCTGCGGCCAAGGAACAGCTTAAAAAACTTGCCGGCATGATAGGCGCGGACTTTTACACGGAAGAACACAACGACGCGGTTAAAATATGCAAAAACGCATATTCCCTTCTGGAAACAAAACTGTATGATATAGTTGTTTTTGACACCGCGGGCCGCCTTCACATTGATGAAGAAATGATAAAAGAAATAGAAGTGATAAAAAAAGCCATCCCGATGAACGAAGTTTTTCTTGTGGCGGATTCAATGCTTGGCCAGGAATCCGTTAACGTGGCAAAGACATTCAACGAAGCAGTGGGATTAACAGGAATTGTATTAACAAAAATTGACGGCGATGCAAGGGGCGGCGCGGCGCTTTCCATGAAATACGTCACCGGAGTCCCCATTAAGTTTATGGGCACAGGCGAAAAAGCCGACAGGTTTGAACTGTTTCACCCGGACAGGCTGGCATCTTCCATTCTTGGAATGGGCGATATCGTATCGCTTGTGGAAAAAGTCCAGAAATCAGTCACGGAAGAAGAAGCCAAAAAAACAGAAGAAAAATTCCGCAAAGCCACATTTAACCTTGAGGACTTTCTTGAACAGATGAAGACAATGAAAAATATGGGGCCCCTTGACGAACTTTTAAAGATGATACCGGGCGCAGCCAATATGGGCCTTGATAATGTAAAAATAGATGAAAAAGAACTTAAACACACCGAAGCTATCATACTTTCAATGACGCCTAAAGAACGCAGAAAGCCGGAAATCCTTGATGACAGCAGAAAAAAAAGAATCGCCAAAGGGTGCGGAATGCCGGTGGAACGCGTAAACAAGCTGTTAAAACAATTCAATATGTCAAAAAAGATGATGAAAAAGATGGGTAAAAAAACCCGCCACGGCAAACCGTCTTTTGGGCAGATGCCCGGTAATTTCAGGGGATTTTAGGCATTAAATAACGATGGTCAGACGCACAGATGTTCGGATGGTCGGCTAAAACAAACTTCCGACCTTCTAACCTTCTGACCTTCCGACCATCAGTTTCTCTACCCCTTCACCGCTCCAAGCAGCGTCTTTGTATATTCACTGCGGGGATTGGCGTAAACTTCTTCCACAACACCGTATTCAACTATCTCTCCCCTGTTCATTACAGCAACTGTATCAGCAAGGCTTTTTACCACCCTTAAATCGTGCGTTATAAATATTATGGATATCTTTGTTGTTTCGTTCAGGTCAGACAGCAGTTTTAATATCTGCGCCTGAACAGATACGTCAAGCGAAGAGACAGGTTCATCCGCTATCAACAGTTCCGGATTAACCGATAACGCCCTTGCAATACCCACCCTTTGCCGCTGGCCGCCTGACAATTCATGCGGGTATTTTTCCATGGCGTCAGCGCCAAGCCCGACTGACTGCAGCATTTTGTTTATCTTTTCATTCAGCTTTTCTTTTTTTAATCCAAAATGCACTTTAAGCGGTTCTGCCAATACAGCCTTAATTTTCATCCTTGGATTTAAGGAATAATATGTATCCTGAAAAACATACTGAACCTTGCGCCGTTCATCGGGATTTTTATAATCCGGTATTTTTCTGTCCAGTAATACTGCACCTGAATCCTGTTTTTCCAGCCCTGATATTATCCTTGCAAGCGTGGTTTTACCGGAACCGCTTTCACCCACAAGCGCCAGTATTTCGCCTTTTTTCACCTCAACAGACGCGTCAACAAGCGCGTTTACCTTATACCGTGCGGCGCCAAAAATACCTTCCGCCATAAAATGTTTGTTTATCTTTTCCGCGCGCAGTATTATATTATTCATTTTTTCCCGCCCGGATAAAAACACCTTACAAAATGGCCGGGTTTTACCTCTTTTAATTCCGGTTTTTCACTTCTGCATCTATCATCCGCGTAAGGGCAGCGCGGAGAAAAAGCGCAGAAATTGCCGTTATGTTCCGCAGAAGCCACCTCTCCGGGTATTACTTCAAAATGCCTTTTTGGCGAATCCAGCGAAGGTATGATTTTAAAAAGCGCGGCAGTATAAGGGTGTAATGCTGTCTTGGCGCTTTTAACAGCGCCGTCTTCCGCTATTTTCCCGGCGTACATAACTATTATCCTTGAAGCAAGGGCGTTTGCAAGGTGAAGGTCGTGCGTTATAAGCAATAATGTAAGCTTATGCTCTTCTTTTAATTTTTTCAGAAGCTCAACAATCTGCGCCTGAACAGTGACATCAAGGGCTGTGGTGGGTTCGTCTGCAATAAGAATTTTCGGGCCGCAGGACAGCGCGATTGCCGCCATCACCCTCTGCTGCAATCCGCCGCTTAACTGGTGCGGGTATGAATTATAAACGCGCTGCGCGTCCGTAATGCCTGCGTCCGAAAGAAGCTCCAGAGATTTTCTTTTTAACTCTTCCTTTTCTGTTTTTCCAAAATGCGCGGTTATGGCCTCTTCAATCTGCTGTTTTACCGAAAAAAGAGGGTTTAAAGAGGCGCCCGGGTCCTGAAATATCATTCCCGCGGTATTGCCCCTTATTTTTCTAAGCTGTTCTTCCCCTGCCGCAAAAACATCAATACCGTCAAGCATTACATTTCCGGATACCTGCGCGTTTTCAGGAAGAAGTTTTAAAAGCGCGCTGGCAAGCGTGCTTTTTCCGCACCCTGATTCGCCCGCGATTGCCGCGGATTCGCCCTCTTTAATATCCAGCGAAACTCCGTTTACCGCCATATTATATTTTTTTCTTGCCGCGTATTTTACATAAAGATTTGACACATTTATAATGTCCATTACCCCTCCCTGTCCAGTTTGGGATTAAGGTAATCCCTTAAACCTTCGCCCAGAAGGTTAAAGGAAAAAACAGCCGCAAAAATTGACAAGCCCGGATATAAGACAAGCCACCACGCCGTGTCAATATAGTCCTTGCCTGATGTAAGTATGTTTCCCCAGCTTGGCTCCGGCGGCTGCACGCCAAGTCCAAGAAAAGAAAGGCCTGATTCCGCAAGTATGGCTCCTGATACGCCGAATGTGATATAGACAAGAACCGGCGCAAAAGCGTTTGGAAGTATATGCCCGAACATAATTCTGCGTTTTTTAAATCCAAGCACGGCCGCGGCTTCCGCGTAAGGCAGTTTCTTTATGTATAATACCTCCGCCCTTACTATCCTTGCAATATCGGTCCACGACGTAAGGCCTATGATAATGACTATGTTAAAAACCGAAGGCCCCAGAAAGACAATAAGCATAAGTATCAGAAATAAAGTGGGCACTGTCAGGAATATATCCACGCCGCGCATTATTATATTGTCAATTACGCCGCCAAAATACCCGGCAATTATGCCAAGAAGAACGCCGATGACCGCGGAAATTAAAACAGCCAGCACCCCCACTGTTATTGAAACGCGGGTGCCGCGCACAAGCCTTGAAAACACGTCCCTGCCAAGTTCGTCGGTGCCCATAACATGCGCTTTTGAAGGCGGCATAAGCCTGTTGGAAACATCCTGTTTGCGGTAATCCTGCGGCGCTATTACAGGCGCAAAAACCGCGGCTATGACAATTAAAATCACAACCGCAAGCCCTGCTTTCATCATTTTGTTCATCTTATTTATACCTTATCCTTGGGTCAACCGCGGCGTAAGCTATGTCAGCAGCCAGGTTTCCAAGCAAAGTCAGAACAGCGCCCATTGTCACAACACCCATTATCACAGGATAGTCAAAACTTAAAGCAGATTCGTAAGCAAGGCGCCCCATCCCCGGCCACGCGAATATTGTTTCAAATATAAAACTTCCGCCTATCAGCCCGGGCACAGACATGCCAAGAAGCGTGATGACGGGAAGCAGGCTGTTTTTCAGCGCGCTTCTGTACAATACGGTTTTTCTGCTTAAACCTTTGGCGTACGCAGCCCTTACATACTGCTGGGAAAGCGCTTCAACCATGCCTGACTTTACAAAACGGGATATGTAAGCCAGCCCGCCTATGGATGTGACAATAAGCGGCAGTACAAGATGCGATAATAAGTCCCCTATTTTCTGCGGCAGGGTCATATAATCAAAATCAATGGAAACCATCCCTGACACGGGAAGCAGCCCTGCTTTCACGGAAACAAAAAGCATAAGAATAAGCGCCAGCCAGAATGTGGGTATTGAATATCCGATAAAGGTAAACACGGTTATTATTTTATCAACAGCGGTATTTCTTTTAACCGCGGAGATTACGCCCAGTATGACGCCGAAAAAAAACACCAGAGCAAGCGACAGTATGTTAAGAAGAAGGGTTGCGGGAAGGCGCTCCGCCACCTTGTGCAGCACCGGCCTGTGGTCTATAAAAGATTCCCCAAAATTAAAAGTAATTGTCCTGCCAAACCAGTCAATGTACTGCGAAATAACGGGCTTATCCAGCCCGTACAGATGCCGCATCCTTTCTATTGAATCCGGCGAAGTCCGTATATCCATCTGCATATTAACCGCCGTAAAACCGCCCGGCGTGAGGTGGATGATAAAAAAAGTGATAAGCGTGATGCCAAAAAGCACCGGTACGGCAAGCAGCAGCCTTTTTAAAATATAACGCTTCACTTTTTACCCCTTTTTATATTCATTTCAAAGCAAAAAAAAAGCCCCGGATTTTGGTCCGGGGCTTTGGTGTAATCATTAATTATTAAATCTTTTATTAGCCTTTTAATCCGCTTGTCGCGACGCCTTCTATGAAGTACTTCTGACCGAAGAAGAAAACAATAAGTATCGGAAGAAGCACTATTGTGGAAGCGGCCATCATAAGGTGATAGTAGCTGCCGTACATGGTGGTAAATGTCTGAAGCCCCAGAGCCAGCGTGTATTTGCTGGAACTGTTAAGGTAAATAAGCGGGTTCATAAAGTCGTTCCAGTTGTACACAAATCCGAATATTGCAATTGTGACAAGGGCCGGCTTTACAAGCGGCATGAGGATAAGCCAGAAAATCTGGAAATAGTTGCAGCCGTCAATTTTTGCCGCGTCATCAAGCTCGTAAGGTATAGTCATGAAGAACTGCCTCATGAGGAAGATGTTAAACGCGCCGCCGCCGAAGAACGTGGGGACTATAAGCGGGGCAAAAGTGTCAATCCATCCTATATATTTGAACAGGATGAACGTGGGTATCATTGTTACCTGCGCGGGAATCATCATGGTGCTTACCATTACAAGGAAAAGCTGGTCCCTGTAAGGGAATTTGAACCTTGAAAATCCGTACGCCACAAAAGCGGAGCTTAACATGGTTCCCAAAAGCCCGCAGACGGTGATAAATATCGTGTTAAGCAGGTACGTGGTGAATGTTTCGCTTAAAGCCTTCGGGCTCCACGCTTCCATATAGTTGTGCCACTGCGGCGGTATGACAGCAACCCTGTCATTTTCATTCACACGGTCGCCTGTGTTAACCTTAATCTTTGAATTGGGCGGGGTTTCAATTGTATCAATAATGTTGCCGTCTTTGTCCGTTATCATTATGATGTTTCCGTTAACCCGCGCAACGCCGGTCTTTGGAAGTTCGGCTACAATATCGCCTTCCTTCACATATACTCCCTTTTCAACATTTAACTTCGCGGCGCCGGAAAGTTTCATTGTGTCAACAACCTTTGCCGTCCTTTTCGTGCTTGACATCAGATATATCACCTGTGTGCCGTTCGCGCCTTTTGCAAGCTTTACATATCCGGCCTGCTGGGAACGCACGGTTGAATCAGCCTTCCATTGTATATTGGAAATGGGAAGCCATTTTGGCGGAGTAGTAAAAATATCCGTGGGATATTTAAGGGATGTTGATACCATCCAGACGAGCGGTATAACAAATATCAACGCGCCTGTCCAGGCAATTAAATACAGAACCAGGCTTACCATCTTATCCTGTTTCTTTTTGCTTGCCCAGAAGCTGTTCTGCTGCTGCTCCATATTACATAACCTCCAAGTATTTAGTGGTATTATTTATTTCTTAAGTTCGCCTTCGTAATGGACCCATCCGCCCGCAATCTTGAACTGCATGAATGTAAATATCATAATAACCAGGAATAGCGCCCATGCAAGCGCGCAGGCATATCCCATATGATGGTACTTAAAGGCAAAGTGGTAAATGTAAAGGACCAGCACAAGCGTTGAATCAGCAGGGCCTCCCTGTCCGCCGGTCATTGTGTAAACCTGCGTGAATATCTGGAAAGACCATACTATACTCATGATTAAGTTAAAGAAAATTACAGGCGTTAACATGGGGATTGTAACGTGCCTGAATTTGTGCCACAGGCCCGCTCCGTCAATTTCCGCGGCTTCATAAAGCTGCCTTGGAACTCCCTGAAGGCCGGCAAGATAAATAATCATGTTTCCGCCGACGCCCCAAAGGCTCATTACAACAAGTGCGGGTTTTGACCACGCTTCATCAGCAAGCCAAAGCGGCCCTTTTATGCCCATCATGCTTAAGCCGTAGTTGATTAAGCCGAAATCCGGATTAAACAGCCACATCCAGATAATGGCGGACGCAACACCGGCTGTAACAGACGGCAGGTAATATATTGTCCTTAAAAGCCTTACGCTTTTCCATTCCTGATTCATTAAAAGCGCCACAAGTATTGAACCCACTATACCAAGCGGCACCGCGAAAATTGTATAATAAAAAGTGTTGCCAAGGCTTATCCAGAACTTCTTGTCGCCGAACATCTGAGCGAAATTGTCAAGCCCGACAAACTGAATCGGCGTTAAAAGGTCCCATTTACAGAAAGCAAGCACCAAAGAAGCGATAATCGGGCCGCCTACAAAAAGTATCATCCCAAGTATCCACGGGCTTATAAACACATAGCCCCATGCGGCTTCATGAGAGCCTGTTTTATGTCTTACACTGGCAGGATTCGTGCTCATCATCTTCCTCCGCTTATTATTCTAAAGTTCAGTCTTATTCGGAAAAATAACTGTCATTTATTTCAGGCACTATTTCCTGGCAGATTTCCTTTGCTGTCGCTTTTCCGCTCCAGATCTTGTCAAACTTGGGGGCTATCATGCTTACGTTGATTTCTTCCCAGTCAGAAACAAGAGGCATAAACTTAACGTACTTTACGCCCGCAAGGACAATCTTTTTATTCTTCGGGTCCTGCCCGTCAAGGAACGCGGGCGATTCAGCTATCTTTTTCATTGCAGGCTGCGCAAGGCCTGTCTGCGCAAGCTGTGTCTGGCCTTTTTCTCCGGCAAGATATGTTACAAGCTTCCATGCCGCTTCTTTATTCTTGGATTTATTTGTGATTGCGTATCCGGAACCGCCGGTGGAGAAAGCCCTTACTCCGGTGGGACCTTTCGGGAACATAACAACGTCCCATTTAAAGTCCTTTATCTGCCTGAACGAAGGCGTCTTCCAGATGCCGCTGTAGAACATACCGGCCTTTCCTGATACGAACATGTCTCCGGAACCCATTCCGCCCATTGCAGTCATCTGCGAAGGCGAAGGCATAACTTTATATTTGTGTATCATATCCGCCCTGAACTGTATCGCGTCATAAGCGGCTTTCTTATCAAGGGTGCACTTTGTGGGATTCTTTATGTTGTCAACAAGCGAACCGCCGTTGCTTAAAACCCACGATTCCCAGATGGGCCAGTCATCAACAAATCCAAACTGAACTACCCTTCCCTGCGCGTCTTTCTTTACAAGTTTCTTTGCCTTTGAAAGGAATTCCGTCCATGTCCAGTTGTCTGTCGGAGGGGTAACGCCCGCCGCTTTGAAAAGGTCTTTGTTGTAATAAACAACGCAGATAGGCGCTATGTCCCTTGGAAGCACATAAAGCTTGTTGTCAACGGTAAACCTGTCAATGATTTCCGGATAAAAATCGCCTTTTTTAAATGCTGTTTCGTTTGCAAGATACGGTGTAAGATCTTCCAGAACTCCCTTTTCCGCGAATTTCTTAAAGTTGTTTGCTTCAACAAAAAGCACGTCAGGCGCGCTTCCGCCCGCAAACTGGGTCAATACTTTTTCCATATACGGAGGTCCTGAAGGAGCCCTTTCAGCGCTTACCTTCACGCCTGTGGCTTTTTCAAACTCCGCGATTGCCTGGTTTATGATTTCAATTTCGGTTACATCACCCCAGTACATGAACCTGATTTTGTTGGTTCCTCCAAGGGGTTTGTTGCAGGCTGTAAACACTAAAAGCGAGGCTAAAACAACTAACGAAAAAACTACAAAAAGCTTTTTCTTCACGGTAATCCTCCTTCAAATATTTTAATAATTGATTTTATAATAAACGTGTTAGTATTTTTACACTTTTACCGGCAAAAGTCAAGATTTTTTACTTTTTGGCGGTTAAAGGGGTAAAAACGCAGAGACGGAGCACAGCAGAATTTGGCCCTTTATCCCTTATTTTTTCCCCTCTTTTGCGGCAAGCTGGCCGCACGCCGCGTCAATATCCGCGCCCTTTTCCTTTCTTATAAGCGCGTTTATCCTGTATTCCTTTAATATTCTCTGGAAATTTAAAACCTTTTCGCGCCGGCCTGAAGCAAACTTTTTGCCGCTTACCTTATTATAGGGGATAAGATTTACCCTGCACTCTGTCCCCCTTATTAATTCCACAAGGATTTCAGCGTCTTCAGGCGAATCATTTACCCCCTCCATAAGCACGTATTCAAAAGTAAGGCGCGATTCGGCTTTCATAGCGTATTTTTTCGCGGCTTTTATGACGTCCTTTATGGGATACTTCTTTTCCATAGGGACAATTTTCGCCCTCTCTGCCGGGTCTGCGGTGATTAGGGATACCGCAAGGTTCACTTTAAATCCTTCTTCTGCCAGGGCATCAATACCCGGAATAATACCTACGGTGGAAACCGTTATCCTTTTCTGTGAAAATCCCCTGCCATGCGGGTCGGACAGAATCTTTATCGCTTTAAAGACATTATCTGTGTTTAAAAGCGGTTCTCCCATTCCCATGAATACCACATTATCCAGCGGCTGTCCTGCCTCTATTTCATCCCTTAAAAACTGCCCTGTTATCTCTCCGGCTGTAAGGTCCCTTTTTAATCCAAGCGTTCCGGTGGCGCAAAACGCGCAGCCGCACCCGCACCCTGCCTGTGAAGATATGCACGCGGTGTACCTGCCCTCATCATTTAAAATAACAGTTTCAATCTTTGTATCCTCATCAAGCTGCAGCAGAAGTTTTTTTGTACCGTCAATTTCCGATTCCTGCATTTTTAAAATTTCAGGCAGAAAAAAATCATAATTGGCTTCAAGGTATTCCCTTACCTTCAGCGGTATATTTTTAAAATCATCGGTATGCTGCGCCTTTTTTTTGTAAACCCATTCATATACCTGCTGCGCCCTGTACTTTTCAAACCCCGCGGATTTTATTACATCCTGTATTTCCTGCAGGGTCATTGATTTAATATCATTGGACATTAATTGTCTCCTTTAAATTAATTACAGAAACACTATATCATAACGGTAATTGTAAATCACACCCCTTTTATGTATAATCATACAAAACTTAAAAACGGAGAGACCTTTGACCCCGGAAAACAGCTACGACATTATTGTAATAGGCGCCGGCCACGCCGGCTGCGAAGCGGCGCTTGCGCCCGCGCGCATGGGTTTTAAAACCGCCCTGTTTACAATCAACATAGACCACATAGCCCAGCTTTCGTGCAATCCCGCGATTGGCGGCCTTGCCAAAGGCCACCTTGTCCGTGAAATTGACGCCTTAGGCGGGGAAATGGCGCTTGCCGCCGACAGGACATCAATCCAGTTTAAAGTGTTAAATTCAAATAAAGGCCCTGCCGTGCGCGGTTTAAGGGCGCAGGCGGATAAATATGAATACCCCGCCTACATGCGGCGCACGCTTCAGAACACAAAAAACCTTGATATTAAACAGGCGTCAGTAAAAGAAATTACAGCTGACGGCAAAGGCATTACAGGTATTATCACAGATACTTCAACTTTTTATTCCGCAAAATCCGTAATAATAACCACCGGGACATTTTTAAACGGGACCATTTATATAGGGCTGCAGAAATTTAAAGGCGGCCGGCTTGGCGACCCGCCTTCACAGGGGCTGTCAGAATCGCTTGCAGGACTTGGTTTCAAGCTTGGCCGCATGAAGACAGGCACAAACCCGCGCGTTGATATCAGGTCCGTTGACCTTGATAAACTTATGCCTCAGCCGGGAGATAGTGCGCCCGTGCCTTTTTCTTTCAGGACTGATAAAATTGAAATTCAGCAGATTATGTGCTGGCTTGCAAGGACAAATGAAAATACCGCAAAGATAATAATGCAGAATCTGGACCGTTCTCCCCTTTACAGCGCCACCGACAGGATGATATTCGGAATAGGGCCAAGGTACTGCCCTTCCATTGAAGACAAGGTTGTTAAATTTCCCGAAAAAACCTCTCACCAGGTTTTTCTGGAACCCGAAGCAAGAAATTCAAACGAGCTGTATTTAAACGGTCTGTCCACATCATTACCGCGTGACGTGCAGTTAATGTACGTGCGCACGATTGAGGGAATGGAAAAAGCCGAAATCACGCGCCCCGGCTACGGCATTGAATATGATTACGCGCCGCCCACGCAGCTTAATAAATACCTTGAAACGAAATTAATACCGGGGCTGTTTTTTGCCGGCCAGATTAACGGGACATCGGGCTATGAAGAGGCCGCCGGGCAGGGTTTAATAGCCGGCATTAACGCGGCTTTACGGCTGTCGGGCAGGGCCATGTTTTCCCCCGGCCGCGAAGAGGGCTATATGGGCGTTATGATAGATGATTTAGTGACAAAAGGCGTGACAGAACCTTACCGCTTATTTTCGTCGCGCGCTGAACACAGGCTTGTTTTAAGGAATGACAACGCCGATATACGCCTTATGGAATACGGGCGTTCTTTCGGGCTTATTGACGATAAGACCTATGACACGTTTATGTTTAAAAAAGAATTTTTTAAGTCAGAAAAAGAACGCCTTAACAAAATATACATACACCCCGGCGCGGAAACGGATAATAAATTAAAAGATATAGGGACTCCCACTTTAAACGCGGAAAGTTCCCTGTTGCAGCTTTTAAGAAGGCCGGAAGTGCCGTATGAAACGCTTTGCGCCTTTACAGAGTTGCCCAAAATCCCCGATCACGTGCTGGAGTATTTTGTATCCGAAATAAAATACGAGGGCTACATAAAAAAACAGAATGAGCAGATTGAAAAATTCAGAAAATTGGAAGAAAAAGCAATCCCTGCTGATTTTGATTATATGAACGCGGAAGGGCTGCCTTTGGAAGCCCGCCAGAAATTAAACGAAATTAAACCGGCAACGCTGGGAATGGC
>JAKQNO010000089.1 GCA_029565735.1 bacterium
AACCAAGACTGTTCTTTGTGCAAATCAACACCGACATAATGCATGTGGGATTCCTCCTTTGTTTTAGTTACTCGACATAACTATTTTAACAAATGTTTGGAACCCACGTGCATTTTATTGAACACTTAACATATTATCAGAACCTGATTCGTGAGTTGATAATGTTAAGCGAATTATTTGGTTTAAGATCAGTGTAAAGAGATTAATAACAACAGCTATATTTGCTGCTTCGCCGACGCCGGTGCCGGGGAATACCAAATCCGGCAAAACGGTTAAGATGATGATAAAAGTTCCTGTTCAAATGATGGATGGGGCGGAAAAAATAGCGGATTAAGCTATAGGCAATTAAGCATAAGCGAAAATAATAGCAAATTAAGCTATAAGCAGATAAGCATAAGCGTTTGACGTAAAGGCGGGAGAACATAGCAAAAAATTCAACTGCCGCGGGCTAAAGACCCGCGTCTACCAAACCGACCCTCCGACCCTCCGACCCTCCGACCCTCTGACCTTCCGACCTTCCGACCTTCCGACCCTCCGACCCTCCGACCCTCTGTCCCTCTGTCCCTCCGTGCATCCGTCCCTCCAATCTCCTGTTTTATCTGTTTGCCATAACACCCATATTAGTTTATAATATTATATTATTATATATAAAAGGAGCTGTAATGGTTAAAATTGACCTTAAAACAGGCGCTTTTTGGGCTTTGTGCGGGTATGCGGCGGTGTCTGCTGTGTCCATCACAATGGCGGAGATATTCTATATTTTATCGCTGGTTTTATGGATTGCCCTGATTGTAAAAGAGAGCGATAAAACAGCTTTTGACATAAGCAAATATATATTAATACCTTTTATAGTATTCATTGTTATCCATTTTATTGCCGCGGTGTTTGGAATTGATCCTTTAAACAGCATCAAAGACTTTAAAAAGGTCTATATAATGGGCGCGGTTTTTCTTGCGGCTTACATCTCGCGCGGTTCTTTGAATACAGAGATGCTTATAAGGTTCTTTGCGGCGGGCGCGATACTTGTGGGCGGATACGCTTTTTCCACGGGCATATACCACAGGTTAATACTGCACGAAGCTGATTTTCGGGCTGTCTCTTTTTCCGGCAACCACATGCACGCCGGCGGTATGCTTGCCATGGCATGCGTGGCGCTTGCGGGTTTCGCGGTGGCTGAACTAAAGTCATTAAGCATAAAAAAACTGAATGTTGTTTTATTCTCGCTTGGCTCTGTTTTTGCCGGGCTTGGGCTTATTTTTACTTTTACCAGGGGTTCCTGGTTTGCGGCTTTATGCGGAATGGCTATTGTTTTTTTTACGGCAGGTAAAAAGTATTTTGTAATTTTTCTTGTTGTTATGGCGGCTGCCGGCTTTGCCCTAAAAGACACGGCAGTGGGTAAAAGGGCAATGAGTTCGTTTAACGCGAATAAAGGCACTTCCAATATAGAGCGGGCTTATATGTGGCAAAGCGGAATAAAAATGATTAAAGACAAACCGTGGCTGGGAATAGGCACGGCGAATGTGGGGAAAATATATCCATTGTACATTAATCCGCAAGCGCAGGAAAAACAGCAGGGGCATTTGCATAATACGGCGATTCAGGTTGCTGTAATAGACGGCGTTTTGGGGCTTGGTGCTCTGGTATGGCTTTTTATCTCTCTGCTTGTATCACAGCTTCGCGGCGCGTTAAAGGCGGGCGGCTATGACAAACACGCGCTTATTGCTTTTTTTGCGGTAACAGCCGTGTTTATAATAAACGGACTGTTTGAATACAACCTGTTTTCTTCGCAGGTGGCTTTGATGTTCTGGTTTTTGACGGGAATATCCTTAAAACGCAGGATTAAAAATTAAATAGTACATTCAGGGAGCATCGTGATAAAAGTTGATTTTTCAAAAGTTAAAAAAGTTCTGATAATACGCCCCGGCGCGATAGGCGATGTGCTTTTAACCACGCCTTTTATACGCGCCCTAAGAAAAGCGCTGCCCGGCGCCGTGATAGATTATGTTGCCGGGCCTTTTCCGGCAAAAATACTTAAAGGCAATCCGTATCTTTCAAACGTTATAGTGTTTGACAAGAATAAATATAAAAACGCGAATTTTATCGTCAAAAGCGTTAATGATTTAAAATTTTACTCATTGCTTGCCAAAAATAAGTACGACCTTGTTTTTGACCTGTTCGGCAACCTGCGCTCCGCGCTTATGGCTTTTTTAAGCGGCGCGCGGTACAGGGCGGGTTTTACTTTCAGGGTAAGGAAGCATTTATACAACATAAAAGTGAAGCCGGCGCAGGACCCTATGTACAATGTCCATTACCACACGCAGCTTCTGGCGGCTATAGGCATTCCGGAAGACGGAGAGACGCTTGATTTTATTATCCCGCAGGAGGAAAAAGACAAAGCCGCGCGGTTTATAAACTCCATAAAAGGAAGCGGCCCGGTGATAGGGCTTAATCCGTCCGGAACCTGGCCCACAAAACGCTGGCCTGAAGAAAAATTCGGCAGCCTTGCGGAAATGATTTTAAACAAAATAAGCGGCTCTGCAGTGGTGGTATTATGGGGGCCGGGGGAAAAGCATTTGGCTGAAAAAGTTATAGGCAATTGCGGGGCAAAACAGGGTATAATAATGGCTCCGGAAACGGCGATGCAGGAACTTGCGGCCCTTATCGGGCAGCTGGATGTATTGGTGACAAATGACGGCGCGCCAAAACATATTGCAGTGGCAATGAAGACGCCGGCAGTTACTATATTCGGCCCCACAAACAGTGTTTCGTGGAATCCGGCGGATAATTCCGATTATCCTGCTGTGGTAAGCGCGCTTGAATGCGCGCCGTGCGATAAAACGCAGTGTCCTGAAAGGGACATTGAATGTATGAAAAAAATAAGCGAAATGGAAGTTTTTGAAACTATAAAAAAACTTGCGCCGGCAAAAAGCCGCGTTTAATCAGGGAGGACGGCATGGCTGAAATTGATATAGATAAGATGCTTGAAAAAAGGGAACAGATGGGCGTTACCGGTAAAAAAAGCGGCAATAAGATGAACCTGATATACATAGCGGCGGGCGCGGCTGCGCTTGCTATCGCGGCTGTTGTTGTTTTAAATGTATTAAAACCAAACTATCAGGAATATTTCCCCGTGGAAAAAACGGGCATAATGCTTTTTAACGTTTCCGGCAAAAGCCCGGAACGCTGGGAGTTTCTTGACAAGAAAGAGTCAATCAACGGCGCGGAGTATTCAATATTGAACAGGACAGATACCGCAAATAATTTTACCGTTCAGGAATATTATTCGGCAGGAAAGACAGGCATAATTAAAGCGTACACTTCCGAGAACTTTGGGGAGAAAAAACCTTACGGAATGATAATGCTTCCGCCAAAGGTGAAAAAAGGGGCAAAATTCAAGGCTGCTGACACAGCCGCGGGCCCGATAATGGGGACGGTGTCGGAAGAAGAAACGCTTGTAACCACCGCGGGTGAAATGGAAACAGTAAGGGTGGACTATAAAGGCGGAAGGGCAACGGATAAAAGCGTGTGGTACGCGAAAGGCGCCGGAGTCATAAAGACGGACGACCGGGGAAAAAATGAACAGATGGATATTATAAGCATAAAAAAATAGAGGGTTGAATGCCTTTAAAAATGACAGGACAGTATTTAAACTTAAAGGGTGAAAAAAACGTGACTCCGCGCGCGGTTAAAATAATTGCATGCGCGCTGATTTTTTCCGCGTTTTTTACCGCCGGCATATTATCG
>JAKQNO010000090.1 GCA_029565735.1 bacterium
GAAGCATTTATATAACATAAAAGTGAAGCCGGCGCAGGACCCTATGTACAATGTCCATTACCACACGCAGCTTCTGGCGGCTATAGGCATTCCCGAAGACGGAGAGTCGCTTGATTTTTTTATCCCGCAGGAGGAAAAAGACAAAGCCGCGCGGTTTATAAACTCCATAAAAGGAAGCGGCCCGGTGATAGGGCTTAACCCGTCCGGAACCTGGCCCACAAAACGCTGGCCTGAAGAAAAATTCGGCAGGCTTGCGGAGCTGATTTTAGACAAAATAGACGGCTCTGCAGTGGTGGTATTATGGGGGCCGGGGGAAAAGCATTTGGCTGAAAAAGTTATAGGCAATTGCGGGGCAAAACAGGGTATAATAATGGCTCCGGAAACGGCGCTGCAGGAACTTGCGGCCCTTATCGGGCAGCTGGATGTATTGGTGACAAATGACGGCGCGCCGAAACATATAGCGGTGGCAATGAAGACGCAGGCAGTTACGATATTCGGCCCCACAAACAGCGTTTCGTGGAATCCGGCGGATAATTCCGATTATCCTGCTGTGGTAAGCGGTTTGGAATGCGCGCAATGCGATAAAACGCAGTGCCCTGAAAGGGACATTGAATGCATGAAAAAAATAAGCGCAGATGAAGTGTTTGAAGCTGTAAAAAAACTTGCGGCAATAAAAAGCCGCGTTTAATCAGGAGGACAGCATGGCTGAAATTGACATAGATAAGATGCTTGAAAAAAGGGAACAGATGGGCGTTACCGGTAAAAAAAGCGGCAATAAGATGAACTTAATATATATCGCGTATATCGCGGCAGGCGCGGCCGTTCTTATAACAGCGGCTGTTGTTGTTTTAAATGTTTTAAAACCAAACTATCAGGAATATTTTCCCGTGGAAAATTCGGGAGTAATGCTTTTTAACGTTTCCGGGAAAAGCCCGGAACGCTGGGAGTTTCTTGACAAGAAAGAGTCAATCAACGGCGCGGACCACGCGATATTAAACAGGACAGATACCGGAAATAATTTTACCGTTCAGGAATATTATTCGGCAGGCAAGACAGGGATAATAAAAGCGTATACTTCCGAGAACTTTGGGGAGAAAAAACCTTACGGAATGTTAATGCTTCCGGCAAAGGTGAAAAAAGGGGCGGAATTCAAGGCGGCTGATACTGCCGCGGGCCCTATAATGGGAACGGTATCTGAAGAAGAAGTGCTTATTACAACAGCCGGAGAAATGGAAACAGTAAGGGTGGACTATAAAGGCGGAAGGGCCACGGATAAAAGCGTGTGGTACGCGAAAGGCGCCGGAGTCATAAAGACGGACGACCGGGGAAAGAATGAACAGATGGCTATCATAAGCATCACAAAATAGAGGGTTGAATGCCTTTAAAAATGACAGGACAGTATTTAAACTTAAAGGGTGAAAAAAACGTGACTCCGCGCGCGGTTAAAATAATTGCATGCGCGCTGATTTTTTCCGCGTTTTTTACCGCCGGCATATTATCG
>JAKQNO010000149.1 GCA_029565735.1 bacterium
GCTTCCGCCTGATACGCAAGCCAGTATTCACCCGGGGTAATATTAACCGCAGGCACCGGTATTGTGTTCCATCCCAATACCGCGCTGTAAGGCGCGGATTCTGTCAGCAGATTTTGCGGGCCGCCTTTGCCGCCGTTTAAAGATGAATTATTTGAATACAGCGCCACGCGTATTCCTGAATTTACAGACATGCCCGCGATATTAATGTTAATTGTATTTACAGTGCCCGTCACGCCCATTTTAAATTTTGATGAATTTAAAGACGCGCCGTCAGATGCCCACGGCGCCCCATACCCTTTGGTGGTCTTTCCAAAAGTCCCCTGGACACACCCCTCGTCTCCCTGCACAAGGCTGTAAACAAGGTCGGTGTCGTTGTAAACTGTAAAAGACGCCCCGCCGTTTGAATCAATAATAAAATTATTCTGCGTGCCGCCAAAAGTCTGCGACAAAAATACAGTTTCCGTTCTTGGATAACATCCGTTTGTCAAAACCTGATATTCGTTCAAACTTTCAGATGCGCCGTCAGCGTAAAGATAAATTCTGTATGTTTTTCCGGTTTCAAATATAACAGGTGTGAACATCACCCGTTTCCACGTATAAGAAGTTGAGATATTTAAGGAATCGGCAAAAACGTCATCCGCCACAACCACGCTGTCGGTAACGTTAATTATTCTGTACTTTAAAGACTCTCCCGGATTGCCGTACTTTCTTACGTAAAATTCCACTCCGGTTATTGATGTGTTGGGCGCGTTCCATACAATTTCTTCGCCCGCAACGCTGTCATCCGTGGTGACGCCGCTTGTGCCGGCAGCATGTATGGAATAATAGTAAGGATACATAAACGGATTGCCAAATTCAGTTGCCCCGGATTCATCTATTAAAAATATCGGCATACCGCCTTCGCCAAGGTTTGCGCCCTGCCACATCCCGTTATACTCCAATACCTGCGCGTTGCCGTCAAATTCCTGATTTTTGGGGAACAGTTTATGCCCGGGAAAAGAATACGCCAGGTTATTGTAAGCAGATGCAGAAGCATTGCTGCTTGTGATTAAAATGTGGTATATCTGCCCTTTTGTCAGCGCAACAGTTGTAATGTTCACCTGCGTCCAGTCATTCGCATTAAGGGAAGTGGTTGTGCTTCCGTTTAAATATGTACCGCTTGGCACGCCGTTGGAATCTGTCTGAATTCCTATTTCATAGCTGGCAGACCCGGATTTTGTCCCGCTGTAAAGCCACAAAGAACTTGTGGTCATATCAAAAGACGCCGTAAAGCGGTAGCTTAACCTTTTAACTGATGAATTCAATGACACATATCTGTTGGTATCTTCCGAAATATACCTGTTTCCAAGCATCACGGGTTCGGCGCCTGCCGCGGATGATACGGCGGCAAACACAAACAGCATAAGTAGACACCGTAAAATTTTCTTCAAAACGATTTCCCCCGAATCAAATCTAAAATCATTTTTTCCCCTTATCATATTTTTAATTTCCCGCTTTTTTTACAGCCGGCCCCGTCACTTTTTCTTTTATTAAACTTGAAACAACTTTAGGGTATCCCGCTTCAGCTATTAAAAACTTTTTATTTATCGCGGCCGCGGCTTTGGCAAGACCTTCAGCGCCCATTGCAGCCTTTACCGCTTTAAACCTGATTGCCAGAAGTTCCATCAGGGCGGCGGCTGTTTTTTCCGCGCCGCCGTCGCTTTCCTGTTTAATATTTTTCATCAGCCTTTCAACATCAATCGCCCCGTT
>JAKQNO010000008.1 GCA_029565735.1 bacterium
TGAAAAATACTTCCTTTTTCAAGCTCTCTCATTTATTCTCCGAATATATAAATAACGAGGGACGGATGCACAGATGGTCGGATGATCGGCAAAACCTAGCTGCCGTCCTTCTGACCTTCCTACTTTCTGACCTTTTAACCTTCCGTCCCTCTGTCCCTCCGTGCATCCGTCCCTCGGTTCTTGTCCCTTCAAAACTCCCTGTTCATCCAGTTCCTTCTGCCGTAATAGAACCAGTAAATAAAAGCAAAAAATATTAAAGACAGGCTCATGGCCCAAAAAATTCCGTATTCTTTCATGGCTGTCATTGGAAAGACCAAAGCCATGACAATACGCACCGGCCAGTAGACTATGGAGCTTAGAATAAGCGAAAATCCAATCGCGCCGGCGCCGTTAAACGCGCTCTGCGCCATAAGGCCTGCGCCCATTAAAGGAAGCGCGAAAGCCATTGTCCTCATGAAATACATTCCGTAATTTACGGTTGCAGGGTCATCCGTAAACAAGCCAAGCACAAAACCCGGAAAGAAAAAATACACTATAGATACCGGTATGGTAAACGCGGAAAAAACAGCTGCCGCGTCTTTTACAACCTGCATTGCCCTGTCCTTATGGCCGGCGCCAAGGTTATGGCCCACCACAACACCGCCTGAATTCCCTATGGGCCATCCTATCATCATGACAAAATACCCGACCCTTAAAACTATCCCGTAAGCCGCGATAAACGCGTTTCCGTAGCCCGAAATAAGCTTAAGCATCAGCATTGAACTTGCGTCAAAAACAAATCCCTGCAGTACCGCCTTTGAAGAAAGCACCGCGTATGTATTAAAAAGCATTTTGTCAGGCCTGAAATATTCCGCCTTAAGCTTAAAAAAGTGCCTGCCTTTGACAAAAACATAGCCGTAAATAAGGGCCATTAAAGTGTTGACGCAAACCCCTGTAAGCGCCGCGCCTTTTAATCCAAGGTTAAGTTTTATTATAAAAAGATAATTTAACGCCGCCCAGAAAACGCACATAATGCCCACCACTTTTAAGGGAGTAATTGAATCGCCCGCCCCCCTTAAGGCTGCCAGAAATATGGAAAAAACCGCGAAAGGCAGAAAACCAAGCAAAAGTATTGACGTATACTCTTTTGCCATTGCAAAAACCTCGCCTTTGGCGCCAAAAAAAACAAGCATAGGGTCCATAAAAATATAAAAAGCCAGGCTGAAAAGCCCAAAAATCAAAACCGCGAAAACAAGCATCTGCGCCACGGCGCGGTTTAATTCCGCGTGATTTCCCCTTCCGGCATAGCGCGAAGTCATTGCAATAGCCGCGTTAATCAGCCCACCGTGCAGCGACAGATAAAGCCCGTAAAAACTTGACGTAACTATGGCAAAGGCGGCCAGCGCTTCAAGGTTTATCTTTCCTATCAGGTACATTTCAAATCCTGCCGCGCAGTTCTGCAGCACATTGGCCGCAATCATGGGCCATGACAGGTGTATTATGTGTGATTTAATGTTGCCGGTGTGAAGTTCTCTCATTTTTTTCGCAGGCTTTTCATCAGTTTGATATTTTTTATATCCATATCATTTTCATCCGGGGTTTCCATTATGACCGGCGTGTCCTTAAACCTTTTGTCATTTATCAGCTTTCTGAAAAATTCAATTCCAATTTCGCCCTGCCCAAGATGCTGATGCCTGTCCTTTTTGGAGCCAAGGGGAACCATTGAATCATTAGCGTGAAAACACAGCAGTTTTTCAAGCCCTATAACAGAATCAAATTTTTTAAATATTTTCTCGTATTCATTCTTTAAATCATATCCCGCGCCGTACGCGTGCGCGGTGTCAAAACAAACGCCTGTCCTTTCTTTATCTTTAACCTTATCAAGTATATACGCGGCTTCTTCAAAATTACCGCCTATGGTATTGCCTGTGCCCGCAGTTATTTCCAGCAATAATTTAGAATTAAACTTTTTCACGCGCGACAGCGCCAGATTCATGCTTTCCGCCACAGTATCAAGCCCCTGCTCCAGTGTGCCGCCGCGGTAGCTGCCGGGATGAAAAACAAGGCCGTCAAGCTTTAACGCCTGCACCCTTTCCATCTCTTCATAAAAAGCATTCCTGGACTGTGCCAGCTTTGCGCCGTCCGTGCTTGCAAGATTGATTAAATAGGAGTCATGGGCGACAGCTTTTTTCAGCCCGCTGTTTTTAAAATCATCAATGTATTTTTTTACATCAGCGTCTGACGGAGATTTTACATCCCATGTCCTTTGATTTGCCGTGAATATCTGAATGGCCTCACAGCCCGTCCTTATGCCCTCTGACACGGCATTATATATTCCGCCTGCTATGGATACATGTACCCCTATGAAGCCCATTTGTTTTTTCGCTGCCTGTTTTTATTTTTTTATTTTGGCTATGGTGATTTTTTTCTGCGCCTGATACTTGCCTTTTTTATCCGCGTAAGAGACCTCGCACGGTTCTTCGGCTTTTAAAAACAGGACCTGCGCTATGCCTTCATTGGCGTAAAGCTTGGCCGGAAGCGGAGTAAGGTTAGAAATGGATATGGTGACAAAACCTTCCCATTCAGGTTCAAACGGGGTGATATTCATAAAAATTCCGCTTCTGGCATAAGTGGACTTGCTGAATGTGATTGTGACAATATCGCGAGGTATGCGGAAATACTCCACGCTTTTTGCAAGCACATAAGAATTAGGAGGAATGATGCACTCTTTTCCTTTATAATCAATGAAGTGCGAGATATCAAAGTTTTTCGGGTCAACTATTGTTTTTGAAGCAGGGTTAAAAATTTTAAATTCATCGGATATTCTCATGTCATAGCCGTAAGATGAGACGCCCGAAGATATTACTCCCTTTGCCACCTGCTTGTCCTGAAAAGGTTCTATCATGCCTTTTTTTGCCATCATCTTTATCCATTTATCATTCATAACGCCCATTGGTCTCTCCTTTTACGGCTTTTTTAATTTTTGGCATTATATCACAATGCAAAACAAAATCAAGAAATCCTTTTAATCTCTTTATTTTGAACGTTAAAATGACTGTTGACATTACCGGTTTATGTATTAAAATAGATACATTAACATACTAAATTTTGGAGGTAATACAATGGACGTAAAAGGAAAAACAGCAATAATAACAGGCGCCAACCGGGGGCTTGGTTTTGCAATGTCGGAAAAACTTGCTTCAATGGGCGCGACAGTTGTAATGGCGTGCAGGGACTCAAAAAAAGGAAAAGAAGCCGCGGCTAAAATTACGGCAAAAGGTTTTAAGGCAGTTGCAATGCAGGTAAAGGTGGATGACACAAATTCAATAAATAAATTCGCGAAAGAAGTTGCCAAAAAGTTCCCTGTCGTGGACATACTGATAAATAACGCGGGAGTCAATTCCGAACCCGGCGAAACAGGGATAGAGAACCTTGACCTTAAGATGTTTCAGAACATAATGAAAATAAACCTGGTAGGCCCTGTATGGATGTGTAAAAATATAGTGCCTTTGATGAAGAAATCTGACGACGGAAGGATTGTTAACTTTTCATCCGGCTTGGGCCAGCTTTCAGTGCCAAGAATGGGACCATACCCGTCATACAGCATTTCAAAGACAGCCGTAAACCAGCTTACAAAATTTTTGGCCGAAGAATTAAAGAACACCAAAGTTAAAGTGTTTTCTGTTGACCCGGGCTGGGTTAAGACAGATTTAGGCGGCCCGCAGGCCCCGCTTTCAATTGAAGAAGGAATTGTAACCCCTATATGGCTTGCAACTGCCGATACAAAAGACCTTGTCAGCGGAGAATTTTATAAGGAAAAGAAAATACTGGGCTGGTAATCTCTAAATAAAAAAAGGCGGCGATCACTCGCCGCCTTTTTTATTTATTAAAAACCGGAATTTTGCAGACTATTTACTACTTTTCCCCTCTATTAACCTTCTTTCCCTTACAATTTCATCCCTAAGTTCTTTTTCTTTGGGTAAATACAGCTTGTACTTGGATGCAAACACCTGTTTGCTGTCCTTTAACATAGTATATTTAACCATTGCTTCATTTTTCTCGGAACACATTACAATGCCAATCGTGGGGTTATCCGCCTTTGGGCGGATTTTATCCTCAAAATACCTCACATAAAAATCCATCTGCCCTATATCCTGATGGGTGAGTTTTCCAACTTTCAGGTCAATCAGTACAAAACACTTTAAAATATAGTTATAAAATACCAGGTCAACATAATAATGATCGCCGTCAATTGTTATCCTTTTCTGGCGTTCAACAAATGAAAACCCGCGCCCTAACTCAAGAATAAACTGCCGCAATTTCTTTATCAGCGTTTTTTCGATGTCTTTTTCAAGGTAATCCTTATTTTCCTTCATTCCAAGAAATTCCAAAACATAAGGATCTTTAACCATATCATCAGCCGATTTTATTATCTGCCCTTTTTCAGACAGCTGCCTGATTTTCTTCTTATTCTTACTTAATGCCAGCCTTTCATACAAAAGTGAATTTATCTGACGGTCAAGTTCCCTTGTACTCCAGTTGCTGTTCACGCATTCATTCATGTAAAACATACGTGCATTTATGTTTTCAACTTTAAGTAACTGCCTGTAATGTGTCCAGCTTAATTCTCCACGCAGTGCGTGGAGATTCTCAAAACTCAAATAAAACTGTTTCATGTACCATATATTCGTTTTATTAAAACCTTCTCCATATTCAGCGGTTAATCTTTCAGCAATACTTCTTATAATTCCTTCCCCATAACCTGCCCTTTTATTACCTTTCTGCTCTTCCTCAACTATCTCTCTGCCTATTTCCCAATAAGCCATAACCATGACTGAATTCACCGCCCTGTAAGCTTTGGTTCTGGCATTTTCAAGAATCTGCCTTATACTGCCGTATAACCTGTTTATATTCCCCTTAACCGGTTTCACTTGCACCCCTCCATGAAAAGTTATTCTGCGACAACTTTTAGATTATATACGGTTTAAAACCACTTTGCATCTGTTTTCTCAGGTTTGTAATTATCAAAGAAATAAAAGATATCATCCACCGTCTCTGCCACGTAAAACAGCTTAAAAAAATCCGGCTTTATGAACTTTTCATCCTGCATCTTGCGGAACAGAAATATAAGGCTGTTATAAAAACCGTTGGTATTTAAAAATACCAGCGGCCTGTCGTGGTAATGCAGCTGTTTTAAGGTTATCAGTTCCATTGCCTCTTCCAAAGTGCCGGAACCGCCCGGTAAAAATATAAAAGCTTCTGACCGCTCGTCCATCAGCGCCTTTCTTTCCCTTAAACCTTCGGCTATTATGACTTCATCAAGGCCTTCTTTTCCAACGCCCATATCCTTTATGGCTTTCGGTATAATTCCAATAACTTTCCCGCCGTGTTTCTGAACCGTCGCGGCAATGGCACCCATTAATCCCCTATTGCTTCCCCCATATACAAGGGTGCTGCCCCTTTTTGCCATCTTTTCCCCAAGCAATACCGCGTCATCAAAATACACCCTGTCAATTGCATCAGAAGAAGCGCAGAACACGCAAATATTCATCTTTGCCTCCTGTTTTATTTTTTGAAGAAAAACAATACCGCTGAAAGCGCAAGCCCTACAAGGACAATCATGGTTGTATCTTTTATCAGAATCGGATAAGCCAGAAGCAGTATTCCATCAATGATATAAATGGCGTTTGCCTTTCTTTTGCCGTAAAGAAACGCGAAGACGCCGACACCGCTGAAAATTACCGTCCACAGCAGCCCTGCCGCGGAAAATCCCATAATCATATCCGCCGTTTGCTGGGCACCGGCCGCCTGTTGGACGTCTGAAGCGCGTGCCAGTTTTTCCACTGCGTCTTCAGACAGTATGTCTTCAACTTTAAACCCGTGCAAAAACCTGGAAATAAACTGCAACATTAGCACCTCCCGGCTTTTAAGCCGCCTATAGTTTAATCAGCTATTTTTTATTTTCCCGCTTATGCTTAACTGCCTATAGCTTAATCCGCTATTTTTTTTTGCTTATGCTTAACTGCCTATAGCTTAATCCGCTATTTTTTATTTTTGCTTATGCTTAACTGCCTATAGCTTAATCCGCTATTTTTTATTTTCCCGCTTATGCTTAACTGCCTGTAGCTTAATCCGCTATTTTTTATTTTTGCTTATGCTTAACTGCCTATAGCTTAATCCGCTATTTTTTATTTTCCCGCTTATGCTTAACTGCCTATAGCTTAATTCGCTATTTTTTAAATTGTCCAAACCGTCCTGCCGAGCCGCTGCCTTTAAAGCATCTCCTCTATCCCATACTCCGACACTGCAAGCCCTATCTGCGACCTGCCGGGGCCGTATTCTTTATCGTGCGATTCCGGGCCGCCGCCCCATCCTTCATACCACATATATGTTTTGCCGTTATGTTCATACAGCTGGCCGTACCATATTCCGCCGTCATCAAAGGCGCCTTTAACAGAACGGGAGAATACCGGGTTCTGCGTGCCTCTGTGCCAGTTTACAAGGTCATAAGAATAGGCAAGGCCAAAAAACGGCGGATAATCAATGTACTTATTATCACCGCAATAAATCATATAATAAATGCCGTTCTTTTCAGTTATCCTTGGCGTGGTTACGCTTTTCCCGTCCCACGTATTAATGTCAGGGGCCGGTTCAAACACCGGCTTATCAGAGTATTTTTTGAAGTTATACCCGTCGCTTGAAGTTGCAAGGTAAATTGAATAACCTGATTTGGCGTTAGGCAGGACATAAAACAGATAAATAATACCATCTTTTATTATTACCTCCGGCGCCCTGCCTTTAATTACCGGTTTTTTTACTTTTTTAAACGCGTAATAATCTTTTGATACTGCAAGCCCAATGCTGTCATCGCCTTCGCCAAGGCCGCTGTAATAAAGAAACACTTTCCCGTTAAAACGTATTGTTGCCGGGTCAAGCGCGGCACTGTCGTCAAAAGCGCCTTTGGCGCCGTTTCTGATTATCGGATTTTTTCCGTAATCGGCAAAATTTATACCGTCAAAAATTTCCATGGGCGATGTGGCAAGGCATATTTTATCGTGGCCGTCACCGCACCTGTAATAAAAATACATCATATTATTATCCATAACAATATCCGGATTTGCCGTATGCCAGCTTTTATAGGAATTCTGCACTATCGGCATTATGGGATTGCTTTTATATTTTTCCCAGTACGGGTTGTTTGATATTACCCTGTCTTTAAAATCATATTTGATTATATTTTTTGAATTAATTAAGTTTAAAGCCCGCGCTGCGGGGCCGGATAAATCCGGATTTTTCTTAAGCGAGGTTAAAAAAGGCACGGCCTGCCTATATTTATTTTCGCCTGCCAGCAGGCATATTTCGTTTAAACTTACACCATCAAGCTTATCAATTCCATCAAAGGTCAGGACCGCGCCGCTTTTGTTTCTGAAAAGCGCCGCGTCCGCAAGAATTTTTTCCCCATCGCTGAAATTATTACGGTTTGCCTTTATGAATGCCGTCACATCATCAGGCAGTTTTCTGTTTTTAACGGATAAAAGAAAGTATAAAAGATGGCCTTTGATATTTTTAGCGCCCTGCATCCTTCCCGCGACTATCATATCAGCCATCGGCGAATCAATCAAAGCAAGCGTTTTTGCGGCATACGGGTAAAGGTTTTCATCTTCAAGAAATTTTAAAGAATCCACCATATTGCCGCTTTCGTTTAAGCGCCACATGTCAGTAAGGGCGGATTTTATGGATGTATTATCCCCTGAATCAAAGCGTTCTTTAATGCCCTGCTTTTTTTCCGTGCAGGAAGCAATAAAAAAAAGAAGCAGCGCCGCTGTCAGCGCTTTCCAAACTCCATTGCGCATTTTGCGTCTATCCCCCCTCTTGTATTATAAACAGTTTCAACAAGAAGATATTTTGGATTTAAAAGTTTTTTTATGTCCTTAAAAATCCTGTCCGTGGCTTTTTCCTGGTATATGCCCACATCACGGAAACTGATAAAGTAATATTTAAGCGATTTTAGTTCTATTATTTTATTCGTAGGAATATAGATAATTATAACTTCGGCGATGTCCGGAAGCCCTGAAAAAGGGCAAACAGCGGAAAATTCCCGGGTTTTATACTCTATTAACTGCTTTCCGCCTTCGTATTTTATGGTTTCAAGCGCTTTTGTGTCTATCTTTGACTCCGGTAAAAATTTATATACTCTTCCTTCCGCTTTTGGCATATAAACCTCCTTTGGTAATAAAAATATTATAACATATAATAGAAGCCGAGGGACGGATGCACAGAGGGTCGGATGGTCAGATGGTCGGTTGCAGCAATTTTACAGCGAACGCGGGGAAAACAACCTTCCGTCCCTCTGTCCCTCTGTGCATCCGTCCCTCAATCCTTACAACGTGCTTGCAGGGTCAACGATTATTGTAACATCCGCGCCTTTTAATTTTTTTCGTGCTTCACGGGCTATAAAATTAAGGTCGTTGCGCGACTTTCCTTTAATAAGAATGCTTATCCTGTATTTATTTCTTATCCTTGAAAGCGGGGCGTCGCATGGCCCAAGCACTTCTATTCCGCTTATCTTATTTATTTCAATTGCTTCATCGATAGCAGCGCGCAGTTTATCGCCTGTTTTTTCAGCTTTATCATGGTCCTCGTCTTTGCATATAAACTGAATAATTCCGGTATACGGGGGATAGTTCATGTCTTTTCTTATGCTTAACTGTTCCTGATAGAATTTTTCAATTTCATATTTTTTTACGTATTTAATGCCCACTGCATCGGGATTATAGGTCTGAATCGCCACAATTCCGTTCTTATCGCCCCTGCCTGTCCTTCCCGCCACCTGTGTTAAAAGCTGAAAAACACGCTCTTCCGCCCTGAAATCAGGCAGGTTTAAAACAGAATCAATCCCCACAACGCCAACAAAGGTAACTTCAGGAAAATCAAAACCCTTTGCTATCATCTGGGTGCCTATTAATATATCTATCTCTTTTTCTTTTATCTGCCTGTACACTTCAAAATATTCATTTTTCCCTCCCATGGTATCCATATCCACGCGCTTTATCCTTTTATCCGGGAAAAATTTGGTTATCACTTCTTCTATCTTCTGCGTGCCTGTGCCGGAAAAACTAAGCTTATTTTTGCATTTAGGGCAGTAAACAGAAGGTTTTATGCTTAGGTCGCAGTAATGGCACCGCATGTCATTGCCTTCTTTGTGAAAAACAAGGGGTATGTCGCAGTTATCGCACTTTTCTATGTGGCCGCACTTTTTACAGAAAATGAAACTTGAAAAGCCCCTGCGGTTCATAAACAGTATTGATTGTTCGCCGGCTTTTAAGGTTTCTTTCATGGGATCCATTAAAAGGTCGGACAAAAACAATTCCTGGCCGTGCTGCCAGTCCGCTTTCATATCCACCACTTTAATATCCGGCATCGGCCTGCCGTGCACCCTTTTTTCAAGTTTTATCATTTCGTATTTTCCGATGACAGCGTTGTGATATGATTCCGCGGAAGGCGTGGCGCTTCCAAGTATAACAACAGCGTTATTCATTTTAGCGCGGTACACGGCCACATCCCGGCCGTTGTAGCGCGGCTCGCTTTCCTGTTTATATGAACTGTCAAACTCTTCATCAACTATTAAAAGCCCTGTGTTATCAAACGGCGCGAAAACAGATGACCGCGTTCCCACAACCACATCTGCGCCGTTGTTTTTTATTTTAAGCCACTCGTGCAGCCGTTCCCCTTCTTCAAGCCCGCTGTGATAAACCGCCACGCGCTCGCCAAACGCCCTTTTAAAACGCTCCATTATCTGGGGGGTTAAAAATATTTCCGGCACCAGCACAATTACCTTTTTCCCCTGTTTAACCGCGTGCTCCGCGGCCTTGATATAAACTTCTGTCTTGCCGGAACCTGTCACCCCGAATACAAGAAATGGCGCAAACTTTTTTGCATCTATCGCGGAATTTATTTTTGATAACGCGTGCTTCTGCTCCGCCGTAAGTTCTTTATGGGTTTCAATTTCAGCGGCGCCGCTGTCCGGCGCTTTGGATGGCTGCCGTTTTTCCTTTACCTTTGCGGAAAACTCGGAACGCAGCGCGCCTTTTTCTTCAAGCGATTCCGTGATTTTATATATATTCTTCAGGTTAAGTATGCTCTGGGCGTCCCTGATGTCGGCTTTTTTTCCCCTTCTTTTATAAAGAAAATCATACAGGAGTTTTTCATTCCCCTCAAGTTTTGCCGCGCCTGTAAAGTCCGCCCTTAAACGTATCATCTTTTTTGATTTTACCTTTAACAAAGCGGCAAGCATGGCGGAAAAGACAATTCCCGGAGGCGAAATATAATACTGCGCAAGCCATAGCCCCAGCTTTATAAGTTCATCGCTGATGACAGGTTGTTCATCAACAACCCTTTCAATTGATTTGATCCGGTTTGTGTCTATGCCCGCATTTTTAAGATTGGCATCTATCACAATTCCGGTTGTAAGTTTTTGTCCTAAAGGCACCATTATCCTGCACCCTTTTACAACACTTAAATTTTCAGGAACAGCATATGTTAAAAGGGCGTCAATGACCGAAAAAACCGCCACGCTTGCGTATTTCACTTTTTCCCCGCCTTAAACTTTATTGTATTTTCCGGTTTAATTGTTATCCCGCTTTCAGCAGCCCGTTTTTTATATTCCGCTTCTATGTCATATACGGCCATATCTGCGGGAATATCAAAAAGAGAGCCTGCTGATTTCATTTTTTTAAGGCGCTTTGCCTTATATGTTTCACTTAGAGGCCCCGCAGTAATAACGCCGCCGCCAAAATTAAGTTCGTGTTTTGGCGCTTTAATTTCCATACGCCTCATAAACCTGTTTTTTTCATCCCTGTATTCCGTCAGTTTTGCTTTTACATACATTGAAGAAGCCTGCCTTAAAACGCCGTATTTTTCTTTTTTGCACCTGTTCAGCCCAAGAAAGACCGTTCCTGTGCTCCCTTCCTGTTTTTTTGCGTTAACCACAAAGGGAAGAAGCCTGCCAATATAGTTTGCATACCGCGAATCGCTGTCCACAAAAA
>JAKQNO010000013.1 GCA_029565735.1 bacterium
AATTTAGGCAATTAAGATATAGCGGAACATTTTTTTAAGCATTCGCTTATGCTTAATTGCTTAACTGCTTATAGCTTAAGTTTTACAAACATAGCGATTTAAGCTATAGGCAATTAAGATATAGCGTAACATTGTTTTTAAGCTTTCGCTTATGCTTAATTGCTTAACTGCTTATAGCTTAAATTTTTCTCTCTGTTTATGCTATAATCACCTAAAAAACCGGAGGATAATTTGGACATAATAAATTCTATTATACTTGGTATTATTCAGGGGCTTACCGAATTTCTGCCTGTAAGTTCATCCGCGCATCTTGCGCTTGTACCTAAATTTATGAATGCTTCGGAGTTATTGGGCTCGCTTTCTTTTGGCGCTTTTCTGCACGGCGGAACGCTTCTGGGAGTTTTAATTTTTTACAGAAAAAAAATCTGGGCAATGCTGAAGTCCTTTTTTAAAGGGCTTGGTGATTCTGCAGAAAGAAAATCAAGTGATTTTAAACTTTCAATTTACATAATAATTGCGACAATACCGGCTGTTGTCTTAGCCCTTTTTTTTAATGATGCCATAGAGGGTATCTTCCGTTCCCCGCTGCGTATTGCCCTTATGCTTGCGGTTTTTGGCGTGGTATTATATCTGGCGGATTTGACAGGGAAAAAGAATAAAGAAAACGCTTCGCTTACGCTGTGGCAGGCAATCATAATCGGTTTTGCGCAGGCAATAGCGCTTATGCCTGGGGTGTCGCGCTCCGGGATAACAATGACCGCGGCGCTGCTTATGGGTTTTAAAAAAGAGGATGGAGCGGAATTTTCATTTCTTCTGTCTGTCCCGGCCATTGCAGGCGCGTTTGTGTACGAGCTTCCGGAAATTATAAAAGCGGGCCCTGACGCCGGAATCGCTGTTATAACAGCGGGTTTTATAGCTTCCGCAATTGCCGGCATGTTCGCGATAAAATTCCTTCTTTCGTTCATCAAAAAACGCGGGTTTATGCCTTTTATGATATACAGGCTGGCATTGGCCGCGGCAATAATATTTCTTCTTAACGGCATGAACTGATGGATATTAAATTTCTTGGCACAGGCACGTCGCACGGCGTCCCTGTAGCAGGTTGTTCCTGCGGCACATGCACATCTTTGGACCCTAAAAACAGGCGTTACAGGACTTCGCTTATGATTCGGGACAAAGGTTCCGCAATAATAATTGATACGCCCGCGGAGTTCAGGTTAAGGACGCTTGAATATAAGATAGAAAGAATAGACGCCCTTTTAATCACGCACGCCCATTCCGACCATATAGCGGGGCTTGACGACATAAGGCGCTACAACGAGCTGCAGGCATCATCCATACCGGCGTACTGCGACGCGGAAACAGCCTCTGAAATCAGAAAAAGATTCGGCTATATTTTTGAAGATACGCAGGAGGGCGGGGGCAAACCCAAAGTTGACCTGGTTGAAACCGCGCCTTATTCAAAATTTTACGTGAATCAGACACAAATTCAGCTTCTGCCTGTCATGCACGGTGAAATTAAAATTTCCGCTTTTAAGGCGCGTAAATTCGCGTATGTGACAGATGTTTCCCATATTCCGGAAGAAACCTTTAACTGTTTAAAAGGCGTTGAAGTCCTTGTGCTTGACGCGCTTAGGCATGAACCGCACCCCACACATTTTTCCGTTAATCAGGCGCTTGAAGCCGCGGCAAAAATAAAGGCAAAAAAGGTTTTTTTTACCCACATAGCCCACGCGCTGGAGCATAATAAAACAGAAGCGTCTCTGCCTGAAGGCGTAAAACTTGCGTATGACGGGCTGGAATTAAACATAGAGGATTAAGGCGGAAGGCCGGAGGGTCGGAGGGTCGGAGGGTCGGAAGGTCGGAGGGTCGGAGGGTTTGGTAGACGCGGGTCTTTAGCCCGCGGAAGTTGATTAAAAAACAGCGGATTAAGCTATAGGCAATTAAGCATAAGCGAAAGATTAAAAACATAGCGGATTAAGCTATAGGCAGTTAAGCATAAGCGAAAGCAGCTGGGACAACTTAAAATAAACAGGGGTGTTAATGGACGGATACGGTTCTGATTTCGCGGCATTTTATGACCTTGTACTTTATGGCGAAAACAGCCACGAGGCCGATGAACAGGAAATATTATTTATGGAAAAGGAATTTTTACGGGCGGGCCGCAGAATAAACGCGGTGCTTGACGCGGGATGCGGAACCGGAAAATTTCTTGTGCCTTTGGCGCGCAAAGGCTGTCAGATGACCGGCATTGATAAAAGCCCCCGCATGATTGATGAAACATCCAAAAAACTGGCGCAAAACAGCGTGTCAGCTTCCCTTATTTCCATGAGTATTGAAGAAATAAACACAAAGCAGCTTTTTGACGCGGTTATATGTGTTGATTCCGTGCTATGTTATCTTCTGGAAAAAGAGAAGATACAAAACTGCTGCGCGAAAATGGCGCGTGCTTTAAAAAAAGGCGGAATTTTCATAATGGAAACCTGGAACCTGTTTGCCAATAACCGGCTTTTAAACAGGGAAAATACATACGTAAATGAAGACGGGGAACGAAGGGCTGAAATATTTGAAAAGAACACTTATGATGAAAAGACGGGTATCCTTACTATTATTCTGGATGTAAACGCGCGGGATAAAGGCGTTTCTTACGCCCTGAAGCACAGCGAATCACTGCGGATTTTTAAATTTGAAGAGATGAAAGAGATGCTTGAAAACGCCGGCTTAAAGGATATAAAGATGTATTCCGGATACGATTTTTCGCAGGCGTCACTGTCCAAAGGCGACAGTATGATTTATTCGGGGATAAAAAAATAAACGCACTTATAGCCCGCTGTCCTTGACTTTGACCCATTATCTGCTATACTTTTAACAATAAAATCATTTAGTTAAAGTGCGGAACAATGTTTCATAAAACAAAAAGGGGTTAAATAAAGAAAGGAGAAGCAGCCGGATATGGAAACCAAGACCGGGTCTGAACGCCGGAAGGAATTGTGGAGAGTTTTTGAAAAGACCGGTTCTATCGGAGCTTATCTGCTTTACATGGAAGCCGGGAAAAAAAGCGAAGAAAAGAAAAAAGAAAACGAGTTAGACGGCATAAAGGAAAGATAACTGTAATTATAAAAAAGGCTTTACAACAGAGCACTTATAGAGTATATTTAAAAAAATCCGGACATTGTCCGGATTTTTTATTAACACAAGATTATAAACAGCAGGGGAGATTATGGACAAATCGTCAATTGAAAATTCAATGAAACAGGATATTTCGGCTGTAAATGACGCTGCCGGCCTTAGCGTTTTTAAGGCAAAATATAACGGAAAAAAAGGTATTATTACAGAACTTTTTTCCGGAATGAAAGATATAACCGATAAAGAAGAAAAAAAGCAGGCCGGCCTTGCCATAAACGAACTTAAAAATATGTGCGAGGCGCTTGCCGCGGAAAAAGAAAAACAGCTTCTTGATTCCAAAAAAGCCGAAGGGTTAAAAGGAGTTGATGTCACGCTTCCGGCTTACGGCGTTGAAAAAGGCGCGCTTCACCCGCTTACGCTTGTGACAGAAGAGATAAATTCAATATTTCTGCGCATGGGTTTTTCTATTGAAGAAGGGCCGGAAATAGAAAGCGAAGCGAATAATTTCACGGCGCTGAACTTTCCCGCCGACCATCCCGCGCTTGATATGCACGACACTTTTTATATGGAAAACGGCTACCTGTTAAGGACGCATACTTCGCCCGTGCAGGTAAGGGCGATGAAAAAACACAAACCCCCGCTTAAGATAATAGCGCCGGGAAGGGTTTACAGGCGCGACGCCGTGGACGCGTCGCATTCGTCCGTCTTTCACCAGGTTGAAGGCTTTATGGTGGATGAAAATATTCATTTTACTGATTTAAAAGGCGTTCTTGACCTTTTTTTAAAAGAGACTTTCGGAAATTCGCTTAAAACGCGTTTTCGCCCCAGTTTTTTCCCTTTTACGGAGCCTTCCGCGGAAGTTGATGTCCAGTGCGTCAACTGCATGGGAAAAGGGTGCCCTGCCTGCAAGCAGTCGGGCTGGCTTGAAATTATGGGCGCCGGCATGATACATCCCAATGTGCTTTCAAATGTGGGCATAGACCCGGAAAAATACACGGGTTTTGCTTTTGGCATGGGCGTTGAAAGGATTGCCATGCTTAAATATCAGATTGATGACATGCGCCTTCTTTTTGAAAACGACGTAAGGTTCTTAAAGCAGTTCAGATGATAAAAGCCGCTGTATCACTTCTTTTATTCGCGTCTGCCGCGCTTTTGGCATACCAAAAAGACAAAATTGCGGTGTTTTTCTCAGGCGTTTTAAAAAACTATACTTTGGCCGTTGATTCCATAGTCAGAAAAAGCATAGCGGAAATCAAAAGCAGCGAAATAAGAAAAATGCAGGCCGTGCTTTTTGTTATCTTTTCGGCGGCCGCGGCTGCGGCAGGCAATGTTTTTATCTTTATTCTGCTTGTTCCCGCGGTTTATTTTCTTCCAAAATATTACGTTTCGTATAAATTTAAAAAATACTGTATTGAATACAGAAAGAACCTTCCGGTTTTTCTTGAAAGCATGATATCCGGTTTGAAATCAGGATTAAGCGTTTCCGGCGCCATGGCGGCGTTTTCGGCGCGCGATAAAAGCGCGGCGGGGCGCGAAATAAAGGCGGTTCTTTCCGGCGCGCAGCTTGGCATGTCGCTGCCTGAATCGCTGGGCATGCTTGCGGTAAAAATACCCGTAAGGGAAAATATAATAATGGTCACCGCCCTTCAGACAGCAATGGAAACAGGCGGCAACATAAGCGGAATTTTAAGCGGCATTCTTGACACAATAAGAAAGCGCGACGAAGCTGACAGGGAGATAAAAGCTTTGACGTCGCAGGGCGTAATGTCCGGAATTACGGTCGGGCTTCTGCCTGTGCTGCTTATCGGCGCGATTGCTTTTATTGACCCGTCTTTTACTGAACCGCTTTTTAAGACAGGTACGGGAAAAATGCTGCTTTGCGCGGCCGCGGTAATGGAAGCGGCAGGCGCGTTTTTTATAAGCAGGATAATAAAAATAGAATAAAAAAGCCGGCGTATTAAAAGCCGGTTACAAACATAGAGGGGCAGAGATGAATTTAATTTCAGCATTGTTTTTTGGGGCGTGTGTTTTTTGTTTTGCCGGCGCCGCGGGAATGATAACGCAGAGGCGCAGCATCATAGTTGAAATCAAGGGCGGCAGGGGGCTTTCCGGGACTGAAAAAATAAGGGAAATACTGGCTTATTTCAAAGGAATCGCGCTTAAATTCAACGATAATTTCAGCAAAAACCCCCGTTACGCAAAAATAAACCGTATAATAACCAAACTTGATATGGACAATAAATACACGCATTCATCATTTATGCTTGCCGAAGAACTTGCCGCTGTCTGCGCTTTTGCGGTGATTCTGGCCGCTTCGGGCAATTTTATTTTTTCGTTTTTCGCGGCAGTCATTTCGTTTTTTATCCCGTCCTTTCTTTTGAATTCAAAGCTTCAGAAAAAGAACAGGGAAATATTTAAGGAGCTTCCTGACGCGCTTGATATTATCTGCGCCTTTATTGAGGGAGGCCTTTCCATATCGCGCGCGGTCTGCAGGTACCCGGAAAAAAGCAAAGGTTTTTTTGCTTCAGAAATAGCGCTTGCTTCCAGGAAAATGGAAATAGGCAGAAGTTTTCAGCAGGCAATGGAAGAACTTGAAGGCCGCCTGGAAACAGCGGAGATAAGCTCCGCCATTGGGGCCTTTATAAGGGCGGATAAATCCGGCGGCAATGTAAAAGACATCATAAAAGCGCAGGCTGATGAAGCAAGAAAAAAGCGCTTTATGGAGATGAAGAAAAGGGCTCATGAAGCGCCGGTTAAGCTTCTTTTTCCGCTTATGGTTTTCATATTTCCGGTGATTTTTCTTGTGCTGTTCGGGCCCATAATAATAAAACTGATGGCCGGCTTTTAAAGTTAAATATTTACAATTTGTCAAAGTAAATGTAGAATTAAATCATGCCTAAAAAAATAAGCCGCATAACAGTCAGGGATTATAAAACCGCAGGTTCTTTTTGGGGGCGGTTATCGGGGCTTATGTTTAAAAAAAATATGCCCGGCTTTGAAGTCCTTTTCTTCCCGCGCTGCGGCGCCATTCACACGTTTTTCATGAGGTTTCCGATAGATGTCATAATGACGGACAATAACTATATAGTGGTGGATTTTGCCGAAGGGCTTAAACCGTTTACAATTTTTTCCGCCCGCGGGGCAAAACACACCTTTGAGGCCGCCGGCGGTTTTATAAAGAAGAATAAAATAAAAAAAGGGGATTTTATCCTGCTGCATGAAACAAAAAAACGCTGAAAAAACAGGTCTTAACGCCAGAAAAATAGACCTTGAATTCTACTGTAAAAACGCGGAGGTCTCTTACGACCCTTCCAATAAATTTTACAGGGTGACTTTTGATTTCTCGTTTGAAAAAGAGGTCTATGATTTTGTTGAAAGTTTTGTCACTCTTGTTATCACCGATGACAAGCAAAAAGAATTCGGCGCGCTTCCGGCTGATACGGCAATGACGGGGATGTATTTCGGCATACTTGCCGACTTTGGAAGCCTTGGCTGGGACAGGTACAGCGCGTGGTATTATGGCAACAGGGCAAGGCTGCTTGAAAAAGCCCGTAATACCGTTATTAACGCCATAGGGCAGGAGAATGAACTGAAAATAAAGGACCTGGAATTTTTCTGCTGGGTGTCGCTTGCTTCGCTTTTTGCGGCAATAACAGAGGAGTATTTTCACACCCACTTTGAAAAGTTAAGCATTATGAGAGGCACCTTAAAATATCATATTGGCAGGGCGCTGGAACTTATTCTTTCAGAGATAATTGAAGACAAAGACACGGATAAATTAAGGGCTGAAAAGACCGGCGGCGACAGGAGGAAACTTATGCCGCTTATAAACAGATACGCCCTTGTTTATAATGATATCGCGGAACTTAACAACGTGGAAAAATTTCTGCTTTCTAAGGATGAAAGGATTACCCTGTCAGGAAGCGAAATTAACGCCCTTTTACAGGCGCTTTCCGACACTGCCGCGGCGTCAAAAAAGATTTCGGCAAAAGGCGGCGTTAAAAACTCCGCGGCTGATTTTACAATGGTCAAGATAATCCTTTATGAAAAAAAGGATATGAAATGTTTCATCGGCATGTTAAAAAAAGACAGGGAATTAAGGGAAAAACTTACCGCTTCATTTGAAGCCGCGCGGGTAAGGAAAAAAGTGACGGAGATTCTGGCGGAAACAGGCAGCGGGCAGCTTTTAAATATTATAAAACACAGGGATGCGGCGCAGGATGTTTTTTATGAGGCAAAGGTAAAAAAATATCTTATATCCGCGCTTAAGGACAACGGCGGCAAAAAAGCAAGGGAGCTTATGTCATATATTGAAGACGCCGCTGACAGGATAAGGCGGAGTAAAAATGGGGTTTTTGGGGGGCTTCTGCGCAGGGAACTTGAAAAAATAGCGTGGCACGGCCTGGAAGTAATGTCATTGTATTTTAAAATTGCCTCTGATTTCAGGGATATAAGGAAAAAATACGGCAAAAAGTCCGCTTTCAGCGAGCAGATGCAGGGGATAAAAATACTAAGGCAGAGCTGCGTAAAACGCATTACTTCCGAGGAAATAGGAATGGATGAGGCCGCGTGCGTGGCCATATCCGATGATGAAAAAACAAGGATAGAGAACCACTTTGAAGAATCCGGAATTTTTTATTTCAGGGAAAACGGAGCGGTTTATCCGGGCGGGCAGGGCAGTGTAAGGGGCAAAAAGATATTCATGTTTGCCGATTTAAGAAATTCCACGGAAACCACCATGAAGCTTACCAAGGACACGGCTTCTTTTCTTACGCCGTACCTGAATACGGTTTACAGGATTTCAAAGGAAAATGCCGGCACTGAAATTTACTTTGCCGGGGACGGCTACGCGGCGCATTTTCAGAAAGCGTCCGAATGCGTGCGCGCGGCAGGCATTATTCACAGGGAGTACACAAAACTGCGCAAAGACGCGGAGATTAAGGCCGCGGAGAAATCCAAGGAGATTTTCAGGGAGCTGCTAAGGCTTGGCGCAATTTCAAAGGATAAAAAACCGGCAGTTCTGGGAAAAATTGACCCTTCCCTGCCTGACCATATAAAAGAAGCATTAAACGGCTTAAGAAACCCCAATGTCAATCTGGATGAGCTTGTAACGAAGATTGCGGAAGAAAATTCAATGCCCAAGGTGGAAATAGGAATAGGCGTGACCGAAGGCGAGCTGTTTTTTGCGGTCATCGGCGAGGAACAGGTAAGGTTTAACATTGTCCTGTCACCAAGCTTAACCCAGGCGGCAAGGCTGTCCGGAAGCAATAATGACGTGAAGAAATACCTTGAAAAACTTTACGGGTTAAAAAATATCCCGCGCAGGGTTTACGTGCAGGACCGCAAACTTTTTAACCAGGGTATAGTGATAACAAATGAAATTTATAACGCGCTAAGGCGCGATTCGGAAGTGGATATAATACCCAAAGAAAAACTGGACCTGTCTTACGATATTCATTATTACTATGACGGGGTGCTTAACAGGTATGTCTGCATGTCAAAACTGGAACAGGGCGTGGCATTAAAAGGCATTGAAAAAGACGTTGAGGTTTTTGAAGTGTTCGCGTCCGGTTCGCAGGTGGATGCCTTTGTCAATAACTGGATAAACGAGCAGAAAAAGAAGGGGTAACTTTAAAACAGCATATTAAGCTATAGGCAGATAAGCTATAGCGGAACATTGTTTTTAAGCATTCGCTTATGCTTAATTGCCTAACTGCTTATAGCTTAAGTTTTACAAACATAGCAATTTAAGCTATAGGCAGATAAGCTATAGCGGAAAGGAAACGGCCGGGCGGTTTGAATGGTTTGGTAGACGCGGGTCTTTAGCCCGCGGCAGTAGAACTTAGATTTGTCTTTACTTCCGACCCTCCGTGCATCCGTACCTCAGTTTTACCGGGCTTGGGTATATTTTTTCAGTACGCGCCGCAAATTGGTATTCTTGTATCCAAAGAGATTTGAAATCCACAGCGGATTAATTCATTGGCAATTGTAAGCCCGAGGCACATACGGATTTGCCGCCGCGGCATTAAACAGCCCCTGCCGCATATACGGTATGTTAGGGCGGCGCATACTGAAAAAACACACCCAACCCCTGTTTGTGTTTATTTAATTTTCAAATTTCGAATTTTCGGTATTTGTTTTGTTTTTGTCTTTACTTCTGACCATCCGACCATCCGACCTTCCATGCATCCGTCCCTGCCACTTTGCGCTTGACAATTATGCCTTGAAAATATAGTATACTTTAACTTATTTTGTTTTAATTTTGCCGGAAAAAATACGTTTTTTCGGCGCAGGTATGTATAAATTAATTCCCGGATAAGGTGGGGCAGTAGCTCAGCTGGGAGAGCATCAGGCTGGCAGTCTGAGGGTCGTCGGTTCGATCCCGATCTGCTCCACCAGAATAAATTACAGGCATTTATGCCTGTAATTTATTCTTAAAAAAGATCAAGCCGACCATCCGGTAAACACAATAAAAGAGGGCAAAATGTATTTTCAGGACCTGATATTTACCTTACAGAAATTCTGGACGGACAAAGGGTGCATTGTTGTGCAGCCGTACGACATGGAAAAAGGCGCCGCCACATTCAATCCAGCCACTTTTTTCAGGTGCCTTGGCGATAAGCCGTGGAACGCGGCTTTTATAGAGCCGTGCAGAAGGCCGAAAGACGGCAGATACGGCGAAAATCCCAACCGTTTTCAGCACTATTACCAGTACCAGGTCATAATGAAACCCGCCCCGGAAAACATACAGCGCATGTACCTTGATTCGCTGGAAGCCATAGGCATAAAAATAAAAGACCATGACATTAAATTCAATGAAGACGACTGGGAATCGCCCACTTTGGGCGCTTCGGGGCTTGGCTGGCAGGTATGGCTTGACGGCATGGAAATAACCCAGTACACGTATTTTCAGCAGATGGCCGGGATTCAGTTAAATCCCATTACCGCTGAACTGACTTACGGGCTTGAAAGAATTGCAATGTATATTCAGGGCGTGGACAGCGCGTTTGACATAAAGTGGAATGAAAAAGTGACTTACGGCGATGTTTTTCTTGAAAATGAAAAACAGTATTCCGCTTACAATTTTGAACACGCCAATATAGATATGCTTCTTGATGTGCTGGAAAAATACTATAAAGAGGGCGAAGAACTGGTAAAAAAATCGCTGCCAATTCCGGCGTACGATTATGTGCTTAAAATATCGCACGCGTTTAACCTTCTGGACGCCAGAAAAGCCATATCCATAGCGGAGCGGCCTTCATACATTAAGAAAATCAGGGACCTTGCCAAGTTATGCGCGGAAGAATACATTAAGAAACGGGAGAAATAATGAACGTAATACTGGAAATAGGCACGGAAGAGATACCGGCGGATTACCTTACACCCGCCATAAATAACATACGGGAAAACGCGGAAAAAAGCCTTCTTGAAAAAAGAATCAAATACGCGTCAATTGAAACATATTTTACCGTAAGAAGGCTTGTGCTGTTTATCAAAGACGCCGCTGAAATGCAGGAAGACCTTGCTTTTGAAAAAAAGGGGCCCAGGCATGATATTGCGTATAAAGACGGCGCGCTTACGGATGTGGGTAAAAATTTCTTTGAAAAAGCGGGAATAAGCGAAAAAGACGCGCAGATAAAAGAAGAAAACGGCAAGAAATTTATATTTATAAACGTATTTGAAAAAGGCAGGCCGGCAAAAGAGGTGCTTGCGGAAATATTCCCGCAGATAATAAACTCCGTTAAATTTCCCAAAACAATGACATGGGATAATTCCGGGGTGTCTTTTGCAAGGCCCGTAAGATGGATCCTTGCGCTTTTTGGCGGCGAGGTTATCGGCTTCTCCTGGGGCAATATTAAATCCGCAAACAAAACACGGCTTCATAAGTTTGAACATTCAAACAAAGAAGAAACTGTTTCATCCGCGGACGCTTATTTTGACGTTATGAAAAAGGCGGGCATATTAATACGGCAGGATGAAAGGGAAAAAGAGATTCTTGAAAAAACCGCGGCGGTTTTAAAGCCGCGCGGAATGAAGATACTGCCGGATAAAGAACTGCTTGGCAGGCTGGCTGAATCCGTGGAAACAGTCAAAGTAACCGCCGGGGAATTTGACCGCCGGTTTCTTTTCCTTCCAAAAGAGGTCATAATAACCGCCATGAGGGAGCATCAGCGCTATTTCGCCGTTACGTCCGAAAGCGGCGAATTTACAAACTGTTTTGTAAACATACGCGACGGCGGGGATTCCAACAATGAATTTGTGACACAAAGGCATTCAAAGGTGCTTTTTGCCAGGTTAAAAGACGCGGAGTTTTTCTATCAGGAAGATTTAAAAAAACCAATAGAAGATAACCTTCCAAAGTTAAAAGAAGCGATATTCATAACCGGCCTTGGCACCATGTTCCAGAAGGTGGAGAGGCTGGCAGCCATTGCCGCCATGTCTGACACGCTTTTTGGCTATGACAATCCAGAACTTTTATCCCTGGCCGCAAGGTATTCAAAAGCAGACCTTGTCACCGATATGGTCAGCGAAAAAGAATACGTCGGGCTGCGCGGTTTTATGGGCGGCGTTTATTTCCATAAACAGGGCAAGCCGGAAAAAATATGCAAAGCTGTTTCTGAACAGTACTACCCAAATTTTGTGGGCGACGCATTGCCTTCCACAAAAGAAGGTATTTTACTGAGCCTTATTGATAAAATTGACAACATCTGCGGATTTTTTATTGCGGGCTTTAAACCCACGGGCAGCAAGGACCCTTATGCGGTAAGGCGCCAGGCTTTAACCGCGATTTACATAATTCTTGAAAAGAACCTGGACATAAACCTTGGCAGGCTTATTTCCGCGGTCATGGACGAATACAGGGCAAAACTTGGAAAAAGCTGCGATGAAAACGAGCTTCTGGATTTTTTCCGCCAGAGAGAGCTTAATTATTTCAAAGACAGGCAGATTGATTATGATATTATAAACGCGCTTCCCAAAGAAGGCGGGCTTAACCTGCTTGATGACTATGAAAAAGCTATTGTGCTGTCAGGCGCCAGAAAAAGGCCGCGGTTTAATGAAATTATTTTTGCCTTAAGCAGGGTGAACAACATTATCCCCGAAGGTTTTAAGGCGGGAGAAACGGACACCGCGTTGTTTGAAGCCGAAGAAGAAAAGAAACTTTACGCAAGGTTCTATACGGTCAAGGAAAAGATGATAAGGATGCTTGAAATAAAGGATTTTGGCGGCGCCTATGAAACCATTGCTTCCATAAAACAGGAAGTGGACGCGTACTTTGAAAAGGTGCTTGTGATGGACAAAAACAACACAAAAGCAAGCAATAACAGGCTGAATATGCTGTGTGAAATAAGCTCCTGGATGAAGCGGTTTGCGGATTTCAGGGAAATAGTTGTTGACAGAAAGTAAATAAAAAAGCAATAAAGGGGGCAATAAAATGAGTACAGCAGCAAATGTGACAGACGCGACATTTAATTCTGATGTTTTAAAATCCGAAATCCCGGTAATGATTGATTTCTGGGCGGTGTGGTGCAACCCATGCAAAATGATAGCGCCGGTTATTGACAAGATGGCAGCGGCATACGAGGGAAAACTTAAGGTTGTAAAGATGGATGTTGATTCAAATTCCAATACTCCGTCTGAACTTGGAATACGCAGCATTCCCACGCTGATGTTTTTTAAGAACGGGGAAATGGTAAACCAGATAGTCGGCGTTGTGTCAGAAGCGCAGCTTAAAAAAGTAATAGATACGGTTCTGGGATAAATCCATGACGGTTGCGGACGCGGCGGCGGCAACAATTGCGGCGGTAAGCCACGCGGCGTCATCCGGAGGCGACACCCATGCCATGGTGTCAAAAATTATTCTTCAGCTTCTTCTGGCATTTGCCGCGGCGAAAATTACAGGCTATATTTTTGAAAAGATAAATCAGCCGGTTGTAATCGGCGAACTTCTTGCGGGCGTTATTATGGGGCCGTATGTCCTTAACGTGCTTCAGTTAAATGACCCTTCCATGCACCTTACGTTTGAAGTTATCGCGGAAGTTGCAGTTATACTTCTTCTTTTTTCAATCGGTCTTGAAACCAAATTGTCGGATATGGCAAAGGTGGGGCTGAAAGCTTTCTGGGTGGCTTTGGCCGGAGTCGTGCTTCCGTTTGCGCTTGGATTTTTCTACATGAAAATTACAAACCATAATGATATTATGTCAATGTTTATGGGCGCCATAATGGTGGCGACCAGTGTGGGAATAACCGCGCGGCTTTTAAAAGACCTTGATTTTATGTCCGAAGAAGTAAGCAGGATTGTGATAGGCGCGGCTGTAATAGATGATATTCTGGGGCTTATTGTGCTTTCTGTTGTAAGCGGCCTTGCGGAAAAAAATTCAATTTCTTTGGCGGCAATCGCGGTAACTATTGCGGTTATTGTCATTTTTCTTCTTATTTTCACCCTTGGCGGGGTTCACTTTAATAAAAAATACGGGTACAGAATAGGCAAATTAAAGGCAAGAAACGCGCCTTTAATTATAGGCTCGCTTATCTGTTTTACGTACGCTGTTGTCGCGGTGCAGATTGGCCTTGCGGCAATTGTAGGCGCTTTTATGGCGGGCGTTGTCATGGCGGAACGTGAATCTGAATTTGAAGTTAAGGAAAAACTTGAAATACTTGAAGATGTGCTTGTGGTTTTCTTTTTTGTGATTATGGGAGCCAAGGTGAATATTACGGCGTTTACAGACCCTTCAATACTTTTTGCGGGATTAATAATAACAGTACTTGCGTTTGCCGGAAAACTTTTTGGATGCGCGCTTCCGGTGGCGGGAATGGGAATTAAAAAAGCTTCTTTTATCGGGATGGCTATGGTTCCAAGGGGGGAAGTTGGAATTATTATAGCGGCATTCGCCCTTTCAAAAGGTATAATTGATGATGCATTTTACGGAATAGCAATATTAATGGTGCTTTTGACAACTTTAATCCCGCCTTTTATTTTGGGGCCGATGATAAAGTCTATTAAACGGGGCCGGCAGAACAGCTGATTTTTCTGTCATCATTTTTATTTCTCTAAACGTCTGAATATAAGCGTTGTTTTATGAGTGTTTTTGCTTTGCGCTATTTTATTGTAGAAGTATAATAAGTTGACAAAAAAGCAACATAACAGTAAAATATATACAGGGCGGAAAGTCTCTGCTGATATTTTTTACAGGAGACATATGAATATTAAAAAAGTTTTCCTTACAGCGGCCATATCCGTTTTGTTTGCCTTTTCAGTTAATGCGGCGTGTAATCCCACTGCCGCGACTTTATGCGTTGCGATAGATGACATAGCCGACGTGTGGATTAACAGTAC
>JAKQNO010000022.1 GCA_029565735.1 bacterium
GCATGATGCCGTTATCATTATCTGAAAACCCTGAACCCATCCGCCGGCGGGTATGTGGTTTACTTCCCCGCCCTGATAAACAAAATTTACTTTTACTTCCTGATTCGCCTTATGCTGTGCGTTTTCCTGAAAATAAGGCACTTGATAAAAATCGCTGTATGTATTGCCCTGAATCTGAACGTTCCCGACACGGGTGCCCGATGCGTTAAACACTTCCCCGTTTTGGCCGGTCACGGCAGCGCACCGTAATTGAGGTTCGTTAACCCACAGTTTCATTGAAAGGTTGGCGTTTGAATAGTAAACAGGGGTACTAGACCGGTTAATTATCTTTACATAATACCGCCTTTCCTGTGCTCCCTGCATCTGGCAGGTAATCATAAGGTCAAGTTTTTTTGTGGGGTCAGCGCCACACGGAAATGAATTATCAGCGCCGTTAACAGAAGAATTTGCCAGTAAGACAAATGTTATAATTAGCAAGAATACGCGTATTGCCTGAATGTTCAATTTTTCACCCATCCCAAAACTTTTATTAAATGGGTTTTACTTTATTACACATATTTACATTTGTCAATTATATTTTATATATTGTTTTTACGGGTTTAAAACCAGGCGGCAGATGAATCTTTAAATGCTGATAACGCCGAATATTTGAACTTATAATTCAGCCGTTTTATGAGTTTTTCCGGCGAAATTACTATACCGTACGCGCTTAACTTTATTGACGCGGGATGGATGTTTGACAACCGCAGGTGCCACGCGATTCCCGCAAATATTTCCGCGGCTATCACCGGCAGGTTTATGAACTTTTTGCCGGGAACAAGGTCCTTTATGGAACAGTAAGAATCCGGGGTAAGGTTATATACGCCCTGAATTGATTTATCCTTAAGTATCATTTCGGTTAGCCTTTGCAGGTCATACTGATGAATAAACTGGACATCGCAGTATCTGCCGTTAAACTTCAAAAGAAACGGCGATTTTATAACAAGTTCCACAAGCCCGCCTTTTTTATGTTCATCCGGCCCCACCGCGGTGCACATCCTTACTGTTACAAGTTTCAACCCCGGCCTTTTCTTAAATGATGTAAGTTTATCTTCAGCTTCCTTTTTAAATATGCCGTACCTGTATCGTCCGGGATTTAACGGCCGGTTTTCTTTTATCCACGGTTTATTATCCTTATACGCGCCATAAGCGGAAGCCGAAGAAAATTCCAGAAACTGCCGCACGCTCTTTGTGCTGTTTGCCGCGGCCATTACGTTAACCGTACCATTGACGTCAATGTCATGTTCTTTCTTTTTATAATGGATTGATTTCATCAGATATGCCAGGTGTATTACATGCGTCGGCTTATGTTCCCAAAAAATATCTTTTATGGCCATAATATCAGTTACGTCAGCTTTTAGAAATTTAAAGTATTTGGAGTTTTTAATCAGCCCGTTATCCTCTAAATCAATACCAATAACTGGTACTTTTTTGGATACCAGATATTTCGCCAGAAAATATCCCACATTGCCCGAAACTCCTGTTATTAACACTTTCATTATTCATTCACCCCTTTTAGTAATTATAGCAGATATTTTGAAGGGACCGAGGTAAGGCTTATCCCATAAACTGTTATCCCATATCCCATAGATAAAAGCACGAGGGACAGAAGGATATAGAGATTCGAAATTCGAAAATCGGATGGACACCTTACAGGGGTTGGGTGTTTTTTTTCAGGGTGTGCCGCGCAAGCATAGTGTTTATTCGGCAGGGGCGGTTTAATGCCGCGGTTGGAGCGAGCCTGCGAAGCGGAAATCCCCGGGCTTGCGCGAGTTTACGAGCGCAAGTGTTAGGGGACGGCGCGCCCTGAAAAAATTTACCCAACCCCGGGAAAGCGGCAGCTCGGCAAAACCGAGGGATGGAGGGACAGATGCACAGAGGGACGGAAGTAAAGGCAAAAACAAATCAACTGCCGCGCCCTAAAGGGACGCGCCTACCACACATTTAACAAGATAATACAAACACAAAAACAAAAAAAGCCCCGGAGCTGATGCCCCGGGGCTTTAAGATTACCTGGTTATATTACTTATTTAATTCAAGCAGCGTTACAGAGAAAGGCGGGAATGTGTATTTGAAGTTCTTTCCTCCATTTATATTTATCTCTGACGGGCCGTCATTTACTATCGCCTTGTACAGGTCTTTGCTCCATACGTATTCTTTCTTGCTGAACTGATACGCTTTTCCGCCGCCTACTCCGGTGCCGGATATCGCAATTGATGCGTCAGCCGCAAAAAGTTTTGTCTTGTTTATTGCCATTATGGTAAGTTTGCCATCATCCCCTGTTGCCGCGTACACTGACAAATCAGGGTTATCTGATTCGCACTTTACCATATTTGTGCCGAACTTCTGCGCGTATAACATTACAGGCCAGTAATGGCCCCTTTCTGCTGACCTGTTTGTCGGGTCGTTTTCTGCGTCAAACATACCGTGTCCGCCGCCCTGTCCGGGTTTCTGTGTGAATAAGTCCCAGAAAAACGCCATGTCCCCGCCCTCTTTCATAAACGAGCCAAGGTAGTCAGCGCAGAATAAAGCGTTTTCTATTAACGCTGTCATGGAGTTTTCTTCACCGGAGTTCCATTCAGTAAGGGCAACTTCTATATATTTCTTTTCCTGTCCCGGCACGCTGTTTACGTACTTCTTTATCCACGATCTGAACTTGGGCATGTACACGGGCCATGTCTGCTGCGGTTTCTTTAACAGCGCGATGGCGTTGTTGTTTGCCCAAAGCGGGTATTCGTGTATTGCAAGCGTGTCCACATATTTGGCTGATTTCTTTAAGAACTTTTCAACCCAATAAGGCGCTTCTTTCGGCGCAAGCCATGGTTCGCCGGCAAGCCTTTCCTGGTTCATAGGCTGCATCGGGCACGGCCCCATTAATTTTAACTTGTCATCAGGGAATGCTTTTTTAACTTTATATGTCGTGTAATTAAACACATTACTTACATTGTCTATGCTTGTCCACCACTGCGTCACTTTCTTTGATGTGGGCGATTTCATAAGCGTGGTCACAGAAGAACCTTTCTTTAAAGCAGCCGCGGGCCCAAGGCACTGCGGTTTGTTATCAGGTTCGTTGCCCACTTCAACATATCTGAATTTTATCCCCTTGTTCTTCATATCCTGCAGCCATTGTATCTGGTAGTCCACCCTTTCATCTATTGACTTGCTGTCAGGCGTCATTACGTTTAATATGGGCATTACTTCAAAGCCCGCCATTTCCTTTTCCATTCTCTTGATAAACGGCACCATTCCGCCGTAGTAATTAAGTTCCGGCGTCCAGCTTACCCCGCCGTCATAATTATATACTTCGCCTGTCTTCCAGTCATACTGGTTGCCGTAGTCCCCGCCCGGTATCCTTAAAAACGATACGCCAAGTTTTTTTATTTTCGCAACCACGTTGTTGTCCCTGTACGCCGCGACAGGATGCCACGCCGCAAGGTTGTTACCGTACATTTTGTGCTTGTCTATCGGAAGCTTTCTTATTGACTTGGACGCGTCTATTGTTACAGCTGATGCTTTTGTCTTAGGCGCCGCTTCAGGAATAAGCGCTATCGCGCCAAGGTTATTTTCTTTGCCTGCCGCAATCACGGCCGACGATACTGTCTTGTCTTTATATCCGTCTTTTACCACAATTACTTTATAATCATCAGCCGGTATCGTCGTGGAAAAATTACCCGACCCGTCTGTCTTTAAAAGCTGATCCCCTATTACCACAAGCGCTTTTTCAAGCCCTTTTCCGGAAACATTATCCTTGACTGTCCCCTTTACCTGCGCGGGTTCGCCAAGCAGTTTTCCCCTAATGGAATCCACATATATGGGGCCTGCCCACGCTTCAGTGCTGTTTACAACAATGTAAATCTTCCAGACTTCGCCTTTTACTTTGGTGTTGTCTATAGGAAATACAACTTCATTCATTCCGGGCTTAATCTGCTTCTTTAACTGGTACCACGCGTTTGCCTTGCCGGAAATAACAAAATACATTTCCTGGTAAGTCATGCCTTTAACCGATGCTTCAGGCACGTACACGTCCATTGTAAGTTCTTTTAACTTGTGGAAATCCGCTGAAAAAGGCCCTTCAAACAAGGCAACATCCTGATTCCACCCCTTAACCCCTGTAAGGTTAATTTTTAAAGCCGATGTCCCTCCTGTTACAAACTCCGCGCCTTTTGCCACAGAGCACGCCGTAGCGTACTTGTTTGCGCCGTGCCAGCCTTCCGTGGTGCCCGAATCAAAACCCCATAAGGGCTTCTGACCGGAAGCACCCTCGGCAAAAACCTGTGCCGAGAAAAGAAGAACAAGCGCGGTTACTGCTGCTAACACTGCATTTTTTGTCCTCATCTTATTACCTCCTTTATTTTTTTTACATCTATTTGACATATTTTTCTGCTGTATTGATTACTTTAAAAAAGCTCCACATCGTCTATCCATATTTCAACAGGCGAACCGTTGCCGTTTTTATGCTGCCATTTAAACAGATGGACATTCTTTAAAACATCTTCAATATCCGCGGCGTATTTCCTTCCGGCCCAGTCAGGCTGTTTTAAATCATCCCTGAAAACAATTGTCACTTCATTCCATTCTCCGCTGATAAACGGGGTAATATCCTTCTCGTAATCGGCGTAGTTTGTAAGGCTCTCGCAGGTCATCCTCTCTTTAACGCATTTATTGGATTCATGCGGCAGTATGAAGTTTACGCCGCCTCCCGCGGTATTGCCTTTTATTTTAAACCTTATCCCGTTATATTTTGAAATATCCGAACCCTGGCATTCAGGGCACTGTGATTTTTTATCAAACCTGACCACAACGCCTATATAATTATAGTTGTATCCCAGGTTATTTCCGGTAGTCCCTGTAATCCGCACAGCCCAGCCTGTATTGCCGTATCCGGGTTTGCTCATTATAAATCCTTCTCCGGGAGCGTTAAATTCCGGGGGCCATACGTATGAATTGCCTCCCTGATGGCCGTCGCTGTAAGTTGACCAGACGCCGCCGTTTCTGTTGAATTTATCCCCGTCATCCATATTATCAACTACAAATACCGTAACAGCCGTAAAGGCAAAAACAGCCGCAATTGACAGAGCCGCGGCATAACGGTGTATGAAATCGGGCTTTTTGACCGACGCGCGTGAAACAGCATATTTAAAAAGCGCGTTTTTAAGGAATTGCTTCCCTGTTTCGCCCTTTATTCCTGCCAGTTTTGCCCTGTTAAGCTTTTCTATAAGGTCTTTTTCTTCCATAACTATTACCTCCTTTCCTTACACTCTTATAATGCGGACATCCGCTTATGGTTGCACTTATTTTTCATTTTTTTCAAGTTTTTTTCTAAGGTACAAAAGTCCCCTTGATAAAAGGGATTTCACTGTCCCTTCGCTTTTGCCAAGAGCCTGCGCTATTTCCTGCACTTTCATTTCCTGAAAAAACCTTAGCACTATTACATCCTGGTACTTTGAATCCATGGCAAAAAGCGCTTCTTTTATCTGCTGATAATCCCTGTTTTTGTCTATTTCTTCCTGCGCTTCATTAAGTTCCCTGTCAATTGACTCCGCCGATTCTTTATCAAGGACCCCTTCTTCGCCTATCGCGTCTTCATATGATACCGGATCATACTTTTTCTTTCTGAAATACATGTTTATTTCATTTCCGGCAATCCTGTACAGCCAGGCGGAAAAAGGCGCCCCCGTAAATCTGTAAGTGCCTATTTTATTAAGGGCTTTAAAAAAGGTTTCAGAGGCGATATCAGAAGCGGTTTCCGCGTTTCCCGTCCTGTGGAGTGCGTATCTGAGGATTGGTTTATGGTATTTGTCAAACAATACGCCGAAAGCGGCCGGATTTACCTTTGCCAGCTCTATGATTTCATGTTCGTTTTTCCCGTGCATATATTCAGCAATCCCCGTAATATCGTTTTTTACGCTTTTGTTACCCTGTTTCTTCCGTTATTTTTCGAAGCATAAAGCGCCTTATCGGCCTGCTCCACAAGGTTGCGCCTTGAAACAGCATCGCCGGGATAAGTCGACACACCCATACTGACCGTGATGCTTATCAGCGTCCCGTTAAAATTAAGTTTTGTTTTTTCCAGGTCCTTCCTTATTTTAACGGCTTTGGCATGGGCCGCTTCCTTATCCGTATCCGGCATAATTATCACAAATTCCTCGCCTCCGTATCTTGCAACAGTCTCCGCCGGGGTTGTGTGATTTTTAAGCATTACGGCCAGCTGCTTTAAGATAAAATCGCCGGCAAGATGGCCGTATGTATCATTTATCTTTTTAAAAAAATCAATATCGCACATCACAAGGGACAGATGGTTATCATACCTTCCCGCCCTTTTAATTTCATCTTCAAGTTTTTCCTGGAAATACCTGTGCACAAAAAGCCCGGTAAGGCTGTCAGTCACCGATATCTGCTGTATTTCCTCATATAAATTCACTTTTTCAAGGGAAATGGCTATCTGGTTGGCAAGGATTTTCATGTTTTCAACCTGTTTCGCATTAAACAGGTTTTCCACCGGCGCGGAAATAATCATTATCCCAAGAAGCCTTTTTTCCACTACAAACGGCACCTTAAGAACGCTCTTGTGGAAATCCATATTGTCATTGCCCGATGAACTGTATGAAATTTCAAGCTGTGTTTTATCATTTATAACCGATTTTATAAGTTCCTGCTCTTTCTCTTTTATGAATTCATCATCATATCCCATTGAAGCCGCTATGTAGAATGAATCGCGTTTTTTGAACGCAAGCAGGACATTTACGGAATCAGGCTCTATTTTAAAGTTATACTTCAGGACTTTTTTAAGTATTTCCTTGATTATCACCGCCATATCATCAAACTTTATGGCAAAACTTAAATCTTTCGCGGCTGTATAAAGGGATGTGATGCCCTTGATTTCCGATTCAATGTTATCATCCTCTTTTTCCGCGGTGCTTACCGATTCCCTTTTTATTTCTTCAAGATTTTTTTTCTTGTTCATTAACTCCTGCTCGCGGTCGTTTAATTTAAGCTCCGCGTCGCCGAAAGGTATTGAAAAGACATAAAGCGAAAGATACCAAAGGCAGCATATCAAAAGCGCTGCCGGAGAGATTGTTTTAAGCGGAAAAGCCAGCGTGGCAGTGGCAAGCCATGCAAACACAAGAAAAAACTTAAATTCACCTCTCGGAATCATTTTCACGGCAAGAAGAATCAGAATACCAAGCAAAAACACCGCATAATCAGCAACGGAATTTTTAAAAAACAGGCCAAGAACATATATGACGGCCGCGGACACTGCAAACGCCGGGTACAGGATCAGTTTATTTTTCATCCCTGATATCCTCCCAGAACGTCACTTTGTTCCTTCCGTTTTCTTTTGAATGATACAGCGCCTTATCGGCGTTATTTACCATTTCTCCAAGTTTGCGTTTGGCGTTAAACTCTATTCCGCCCACGCTTAAGGTAAGTTTTTTCCTCTCCGTCTCATTGACATTAATAATCAGTTTTTCAAAATTACCGCGTATCCTTTCGGCCACAAACCTTGCGCCGTTAAGATTGGTATTGGGCAGCACAATTGCAAATTCTTCCCCTCCATAACGGCCTATAATATCAATATCCCTTAAATTATCCTTTAAAAATTCCCCAAGAATTTTTAACACCTTATCGCCGAAAGTGTGTCCGTGCGTGTCATTACATTCCTTAAAATGGTCTATGTCAATCATCAGGTATGAAAAAGTCTCGCTAAGTTCCTTTGCCCTTTTATATTCCTCGTCCAGTTTTTCCATAAAGTGGCGCCTGATAAAAAGCCCTGTAAGCCCGTCGCGTGTGGCAAGTTCCCTGGTTTTTGAATACAGCATGGCGTTCTGAACGGCGTTTGTGCAAAGGTCTCCAAGATAATTTAAAAGCCTGGCATCTTCGTTGTCAAACATGCTTGCAACTTTGGAATAAAATTTAAGCAGCCCTATAATATTTGAATTTGCCACAAGTGGTATGGCTATCATTGACTTAAATTTTATCCAGTCGCGCCTTACAAGTTTAAACCTGAAATCCTCGTCAATATTCTTGATTACAAGGGTGCACTTGTTTTTTATTATCCAGTCGTCAAACGGGTCTTTTCTGTACACTTTAATAATCCCTTTGATGAAAGTTTCCTTTTCATGTTCATCAATAGCGGGGTAAAATGTATCGTTATCCTCGTCCCTTATCAGCAGCATGAATTCCGCGTCTTTTTTCCCAAGGATGGTATTCATACCTTCGTTTATTATTTTGACTATCACTTTCCTGTCAAGGGCGGAAGTAAGCTTCTGCGCAATTTCATTAAGCTTTAAATAGTTCTTTATCCTTTCCTTGTTGGCTTCTATCACGCCGTTTAACTTATGCATTTTTTCAGTGTAATCAATCCGTTCCTTTTCCAGTTCGCTTTCCCACAGTTCATACTGCCCCTCTTTCATTTCTATCCATTCAATATCTTTCATGGCGACATAGGAAAACAGGACGGCAAGGACCACATAAACGGCAAAAGGCGCCGGATTTTCACCCTGTGTTGTCTTTAAAAACAGGATAAGGTTTAAAAAGATAAAAAACACCGTGTATATAAGCCCGGCAGTTTTTCCCATTGAAAAAAAACAGTAAAGGAGAAGGAATAATCCAAACGACACAACAAGCGGATTGTCAAAAAAAACGGCAAGGGTTATAAGCACAACGCTTAATAAAAAAGCGACCGCGGAATTCACGGCGATGAAAGCCTTATTTCTGTTAGCGCGATAATACAGCCTGTCAAAGACAGACAGTTTATCCATTGAACACCGCGCTTTTCCGAAGGTGCCTGATAAACGCGTCAACGACAGCAGGATCAAACTGAGTGCCGGAATTTTTCCTCAGTTCCGATATTGCAAGCTCCGCCGGAAGCATATCCCTGTAAGCCCTGGCAGAGACCATTGTATCAAACGCGTCGGCAACATGAATTATCCTTGCGCCGACCGGAATCTCTTCGCCTTTAAGCTTATCAGGATAACCTTTGCCGTCAAACCTTTCGTGGTGATGAAGTATTATGGGTACAATGGCCGCAAGCGAATCTATTTCTTTTATTATTTTTGCACCGATAACAGGATGGTTTCTGACAATCAGGAATTCCTCTTCCGACAGTTTTGACGGTTTTTTGATTATTTCGTCAGGCATGCCTATTTTTCCTATATCGTGAAGCAGCCCCGCGTACTTAATTATCTCTATTTCCCTTTCCTGAAGCATCATCTCTTCGGCGATATGGGTCCCGTATTCCGACACTTTCTGCGAATGGCCCGAAGTATAATGATCCTTTGCGTCAACTGTGGTTGACAGCGCTTTTATTATGTTCACTTCATCTTTTTTCATGCTTTCATAAAGCTTTACGTTTTCAATTGCCAGCGCGGCCTGTTTAGAAAGTATGGTCAGCAGCGACAAGTCCCTGCTGGTTATATCGCCTTCCGGCGTTTCGGTTATAAGGTCAAGAAGCCCCACAGGTTTATCATGCGCGATAAGGGGCACAAGCACAAAGGTCACCTTTTCGCTGTCGTCAATTTCTTCTTCAATATCCGGAAGGGCTATTGTCCTGCCTTTTTTAAGCGCCCATTCAATTACTTTTTTCTTGTTCTGCAGGTTTATCTTGTTTTCTATTTTTCTGCTTATGTTGCGCTTAAGCCCAACGTCAATTTCTCCGGTGGTGTCATCAATTAAAAACAGCATGGCGCCGTGGCACGGAATTACTTCCGCCGCAAGGTCAAGAAGCGAGTTTAACACGCGTTCCAGCGTCCTGGCTTCCGCTATAATATCAACAAGCCTGTAAAGTGTTGTCAGTTCTTCAAATGACTGGCGCAGCCCCTCATTAATTACTTCCAGGTTTTTAATGTATTCTTTAAGCTGTTTTACTTCTTCATCAGAATCCATCTTGTCCCCTTATTATCAGAACGAAGTCATGTTAAAAAATGCCTGCGCTTCGTTAAGTTCCAGATCCAGTTTACCCATCAGTTCCTCTTCCGCTTTTTCATCAAGGTTCAAAAGCGCCCTCGCTTCCCCGCTTAAAGGCAATATTGCCGTGTCGCCGGAATTCCCAAGCCCTTTTTTATTGCACAGGCTGTTGGCCACGTTGACAATTGTCGCCATCACATTTTCTTCCTGTTCATCTTCCGGATGATGGTGAAAATTAATACCCGCCTGAAGTTCGTGCGGCAGGTTCCATTTTTCCGCCATTATCCTTCCCACTGCCTGGTGGTCAATGCCTATAATCTGCATTTCCGCCTGATACAAAGGAATCTTTTTCTCCGCGGAATCTTTAAGCGCCATTACAAATTCTTCGTGCATATACTGTTCAAAAAAGGTCTTGCCGATGTCATGAAGAAGCCCGGCCGTAAACGCGCTTTCATGTGATTTGTATTTTATTTTTTTCGCAAGCAGGCTGCAGCACAAAGCCACACCCACGCTGTGTTTCCAGAATTCCTGATGGGAAAAAAAGGCGTTCCTGTCGTCTCCGGTAAAAATTTTATGTACTGAAACCGTAAGCGCAAGATTTCTTATGGTATCAAAACCAAGTATGGATACAGCCTGGGTGATGTTTTTTATCCTGAACGGGAAACCGTAAAAAGCCGAATTGGCAAGCCTTAAAACCTTCGCGGTCAGGGCCTGATCCACCATTATAATGCTGCTTAAATCGGAAGCCGATGTAAGAGGATTTGAAACAACCTGAATTACCCTTGCCACCACGACAGAAAGCGTCGGCAGGGCTTTTATGCGTTCAAGTATCCTTTGAATTTTCTCTTCCTGCTGGTGAAGCTTGTCATCCATTAAAGCCCCCGCTGATTTTATTTACCGCCTTTAAAACGCTGAAGCAAAGGTCTTTTTTTGTTTTATTATTATAAATTATATAACTGCTATATGCAATCTTTTTCGGTTCGGGAAAGAAATCCTGATAAGACCTTATCGCGCCGTATTGCTTGTTTTTAATGCGCTGCGTCCGTTTAAGCCATATTTTTGAATCTGTTTTTATATAAATAACCGCGTCCGTTTTCCTGTAAAAACCGCTTTCAAAAAGCACGGCCATATCAAGGATAACCAAATTTCCGCCGAAAGTATTTATGTGTTTTAAAAGCGCCCTGTTCATGGCGGGATAAACCATTTTGATAAATGATTTATAAGCCGCGTGCGACCCGAATATGACGGTGCCAAGATTCTTCCTGTCTATCTGCCCGTCGGGCGACAGTATCTTTTTGCCGTATTTTTTAACAAGCGATGAATACAAAGCGCATCCCGGCGCGTATATTGAATGGACAAATTCATCAACATCCACAACCATAAAACCTTTTTTGCGCAGAAATTTCGCGGCCACAGTCTTTCCCGTGCCCGTGTATCCTGTTATGCCTATTATTTTTATTCCATGCTTCTTTTTCATCCAATTCCCCGCTTGATTTAATTATTTATGTCTTCGCTTATGCTTAAATGCCTATTGCTTATCTGCTTATTTTTTTCTTTCGCTTTTTGTCCCCGCTTCTTTCGCTGATAAAACCGCTTCATTGCGGGGATTTCCGCTGCGCATGCTCGCTCCAACTTAATTGCCTATAGCTTAATTGCTTATGCCTTCGCCGCTTCATTGCGTGGATTTCCGCTGCGCATGCTCGCTCCAACTTAACTGCCTATTTTTATCTTTCGCTTATGCTTAATTGCCTATTGCTTATCTGCTTATTTTTTCTTTCGCTTATGCTTAACTGCCTATTGCTTAATACGCTATTCTTTCCTACCCGCATTCATACCAGTTTTCCCCTGTGCCCACGGTCACGGTTACAGGCACGGTTAAATCCGCAGCGCCTTCCATAAATTCAACCGCGATTTTACGCGCCGCCGCAGCTTCTTTTTCCGGCACCGAAAACACAAGTTCATCGTGCACCTGAAGTATCATTTTGGTTTTCATCTTTTTATTTTCAAGTTCCCTCTGAATATCTATCATTGCCTTCTTGATAATGTCAGCCGCCGTCCCCTGCACGGGCGCGTTTATGGCGGCGCGCTCTGATAATTCGCGTATGGTCCTGTTGGCGCTGTTGATGTCTTTAAAATACCTGCGCCTTCCCATTAAGGTTTCCACATAGCCCTTTTCACGCGCGGCTTCTATTGTGTCCTGCTGGTATTTTTTAACCCCCGGGAAATTGGCAAAAAATTTATCTATGTATTCACCCGCTTCGTAGTTTCCTATTTTAAGCTGCTTTGCCAGGCCGTAAGGGCTGATACCGTAAATTATTCCAAAATTTATGGTCTTGGCAAAACGCCTTTGTTCGCGGGTAAGTTCTTCTTTGGATACTTCAAAGACCTCGCAGCCCGTTATTGTGTGTATGTCCTCGCCTTTTTTAAAGGCATCAATCAGCTTTTTATCGCCCGACATGTGCGCCATGATGCGCAGCTCTATCTGGGAGTAATCCGCTTTAAGCACGGTTTCGCCGGCGCCAAGCGGCACAAATATCTTCCTTATCGCCTTCGCCTCTTCGCTTCTTGCCGGAATATTCTGTATATTGGGATTGCTTGCCGACAGCCTGCCGGTAGCCGCCACGGTCTGGTTATAAGACGGGTATATTTTGTCATTGCGAGTCATGAATGACAGTATTACGTCAAGAAATCCGCCTTTTAATTTGGTTAAAGATCTGTATTTAAGTATTTCCGCCACCGCGGGGTGCGCGTCTTCAAGGTTTGAAAGCACTTCAATATCCGTGGAATAACCTGTTTTTGTCTTCTTCTGCGTTTTAAGTTTCAATTTTTCAAACAGAATTACAGAAAGCTGTTTGGGCGAATTAATATTAAACTCTTCGCCGGTTAGTTTATAAACATTTTTTTCCGAAGCCGCTATCTCTTTTTCCGTATCCTTAATCAGCTGCTGCAGGAATTTACGGTCTATCTTAAGCCCCTCTTTTTCCATTACGGCAAGCACGCGCGACAGCGGCAGTTCTATTGTTTCATATATGGGGGTCAATGACGCTTTTTTCATCTTTTTCCCAAGTTCAAACGCAAGGTCTTCGGAGTGCGCGCACAGCGAAAACACGTACTTGTCTATATTTTCTTTCCCGGCCAGTTCTATCATAATTTTTTTGGCGCCTTTGCCCGCAAGTTCTTCAAACGAAAGGAACGTCCCGCCAAGGTATTCAGAAAACACCCCTGCCGCGTCCTTAAAGTTCCTTTCAGGGTCAACAAGATACGACGCCAACATTACGTCAAAAATTTTCTCTTTGTCATCAAGCGCCGAATCTTTAAACACCTGTTTCGCGGAATTGGTGATTATTTTTTTGCCCTTCAGATAACCAGGCAGGCCGGCATATGAAGAACCGAACATGTGCCAGTATTTTTTCCCGTCTGACACGGCGACTATTTCCACGCTTTCTTCGCCGCCAAAAAAAACACTGACAGTATCGGCCGCCGCAAGCTCTTTTTTTATTTCATCAAAAGAAGAAATATTAACGGATTTCTTCTGTGCCTTAACTTCCTGCTTTACCTGCCCGCCGGATACAAGAGATTTAAAATTATACTTTATAAACTCCCTGTCAAGGGCTTCCATATCAATTGAAGAAACGGCGCACTGTTCGCTTTTAAAGTTTATTTTTTCCAGCGGCGCTGTGTCGGTATTCAGCGTAATTAACTGCCTGCTTATCTTTGCCTCTTCGGTGCCGGCAAGTATCAGTTTTTTTGCGCGCTCCGGTTTTATCTTATCCGCGTTTTTTATTATGCCGTCAATTGAACCGTATTCCTTTACAAGCGCGTACGCTGTTTTTTCGCCCACGCCTTTAACGCCCGGAATATTGTCCGCCGAATCGCCCATAAGCGATAAAACATCTATTATCTGCTTTGGCTCTATTCCCATTTTAAGTTTTACCGATTCCGGCGTAAGAATGGTCTCGCCGTCCCTTCCCACCCTTAAAATGCTGATGTTTTTGTTAACAATCTGTATCAGGTCTTTATCGCCTGTCAGCACCATTACTTTCATCTTTCTGATTTCAGCTTCATGCGCGGCGGAGGCAATTAAATCATCCGCTTCATATCCTTCCTCTTCAAGAAGCGGAATCTTTCCCGCGGCTGCTATTTCCTTTATCAGTTTCATCTGTATTTTCAGGGAATCAGGCATCTTCTGGCGTTTTTCCTTGTAGCCCGGAAACATTTTGTTCCTGTACGTTTTGCCCGGGTAATCAAACGCAATGCAGAAGCAGTCGGGTTTTTTTTCTTTTATTATCTTAAGCAGCATATTGTAAAAACCATAAACAGCATGGACTTCCATGCCGTCCGCCGTGGTCAAAGGCGGCATTCCAAAAAATGCCCTGTAAGCAAAAGAGTTGCCGTCAGCTATATAAAACGTTCCCATTATTCATCCCCTTCATCGTCGCTGCCATAGCGTTTTGAAACATTTCTTTTATCGTATGTTATCTTTACCAGATACAGACCCTGCGGAGGCGCAGTGTTTCTTACAAGCGACCTGTCCTGCGTTTCAAGCATCTTTGTTATGTCATCAGCGGTTAACTGCCCCTGTCCATAAAGTACAATTATGGCTGTAAGGCGGCGCACCATATTGTACAGAAAACTTTTGCCTTTGAAATCCAGTATAAGCCATTTACCGTTCTTTTTTATCGTAATGGAATCTATCGTGCGCGTGTATTCCTTTGTGTCGTTGCCCGCTTTTGAAAAGGAATAAAAGTTATGCCTGCCGGAGAGCATTTTTGCCGCTTCTTTCATTTTCTGAATGTCCAGTTTTTCCGGAATATGCCAGCAGCGCCCGTTGTATACCGCGTAGTACTGCGGCGAATTGCAGATAATAAACCTGTAAAGTTTCTGTTTGACGTTATAACGCGGGTTTAATCCCGCGGGCGCGTCAGAAACCGAAATAACCCGGATATCATCCGGAAGAAGGCCGTTTAAGATGGATTTAAAATTTTTCGCAGGAATCATTGTGTCCGCGGCAAAGGAAACAACCTGCCCGTAAGCGTGGACGCCCGCGTCAGTCCTGCCCGCCCCGAATGTTTTGATGTCATTGCCGAAGAATTTAAAAAGGGCGTGTTCCAATATCCCCTGGACGGTTAAAAACTTTTCCTGCCTCTGCCATCCGAAATACTTCGTCCCGTCATACGACAGGATTATTTTAAACGTCTTTCTGCTCATCTTTTTTCGCCAGTTTAACGTTGTTCCTTCCGGAATGCTTCGCGTCATATAAAGCCGCGTCAGCGCGCTCCACCAGCGCCTGTTTTAAGATGGCGTGCGTGGGATACTCTGCCACGCCAAGGCTTATCGTGACATTTATAAGCTTATCTTCGCCGTAAAAAGCGTGTTCTTCTATGGATTTGCGGATTTTTTCAGCTGTTGTCATAGCGGCTTCCATGTCTGTTTCCGGCATTATCACCGTAAACTCTTCCCCGCCGTAACGGCACAGGGAATCGGTTGACGATATCTGTCCGCGCACCACTTCTATGGTTTCCTGCAGGACCACGTCGCCTATGCCGTGCCCGTAAGTGTCATTAATCTTTTTAAAATGGTCTATATCAAGCATAATCAGCGACAGCTTATTTCTGAAACGCTTGGCAAGGTTAAGTTCTTCTTCCATTTTGGTTTCAAAGAACCTGCGGTTGTAAGCGCCGGTAAGCCCGTCAATAATAGCGCGCCTTTCGCTTTCTTCCTTCTGTTCCCTTAAAACACTGGTCGCGTCCTTAACCTGTTCAATAACTTCCTTTTCAAGTTTTTTGCCGGTCTGCCTTTTTAACTGGCCCACTATTTCAACGGATTTGTTCTTAATCTCCGTCTTTACCAGGTCAATGATTCCGGGTATCTGTTTTTTCATCTCTTTATCTATCTCTTTTTTAATCTGATTGCGCACCTGCGCGCGGATGCTGCGACGCATCAGTTTAAGCGAAGCAAGCTCTTTATTTATTGTCTTCTTGATGTTTCCGATTACAACAACGGTAATTTCCCTTTCAATTTCGCTGTTCATTTCGCCAAGGAACTGCTCTTCCTTTTTTAACATTTCCTCGTAGCGTTCCTGGAATTCAACGCCTATTTTTTTTGCCTCTTTAAGCTGCTCTTTTAGGTTTTTGACCTCTCCCACAACCATTTCAAGGTCTTTTTTGATTTCCTTTAACTCTTTGTCTTCCGCCATTTACATCCTCTCCCTTTTCGTTATCCCTATTATGTCAAAACACGTTTCAAGAGTCTTTTTAAGGGCTAAAATAAGAACCGCCCTTTTGGGCGATACTTCGCCGTTTTCGGATATTACCCTGTGCTTGTTGTAAAATGAATGGAACTTTGAAACAAGCTCAAACAATGCGGCCACAAGCACCGACGGCGCGTACTTTCCCGCCGCGTCCTTTATGACATCCGGCATATTAAGCATATACAAAAGCAGGTCCTCTTCTTCCTGTTCAACCGCGGAAAAATCAGCTTCTTCCGGCTTGAAAACCCTGCCTGATGTTTCTTTTACCTTTACAAGAATGCTGCACGCCCTTGCATAGGCGTACTGCACGTAAAAAACCGGGTTCTTGTCGGACTGTTCCTTGGCAAGTTCAATGTCAAAGTCCAGATGCGAATTGAAGTTCCTCATTATGAAAAAATACCTTGCCGCGTCTTTTCCGACCTCTTCAATCAAATCATCAAGCGCTGCTATCTTGCCCGCGCGCTTGCTCATCTTTACTTTTTCGCCGTTCTCCATCAGGTTTACCTGCTGAAGGATTATGACATTAAGCTTTTCTTTTTCATAACCAAGCCCCTGAACTATGGCTTCCATCCTTTTTATGTAGCCGTGATGGTCGGGCCCAAGTATATTTATGACCCTGTCAAATCCGCGTTTTTCAAATTTGTTCAGCATGTACGCTATGTCGCTGGCAAAATATGTAAACTGGCCGTCCTGTTTTTTTACAACCCTGTCCTTGTCGTCGCCGAATTCTGTTGTCTTAAACCAGACCGCGCCTTCCTCTTCCTTAAAAAGGCCGCGTTTTTCAATGCGCGCGAATGCTTCTTCAACTTCCTTATTTTTATGCAGTTCTGATTCATAAAACCAGTTGTCAAAAGACACACCGAATTTTTCCAGCGTCTGCTTCTGCCACTGTATCATCTTTTCAAGGCCCAGTTTCCTGAAGTAGTTATCCTTTAAGTCAAAGTTATCCTTATACTGCGCCACAAGCGAATCGCCCTTTTCCGCTTTTATCTTTTCCGCAAGTTCAATCACGTACTGCCCCATGTAACCGCCTTCGGGAATATTGGCGGGCGTTCCAAAAAGCTCCATGTAACGTTCTTTAAGGGATAAGCCAAACAAATCCATCTGCCTTCCAAAATCGTTTACATAGTCCTCTTTTGTGACTTTGTAACCTGACATTGAAAGCAGTTTCGCAAGCGAATCGCCGTATGACGCGGCCCTTCCGCTTACCACGACAAGCGGGCCGACAGGATTGGCGCTTACAAATTCAAGGTTAATTTTTTTGCCTTCTCCGCTGTTGTTAAAAAAGAACGCCGGGTCAGAAAACAGTTTTTCCACCTGCTGCGAATAATACGCGGGAGACACGTTAAAATTCACGTATCCCGGTTTTACCGCCTGCGGTTCTGTTATATTTTTGTTGTTTTCAAGGTGTTTCGCAACCTCGGCCGCAGCGTCAAAAGGGCTCTTTTTTATGGCTTTTGAAAGCAGAAAACCCGCGTTTACACCGTAAGTGCCGTGCGTGCCCGCAGGCGCCTTATCAACCTTTATGGAGTCCAAATTAAGCTCCACGCCAAAAGCGTCTTTGGCGCAATCCCTGAAAATGCCTTTTAAATAATCATTAAATGCCATTATATCTCCCTGGTTAAATTTGACCTATTATATGGTTAAAATACTTAAAAATCAATGAAATTCAGGGGTTTTAGCGGGACAAATAATAAAACCCGGCTTGAGCCTGGTTGATATAAAATAGGGCAAGGCATTAAATATTATCGCTAATTAGTTTTCCGTATATATTATTTCAATCCCGAAAAAACCTTTTTTCTGATGATAAATTCTATCCGGTTTATGGTAATTAATACGGAGTTTTTTGTCATTTATCCATTTCACTTCAGCGCTTCCGCGCCCATCATGACCCATAACAAAAATATTTCCGCCTTTATTTTTTAGTGTTTTGTCTGATTGCATTATACTGATTTGTATAGAAGAACCCGTTGTCGCACCACAATCACGACTGAATATAACCGCTTTATATTTGTTATTGCTGTCCGGAACTTCTTTCAAGATTTCATTACCGCACATGCCGCTTATCATATATAAAAATAGTAATATACCAATACTAAAAATCACAAGTATTATTACCAAATCTATTAAATCCTGCTTTTTCCTTGTATCTTCCGGAACTTTCTCGATTGTCGGCATATCCTTTTCAGAATTATACGGAGTTAAATTCAATTAATGCTCATTTCACTTTATCCGCAGATATCATGACTGTTTTTCCGTCTTTCCAGGCTGCAAGCGGGCGTCCGGATTTTTTATGATTCTCTATCACTTCCTTTACCGCTTTCTTCATTGCCGCTTCCGCTTTTCCCTGAAGTGTCATTCTTTTTTTCATTATTTTGCTCCTCGCTCCCTGATTTTCGTAAATAAATCCTTGTTAAAACTTTTTAAAACTCCGTTAATATTTTCAGCTATCAGCGCAGGCCGTATCCCGGAATTGTCAAAAAACATCCATGTATCAAATATATCTTCATAAATACTAAAAAAATTTGTTATTCCCCTGCCAAATCTCCGCTTTACGTCTTCAGCCGGAATATTATGCCCGCCCTCGGCGACTCTGTCCTTAATACGGGCTATCGACAATTCCGGCGAAGGAAGCCATAAAAAGAAAAGATGCAGTCTGTATCCGCAGCTTTTTAACCGTTTTAAAACCTGATAATATGACTTCCCGGAAAGTGTGGTCTCAAAACCAAAATCAGTGCCTTGATTTGAGTATTCTTGTATCTCCTGCAATACCAGTTTTCCCGCTTTTAGGGCTACCCGTTCCGGGCCAAAGGGTGCAAGGCCTTTGGCTATCAAATCAGCATTAATAAAATTCGTGCATTTTACATATTCCGGCAGAAATTTCATAGCAAACGTGGTTTTTCCTGAACCATTAGGCCCGGCTATGACATAAACATTTTTTGACTTCATTATTTCTCCTGATTTTATTCTATCTCAAGACTCATAATATAATACAAAAGATACTATATCAAGTTAAAAAAAATGCAGATTTATCATTTTTATGCGACAATGAAATTCAGGGGTTTTAGCCGATAAAAACAGGACTAAAATCCGCACCGGATTTTAGTGTAAAACGATTATATTGCTCAGATTCCCCCGTTTAAATACACCTGAAATTCTTCGGGAGCTAAAACAGGAATGGCCGAATGTTTATAGTCTTTTTTTTTGCCTGTTACAATACAGTCCGCATTTACGCCAATTGCCGAATAATACTGCAGGGCATCCTCAAAATCTTTAAAATCAGATACTATTGCCATATCAACAGCTTTTGCGTCAACAGGCGCTATATCAAAAAGCATCCTGATTTTTTCCAGTATTTTTATGGCATTTGTCCTGCCTGTTTCCTTTTCAATAATATAATGAATTATGCTGATGCTTACGGCTGACAAATATGTTTTAACGCCATGCCTTTTTGCCGCGGCCACCGCAGCCATTGAAGAATTATAAGCGCCTTTTCTTTTAAGATGTATATCAAGCAGCACATTAGCGTCAAAAAGGGCAGTTTTCATCTGTATTTTTTCCGTATATGTTTTTTATACTCTTCTTTAGGGTTGTAATTCTGTTCTTTACCGTATATAACACCGGAAATTTCCTTTAAAACCGGCAAATCATTATAATTATCTTCATCCTGCGCCGTAAGGGATTCAAAATATGAAGCAGCCATTTTAGATACAGAAGTATTATTCTTTTTTGCGGTTAATTTAGCCTTTTTAATTGTCTTCTCATCAAGCAAAAGCGTAAGCTTTGTCATAACCACCTCCTATACGTATAATATTATCATTTTAATACGTATAAGTCAAGATTGCGCCCGGCATTTTTTCTATTTAATACGTAATTTCCGGAATAAAAAAGCCCGGTCCGGTACTCTTTCCGGATCGGGCTTCTTAATTATTTATTAACTTATCAGTTATATTTTCTTCTTACTTCTATTTCCGCTTTAAGCCAGTCTGCAAGTTCATCGCCGGGCCTTCCCGCGGCAATCCTTTCCCTGTAAATCTTATCTGCCTTGTCATGTATTTCTTTTTTGATTTCATCTTCTGTTGGCTTGCGCTTTTTTTCTTCTTTTGCCATAATTTTTCCCTCCTAAAATTATTCAAAGCTTATATTTACATTATAGCCGATAATGAATATTTAGCAACGAAATAAAGCGGAAGGACTTATGCACAGAGGGACGGAATATCGGAAGTAAAAAAAACAAAACCAAAAACACGGGACGCGCAGGAGCACGTCCCTTACAAAAACATTCAAATCCGATTCAATCTTCCGCTTATGCTTATCTGCTTATAGCTTAAAATGCTTTCTTTTAAAATGGCGCGCCTGCCGGTTCTTAACCGGGCTGCCTAGCTGCTGAGCCGCTTAGCTGCGTTTTACTCCAGCCTTGATTCTCTTATCAGTTCCTTATAATCATCAAACCAGTAAGCTTTGGGGTTGCGTTTTGCTATTATGAATTTGGAGCTGTCTATTTCTTTCTTAGCCCTGTGGTATTTGAAAAATATCCTGTCTTCTGTAAGCCCAACCACCTCTATTTTCCCGCTTGCGTGCGACATTACAAACTTGGCCCTTTTGGCAAGGCCCGAACAGTATGATTTTGCTTTTTCGAAAATCCTGTATCCTTTTTCCACCGGCACGGCAAAATCTTTGTTTGCAAGCGTGGGCCTGCACTGAAAAACATAATACGGCGGCACTCCCATAAAAGAAAGTTTTCTTAAAAGCTGCGCCATAGTCTGAACATTGTCATTAATACCCCTTAACAGCGGTGTCTGATTTGCCATTATCGCGCCGGCCCTGATAAGCACATTTACCGCCTTTATCGCTTTTGGCGTAAGCTCGCGCGGATGGTTAAAATGAACCATAAAATATATCTTGCGTTCATCTTCCGAATATTTTCTGACCATTGCCGCAAAGGACGGGTCCTTTAAAATCCTGTCCGGATTATATGCCGGCATCTTTGTACCTATCCTGATTATTTGCACTGTTTTAATTTTTCTTAACTTACCTATTATTTCGCTCAATTTTTTTGTCGGCAGCATCAGCGGGTCGCCGCCGGTCAACAGCACATTTGTTATTTCTTTATGTTTTTTTATGTAAGCCGCGGCTTTATCAATATTCACACAGCCGGCTTCCCCTTTTTTAATAAATATCCGTTTCCTGAAACAGAACCTGCATATGCTTCCGCAGGTGCCGCTTACCAGAAGCAGCGCGGTTGACCTGTATTTATGCTGCATCCCCGGCATTACAAGGTTTGATTTTTCTTTTGAAGGGTCATAACTTCCCCATTTGTCCATTTCAAGATCTTCCGGTATAACTATTCTCCGGATAGGGTCTTTCTTGTTTTTCCATTCAATAAGGGAAAGGTAATAATCATTAACTTTAAATTCATACCTGTCCGTGACTTTTTTCAGATTTGTTTTTTCTTTTTCCGAAAGCCATTTGATTTTACCGATATCCGTGATGTACTTCATATAGCACCTCCTTTATTATTGCATAACCACTATAAAAGATGTGAGGAGTAAAGTAAAGGATTAAAACCTATAAAGCCGAGGGACGGAGGGACGGATGCACAGAGGGACGGAAGGTCGAAAGTAAGAAAAGAAAACAAAAACACGGGACGCGCAGGAGCACGTCCCCTACAAAACATCCCAATCTCCTTCAAACCAACGCTTATGCTTATCTGCTTATAGCTTAATTATTTACCTCCCCATATCAATCAAATCCCTTATCTTTCCAAGCATTTCAGCCGCCCTGGCATTAGAAGGGTCAATTGCCAGCACTTTTTCATACCACTTGCGCGCGTCCATGTACCGCCTTTCCTCAATTTCTTTGGAACCGTTAGCCATGTATTCCTTTATTTTGGCATCCTTAATACCGGGATAAACTTTTTCCGCGTTTTTAATTATTTCAATGCCTTTCTTTGTCTCCCCTTTTACCAGCAGCGCGGCGGCTTCGTCAAATTTTACGCCGGCAGCCTTTCTGTTAAGCATTACCGTTATGTCGGACGAAAGTTTTTCAACGCTTTCATCGCCGGTTTTTATGGACAAAAGCGCCTTTACCTCTTCCTGCGCCTTTTCATAAGCGCCTGTATTGTAATGGTTAAGCGCGGACAGGTACAGCTGCCCGTATGCCACGTTCATGAAATTTTCCGACATTTTTTCTTTATCTTTTAAAAGGCCGCTCTTTTCCTGAATAAGCTTCTTTTCCCGCTCTGTCGGGACTTCGCCGAAACGCGCCGTCACCCCGAAATTATGCACAACGCCGATGGCCGCGAATGATGCGGCATAATCCAGCGTAAAGTTTTCCGTTGTAATGCCGCCGCCCACGGCAGGCACTGCCTGGTTTATTCCGCACCTTACAGCGGCAAAATCAAACGGCCTGTATTCCAATCCGCCGGAATAGCGGACAAAAACTTTGCCTTTATTATCCGTAAAATTCCTTCCGTCTGACAGGATATTGATAAACAGCGCGTCGCCCATTAAAACAACTTTTGTATCAAACAGGTAAAGCGCCGCACCCGTCCTCATATTCATCGGATAATCCTCAATAACACTGCCGATTTTTAAAGCCGGCCTGGTTATGTTTAAAAGCGAAACTGAAGCTGTTACAACATTTCCAAAACTGTAAGCTGCGCCCGCGTCAATGCCAAAACCGTTTGAATTATAAGTGTCAAAAGACCTTGTAACCAGTTTAAGCGTAAGGCCCGCTGAAAAAGATTCCGTAAACGGATACGCGTATGTCAGCATATAACCGTCGCTTCTGTCCGAAAAGTCCCCTGTTTTTATACCTTCCGCCGTTATCCTTTCCACGCCGTCAGTTTCCAGTTCCACCCTTGAAAACGCAAGCATCCCGTATTCCATTACCGGAAGCGCGAAACTTACAAGGTTATATGCAATCCCCTCTGATGGAGCCATGTAATAAAATGACAGCTGTGTGTATTTGACAGCCGTGACAAGCGCGGGATTAAAATACGCCCCTGAAGCATCGCTGCTGTCAGCGGAGCATGAATTTGCAAGGCCGGCAGAACGCGCGCCTGAACCGCCCGCGTATAAAAAGCTTCCTGCCGCTCCGCCGTCATCCGATGCCTTTAACAATCCCGCTAAAAAAAGCATAACAGCCGTTATTAAAAGTTTTAACACCGAATTTTTCATAGCCGCCCCCTTCATCTTAGCACCGCGATTTTTCTTTTAAAAACTTTATCCCCTTCCTTAATATTAACAACACAGATATAAATTCCGGATTCAACGGTTAAGCCTTCGTTATTTTTTCCGTCCCATTCCACTTTATTTTCGTATCCGTCAGTTACGCCTTTGCCGCCTTCTTGTCCCGGTTCAAAACTGTATTTTTTTACGATTTCAGAAAACGGGGTCATTATTGTTATAGTCACCTTTGTGTCTTCATATAGCGTGTATCTGATGCCGGTTTTTTCCGTCCCGGGCCTGAAAGGATTGGGGTAATTTGTAAGGCTTATATCGTTTGTAGAACCGGGCCTTGCGTTATATTCAATTTCCACCTTATCCACTGCCGGCGAAACAGTGACATCTTCCGTATTAAACACTATTTTATACCTGATGTATCTTTTATTTCCGAATTCACCCGGCAGCGCCGTGCCTGCGGCATCGGTAAACCACGTACCCGCGGTTCCGTCAGGCCCCATAAAATTCCATGTCTGATTGTCATTGTTGGCGGCAATCTGAAACCTGATACTGTCATTACCGGCAAGAGCCGGCTGTGTTAAAGGCATCCAGGAGATTTTAGTGAACGTGGACGAGGATTTCGTGTCAAACGGCGGAGATAAATATTCTCCGGACGCGGCGTATAAAGTTGAAAAGGAATCAGCCATATAAATCATAAGGTCTTTTGTCCTGTTGTAGTCCATCCACAAACCGCCGGTGGTATAAACAAGATATGAATCCCTTCCGCCAAACGAAGATGACGCCAGTGCATTCTCGCTGAAAACAGTGTCCTGTGAAGGATTCTGAAATATTTCATTGCCTTTAAGCACATAATAAGAGGAAGAATCGGAGCCGGAGGAGGAAAAGGATATCCTGTACTTATGCCCTGCCTGAAGGCTTAACGGATTAATCAAAGTATGGCTTATCCATGAAAACACATTTAAAATTTCCGCCTTTAAAATAAACACCTCATTATCCACAAGCATTATTTCATTAAGCGGGTCTGTTATGTCCTGAATTATAATGTACAGGTGCGCGGCAGGCGCAGATGCGCCCGTATATTTGGCATACACGCGCACTTTGGAAATAACAGTATCCGTCTTTATGTCAAATACCTGCCCTGTAAGATTAGTCCCGTAAACGCTGTTATCTTTGTGCAGATTATACGGGTTTCCTATATAACTGACAGGGCGGCCGGAAAAATCAAGATATAATCCTGCCGGATCAAGGTATTCAAGCACAAACACCGGCTGGGAATCGGTATTTGCCGCCCAGATTGAACCCGAATCAACGGTATTTAACACCATCTGATACGGATCGGCATCTTCAGATGTCGCATAAAATAAATTGTTGGGCGTTGTCGCCCTTGTCCGAAGATAGTTGGAACCGTCCTGTCCGGATACGCCTTCAACATAAATGTGATACGGTGTGGAAGCGTTAAGAAAAGCATCAGACGTGAATGTCACCCTTGTGTAATAAGCGCTGCCGGAGGACAGAGTATTGTGAATTTCATTATAATTGCCCGGCGCAAGCCATTGCGAAAAAACCGGCGATGTTCCTCCGTATGAATCCGCGGTAATCCCGCATTTATAGGAGCTCTGCGTCCCCATCCAGTAGCCAAGTATCACAGCGCCCGTGACTGTCATATATTCAGGGACAGAGAAAGCCATTGCCGTCCTGTTGTCAAAAGTATTCAGATAGTATTCATTTGAACCGTTTATTACAAACCCGTTGCCGGGAAGAGCGTACTGCCCGGATTGCAGGCTTAAAGAAGCATCCGCGCCGGTATTTACGACGCTGACAGCGTTTAATGACCCGCCGTAAAAATCCGAATCAGTATTCTGCTTTATTGTGTCTGCCGCGGATATGACAGGCAGAATTAAAACCAGGATAATAAGATGAATAAATTTTCCCATATATTCCCCCTTTATTTTTTTATCACAACAAGAGATAAAATATTTTCGGCCTTTGCGGCAGTTTTAGAAGAAACACCGGCATACTTCGCGCTTTTTATACGGGTTAAACTTTTTACGGCAGCGGCCGCTATTTTTCCGTCAGAATCAGAAACAGCCTTTAACAGAAGGTTCACGGCTTTTTCCGACGGAACCCAGCCCAGCGCATATACGGCGGCAACCCTGTTCTGCCTTTCCCCAAGAAACATTTTTTCCAGTACCGCCATGCCTTTGTTAAAATTATACGCGCATAACGCCCTTGCGGCATTCGCGGATACAAGCGCGTCCTTATCCGACAGCAGCGGATCCAGAAGCTTTATTGCCGCTTTTTTGCGGCCGTCATTGCCGAACATTTCCGCTTCCAGTATTATAAGGCCCTTGGCGCGCACGGCCGAATAAGGATTTTTTAACAGCCTTTCCATCTCTTCCGGAGCCCTGGAAAGGCCCGAAGACACAAGCGAAGCGGCGTATGCGGGATCCGCGCCGGATTTAACTTTATCTTTTTTGCCTTCCGATAAAGCCCATTTAACGCGTTCCAGTTCCACGCGCTGCGAATAAATATCGCGCTCCCTTGCTTCCGCAAGTTTATCAAAACCCCGCAGGACGGCAAAAAACAGCAGCAGTATTCCCACGCCAAAAGCTGCTATAAGCCATGTAATCTCCGCCCTTGTAAGGCCTGCTTTTGCTCCGGTATCCACGGGAGATTTATTTTCAAGGTAAGCGCCTGCCATAAACTGAACAAGTTCTTTCTGTTCAGCAGCGCCCTGTGCTTTTGATTCCGGTTTAAACCTCTCTTCAAACGCGGTTTTCACAAAAACATACAGCCGGTCCACCTGTTTATCGTCAGGCAGAAGTTTTTTGGCGTTCTTTATGTCAATAAAACTCTTTTCTATCTCGCCTGTATAAAAATAATCCGACGACCTCTGAACAAGCAGCCTGGCAAGAATCTTTTTGGCGTTGATATTATCAGGCAAATATTTAAGGGACTTTTCCATTGATATAATCGCTTCGTCGCGGCTTCCGTCAAGGTATTCGCTTACGGCTTTATCATAAAATATCTGCCCCAGATTTTGGTCATCACCGAAGGTATTAACAGGCATTCCCGCGCATACGGCGCAAAATAACGCAAAAAGAAGAAAACATTTGTTAATCATCCTGCCCCCCTTATATCAAAGCCCCATATTTAACAACATCAGTTTTTAATTTTACGTAAGCGGGATTCATGTCGGTTTTTTAGAAGGTTATTCCGGGTATAATTACATACCAAATATAGCATAAGATTTTCGATTATCAAAATGGCAGGGCTTAGAAATCACGAGGTACAGAGGGACGGATGCACAGAGGGACAGAAGTAAAACAGAGGTTCAGAAGGTCGGATGGTCGGAAGGTCGGAGGGACAGCGCGCCCTGAAAAAATATACCCAAGCCCTGTGAGACGGATGATTGGATAGTCAAATAAAGTTAACCGCTAAACTGCTGAGCTGTCCCCTAACACTTACGCTCGCAAGCTCGCTTCAGTCCGGGGATTTCCGCTGCGCATGCTCGCTCCAACCAAGCTGCTGAGCTGCGTTTTTAAAGGAATGTCTTTCTGTGCTCCACTATAAAAGCTTCAATCATTGCCCTGTCATCTTCACGGATAATCATAAAATCAAGGCCGGTTATAAACCCGTTGCATGTTTCCGCCCATCTTGTGTTTGCGACCTCGCAGAAAATCGCGGATGTATTTTCTTCACCGCCGATAATTACTTCAACCTGTATAACATCGCCTATTTCGGGTTTTTCGGGAAGGATAACGCTTAAACCTTTTAAGGAAATATCCTGTATTACAGAGGTTTTCTTTTCGGATTTATTGTCATCAAACAGGCTGTCAATAAAGAAATATTCTATTTCTTTTTCCATCTTAACCCTGCTATGCAGCCTTCTTTCATCCATTCTTTTTACAGTCATATCAATCGCCTCAACTGATAATATGCATAAAACATGCCCGGAATTTCGGCTGTTGAAACGATTCAATGCGCCTTATGAAAACATTATAAGCGCCAAAAGGAACATTATTTTCGCGGTTGTCCTCGACGGGACATTTTGATTTATTTGGGTTTTATTACCTGTTTTTTCTTTTTAGAATTGGCCGTTGAAGCTGAATCCGCGTTATGCGTCTGGGTAACGTGCTTTTTAAGAAACTGCCCGGTATAGGATTTTGATATCTCCATTATTTCTTCCGGCGTTCCCTGCGCTACCAGTGTGCCGCCTTTATCCCCGCCTTCGGGGCCAAGATCTATTATGTAATCGGAATTCTTTATGACATCAAGGTTGTGTTCTATCACAATGACGGTGTTGCCGCGTTCCACAAGTTCATTTAATACGTGAAGCAGCTTTTCTATATCTGCAAAGTGCAATCCTGTCGTTGGCTCGTCAAGGATATAAACCGTTTGTCCCGTTGAACGCTTGCACAGTTCCGCGGCAAGTTTTATCCTCTGCGCTTCGCCGCCTGACAGCGTGGTTGCCGGCTGTCCAAGCTTTATGTAGCCAAGGCCGACGTCATCAAGGGTTTTTAAAATCCTGTAGGCGTTGGGAATGTTCTTAAAAAATTCCAGCGCTTCTTCCACGCGCATTTCCAGGACTTCGGCAATATTTTTTTCTTTATAAAGCACTTCAAGGGTTTCCCTGTTATACCTTTTGCCCGCGCATTCCTCGCAGGGCACATAAACATCCGGTAAAAAATGCATCTCTATCTTGATTATACCGTCGCCGGAACACGCTTCGCACCTGCCGCCTTTGACGTTAAAGCTGAACCTGCCCGGTTCATAGCCGCGGATTTTTGCCTCTTTGGTCTGCGTGAACAAATCCCTTATTTCCCCGAACACGCCGGTATATGTGGCGGCGTTTGACCTTGGCGTCCTTCCTATCGGGCTCTGGTCTATCTCTATTACCTTGTCTATCAGGTGCCAGTTGTTTATTTCTTTATACCCTTCGGGTTTATAATTTGTATGGTAAACCTTGTGCATAAGCGCAGGATAGAACGTTTCCGCAATAAGCGAAGACTTGCCCGAACCCGAAACGCCGGTCACGGCTATAAACGTGCCAAGCGGAAAATGCACCGAGATATTTTTTAAATTATTGGTTGTAACTCCTTTTAATTCCAGAAATTTCTCGGCTGTCCTTCTTTTTTTATTTACAACTATCTTATTCCTGTTCTGCAGATAGCCGGCTGTAAGGGATTTTTTGCATTTTAATATTTCCTGAAGGCTTCCCTGGCAGACTATTTCGCCGCCGTGAACGCCCGGCCCCGGCCCTATGTCCACTATATGGTCGCAGTTAAGCATGGTCTCTTCATCATGCTCCACGACTATGACCGTGTTTCCAAGGTCGCGCAGGTTTTTAAGCGCCTCTATTAACTTCATATTGTCACGCTGGTGAAGCCCTATGCTTGGCTCGTCAAGGATATACAAAACGCCCATTAATCCCACGCCTATCTGATTGGCAAGGTGTATCCTCTGAAACTCTCCTCCGGACAATGTGCCCGCCTTGCGTTCAAGGGTAAGGTAAGAAAGCCCCACGTTTAAAAGGAATTCAAGCCTGCCCTTTATCTCCTTAAGGATAAGCTTTGCGACAGCCGCGTCCCTTTCGTTTAATTTAAGGGTGGTAAAAAACTCATGCGCCTTTTCCACGGACATTTCAGACGCCTGAATTATTGATTTGCCGTTTACATACACGGACATTGATTCCGGCTTTAACCTTTTGCCGCCGCAGGAATTGCACGGCCTTTCCACCATATACCTACCAAGGATGTCTTCCCTTATTTTTTCCGTGGTTGTCTCGCGGTACCTTCTTTCAAGAAAAGGAATAAGGCCTTCAAAGCCGCCGGTGTATTTGTATTCGCCGTCGTGGCTTTTGTATTTGTAGTCAAATTTAATTTCCTCGTCTAATCCGTAAAGTATGGCTTTCTGCACCTTAGGCGGAAGTTTTTCAAACGCCACATCCAGGCTGAACTTCATATGCCTGCTTAACGCCGCAAGCATCTGCCAGTAATACCCTTCCTGATTCTGCCACGGCTTTAAGGCGCCTTCTTTTAAAGTAAGCTTCGGCATAACAATAAGGCGTTCATCCACCTGAATTTTGGTACCAAGGCCCGTGCATTCAGGGCACGCGCCGAAAGGGTTGTTAAAGGAAAACATCCTTGGTTCAAGCTTTGACATCGAAAAGCCGCATTTAGGGCAGGACAGTTTTTCCGAAAACAGCGTGTCTTTGCCGGTCGCAAAATCCGTGATTATTACAGCGCCTTCAGAAAGTTTTACCGCAAGTTCAAGCGACTGGGTAAGCCTGCCTTTAATATCGGCGGACACTTCAAGCCTGTCCACGACAATTTCTATGGAGTGTTTTTTATTCTTTTCAAGTTTTATACTCTCTTCAAGTTCGGTTACTTTTCCGTTGACCCTTACCCTTAAAAAGCCCTCTTTTTTAATATTGTCGAACAGCTTCTGGTATTCGCCTTTTCTTCCGCTTACAACAGGCGCAAGCACCATAATTTTGGCGCCTGCCATATCTGCCAGGACTTTGTCCGCTATCATCTGGACTGTCTGCGATTTAATAGGCGTGTTGTCGTTCGGGCAGTGCGGAACGCCAATTCTGGAGTATAAGAGCCTTAAATAATCGTGAATTTCAGTAATGGTGCCCACTGTGGAACGCGGGTTGTTTCCCGCGCTTTTCTGTTCAATCGCGATTGCCGGGGACAGTCCTTCTATTGTGTCCACATCCGGCTTCTGCATCTGTCCAAGGAACATCCTTGAATAGGCGGACAGCGATTCCATATATCGCCTTTGCCCTTCCGCGTATATGGTGTCAAACGCCAGCGATGATTTACCGGAACCTGAAACCCCGGTTAAAACTATGAATTTATCCCTTGGGAGTGTTATGTCAATGTTCTTTAAATTGTGCTCGCGCGCGCCTTTAATTACTATGTCTTTTGCCATATTAAGCTCCTGTAAAATCAAAATAGTTACGAAAATTAATTATAGCAGAAAAAGAAAGGAAAGAAAACCTGCAGCTGGGCAGCTTGGCGGCCGGGCGGCTAAGCAACACAGGGGCAGAGGTATAAAGGTATGGTAGACGCGGATCTTTAGCCCGCGCGTATTTGTTATTAAAAACAACATATTAAAACACGGGACGCGCAGGAGCACGTCCCCTGCAAAAACATACCAATCGCCTTCAATATTTCGCTTATGCTTATCTGCCTATAGCTTAATACTTTTTTAATATGACCACCATACGCTGGCAGTATCAAATTCAGGTTCATTTACCCCGCCTATTATCCACATTTTCCCGTCATAAAGACACCCGGCAAAGCTTTCTCTGGCAAGCGCGGATGAGTCCGTTGATATCTGTGTCCATGTAACACCGTCTGTGCTTGACCATGCGTCTCCAAACGTTGTTGTAACATTTCCACCGCCTATTACCCACATCCTGTTTTGATGAACAAAACTTACATGGCCGGCCCTTGGAGAAAAACCTGCAGCGGCAGTTTCCTGCGTCCAGGTTATTCCATCCGGCGACGACCACACGTCGTTTAGACAAGTACTTGTTCCGTCTATACCGCCAATTACCCAAAGTTTACTGTTATAGCTTAAGACCGTATGAAGTTTTCTTTTTGAAAAAGCCGGATTTGATGCCGCTAAATTCCATATTGCTCCGTCAGAAGAATAATACACGCTGTTTAATGCAGTATTCGACTGATCAACTCCGCCTATTATCCACATCTTCTGCCCCGTGCCATTATCAAATAAAGCTGACGCGTGATAAGTACGCCTGCCAAAAGCCGCGTTTCCGGTTGTCATAAGCCAGTCAGTCCCGTTTATAGATTCAAAAACTTCGGCATATTTATTTGAACCGTCAGAACCTGCCAGGATATATATTTTTCCGTTATAAACAAGCGCTGTATGCTGAATTCTAAATGGCATAGGCGTATTCTGCGGAACGTATGTCCAGTTTATTCCGTCAGCAGATTTAAATGTGGAAGTATTGCCTTTGCCTTCAGAATAATTAAATCCTCCGGTAACCCACATTTTATCTCCGGCTCCGTCATTATATACAAAAGCAGCAAACTCCCCTTTTCTGTCAAATGCAGTTCCTGTTGCTTTAGTCCAAACCGTACCAGGCAGCGCCGTATTTGTAGCGGTTGCGGTATTTGTAAATGTATGCGTGGCAGTGGCGGTATTGGTGTCGGTTCCTGTCTCTGTTGCCGTATGCGTATATGTATGTGTATCTGTGGCTGTATATGTATGTGTAGGCGTATACTCTGTCAGCTGAAGGTTAAGGGTGTAGTTATAATAAAAACCTCCCATAACGTTCTTTCCTGTTATCCTTATCCCGTACAATCCCGGCGTAAGCGATGCCGTTATTTTGGAATACCCTCCGCCGTTGCCGTCATCATCTTCCGTTATCAGCCCGCTGCACGGGTCTGAAAGCAGCTGCATTACGGTATCGCCGCCGTCTGTTCCGGCAGTTGTTATGATTACCTGCGAATGCGCGCTGACTGTGAAATGGATAAAATCAATATCAGTGTCGTCTATCCACCTTGTCTGTGTTTCCCCGTTTTCAATGGGCTTTGAAGAACCGCATCCGTCATCGCCTTCATATAAATCAGGCGTTAATCCGGGCGTCGGCGTATCAGTCTGTGTATATGTTGGTTCTATTGTATTTGTATGTGTTGAAGTTAAAACAGTATAAAGGATGTGATAATCGGGGTTATCTTCGAACGTATTTACCCTGACGTAATACGTTCCAGCGTCCAGAATAGCGTCTATCCCGGAATAATTGCCTGCCAGATTTCCGGAATTGTTCCGGTAAGGTTCATTTATAACAACTCCCGCAGAGGTATATAAAAGCAACGAATTGCTTTGTGCCATCGGCGCTCCGCCTGTAAGGATTGATATATACGCAGGTTCCGGCAGCATTAATAAAGCCCAGTCAATTGAATTATCCGGATAATCCGCAGCGTGCATCTGCATAACATCAGGAGTCAGCTGCGGAGCTGTAGACCATTCGTTATCCTGCGGTTCCCAAGAATCTATGGGAGTCGGAGTTTCAGATGACGTAAATGTGGGTTCCGGAGTATAAGTATCTGTCGAAGTCGGCAGCACGCCGGATTCTGTCACAAGCTGTATTGTGTAATTTACTTCCGCAGGAGCGGCAAAATAATTAGGCAGATTTATGTAATATGTGCCCGCCCCAAGGACAGCGTAGCGAATAAAAGTATTCTCCACAGTGGATGTTGACGTTTCCCCAAAAATATAAGTTGAAGCATCAGATTCATAAAGATATGCGTTAAGGTCCGTGACAACGTCCCCTGTCTTGACGGTTATTGAAACGCCCCTTGTTTCGGTCAGCGTAAACCATATCCAGTCCACATCATCTATAGGATAAACAGAAGCACTACGAAGTGTATCTACCGGCAACTCCGTGGCCGCATCGCTTGTATTATCGATTTCAAAAACATCCGCCGAAGGCAATGCTGTATGGGTGGATGTGGGTTCAATGGTCTGCGTATCCGTGGGAGTTTCAGTTTCGGTATATGTATGCGTGTAAGTATCAGTAAATGTATCCTGCACCGTATCCGTATGTGTATGGGTAAAAGTATAAGTGCTTAAAGGGTCAACGGTATCAGTTTGTGTGAAAGTTGGAATTAACGGCGGTGTTATAGTCAGTTCCGGCGGCGGTGTTTCCCCGCCCGGAATTGAAGGCCCTGTCGGGTTTGTTTTGGATGAACAGTTTATTATTAAACCATAAACAAGAAGGGCAATAATAATCAACGCGGATATTCTTTTAGCCATATGTCCTCCTGATATATTTAGTTAATTATACCAGATAAAACGGCAAAAAATTAAAACTACTTTTCCATAATCTTAATTACCGCGGACGGATTTGTAAGCTTCCCCTCTTTGATAATTGCCTCCACCCTGTCATACGCAAACTGCCGTGTCTTTTTATCCTTTGTTTTTGTGTAAATTTCCGCCCAGTACTCGGCCGCAGACTGCGGGGTTTTTATCTGCTCGTAAATATTGCCAAGTATGCGCTCCACTATCGCGGGGTGGTCTTCAAACTTAAGCGCGTCTTCCAGAAGTTTTATGTATTCCCCCTCTTTATTGTCCTGTTTAAAAAGAATCGCCCCAAGGTAAAGCCTAAGCTGCCACATCTTCGGGTTGAATTCCAGACCCTTTCTTATTATCTGCAGCGCCTCCCCGGTCCTGTCAAGGTTAAAGGCAAGTATGGAAGAACCAAAAGTATAGGCAAAAGAAAAATAAGGGTCAACGTCCGTTATGTCATTCACATAATTCACAAGGTCTTTATGCCTGTTGACGTTTTGGCTTCTGTCGCCGTAATACTGCAGAAAATTTATGTATTCAATGTCGCCGGCAAGGGACCGCAGGCCAAAACCCGCGGCGCCAAGGTGAAGAAACTTCCTGTATGAATCCGGATTTATGAAATACCACGACGGCTGGTTTTCAAAAACCATCTTTCCCGCCTTTTCGTTAAGGCAGGCTGATCCCAAAAGCGCCGCGGCAAAAATAAACACCAGGATTATTTTTTTTATCATTTAATACTCTTTTTTCTCAAAAACATACGCGGCTGCAAGCAGTGTGGCAAAAGAGTACAGGGACGCGTAAAGAATTACAAAACCCAGATATCGCGGCGAAAACAATCCCGAGGGGCTGAAAATTTTATCCTTCAGGTTAAACAGTTCAAGGTTGGGCAGGACGTAATAAAAAATGTTGATAACAATATTTGCCGCGGTGTTGTTTATGGCTTCCGCAAGATGCTTAAGGTGCATGGTAAGGTGCCCAAGTATGTATATGAAAAATAAGAATATCAGCGCGCCGGGCACAGAAGTGGATATTACGCTTAACAGAAGCGCCGTTGAAGTAAGGACCCCAAGGCTTATAAATATAAGCCCGGCGGCCGTAATAAGTTTAAGGCTCCACGGGTCGCCTCCCCTTATCTGAATTATCACCATAAGGGTTATTAACATCAGAAGTACGTTCATAAGAATGGTAAGCGTTATTCCTATATATTTTCCTATAAGGTATTCAAGCCTTGTGACCGGTTTGACCAGAATCATAGAAATCGTCTTTAATTCCGTCTCTTCAAACATCTGGACGGTAATTGACAGCGCAAGCGTCAGAAACCCAAAAAGCCCGATGGCAAAAAGGCCGAAATCCGTGACCATTTTCACTTCCACTTCCTGCGCAAGCTCGCTTATGACAAGGGCGAACCCTATCCCGAACACCGCGAACATTATAAGGACATTAAGTATCTTGTTCCTGAAGCTCTGTTTGAAAATGTATTCCGCGACCGCCGCAACGCGCCTCATATTAATTCTCCCCCGCTATTTTAACAAAGTATTTTTCAACATCCCCGTGTTCTTTTACGATATCGGCGACGGTTTTAATCTCTGACATTGTGCCTTTGTGCAGGACGCCGACCTTGTCGCATATCTTTTCAACTTCGCTTAGAATATGCGAATTAAAGAATATCGTCTTACCCGCTTTTTTCAGCCCAAGTATTATTTCCCTTGTTTCCTTGTACCCCAGCGGGTCAAGCCCAGACATGGGTTCGTCAAGCAGTAGCAGTTCCGGGTCGTTTAAAAGCGCCTGGGCAAGCCCAAGCCTTCCCTGCATGCCCTTGGAAAATCCTTTTATCCTGACATCGCTTCTTACATCAAGGCCGGTAATTTTTAACACTTCCTCAATTTTATGTTTTTTTATCTTTTCATCAATTCCAAAAATATCGGCAAAATACGACAGGACCTCGCGCGCTTTTAAATACTTCGGGAAATACGGCAGTTCTGACAGATACCCTATTCTGCCGCGCACCGCCCTGTCTTCAATGTCCCCCCCAAGTATTAAAACAGAGCCGTTTGTCGGCTTTAAAAGTCCAAGCAGCACTTTCATAAGTGTGGTTTTTCCCGCGCCGTTTAATCCCAGCAGGCCGAAAACTTCCCCTTTTTGCACGGAAAACGTCACATCACGAACCGCAGTGACGCGGTCGTTTTTCCAGAAATCCTGGGCTTTGTATATTTTTGTAAGACCTTTTACCTCAATTACGTTCATTTTCAGGCTCCATTATTGTTTTTTTCCTTAAGCGACGAAGATATTGTAAAATAAAAAGTAGTGCCTTTTCCAAGTTCAGATTCCACCCGTATTTCCCCGCTGTGATGTTCCGCGACTTTCTTGCAGACAGAAAGCCCGATGCCGGTTCCGGGATACTTGTCTTTTGTATGCAGCTGCTGGAATATTATGAATATTTTATCATAGTAATCGCCGCTTATCCCTATGCCGTTATCCCTTACATAAAATTCATAAAAACCCTCTTTTTCACTGCAGCCTATCCGGACTTCAGGCTTGCGTTCAGATATAAACTTCAGGGCGTTTGCTATAAGGTTCTGGAAAAGCTGTTCTATCTGCGTCCGGTCCGCGTACATAATCGGCAGTTCTGTCTCTATTTTTACATCAGCGCCTATTTCATTAATCCTTAGCTGAAGGCCTTTTATGACATCATTCACAAGGCCTTCCGTGTTTATATCCATAAATTCCACATCAGTCCTTCCAAGCCGCGAATACATAAGCAGGTCGCTGATAAGCCTCTGCATGCGCTGCGCGCCTTCAGAAGCAAAACCAATATAGTCATGCGCGTCCGCGTCAAGTTTGTCAGAATACTTTTTTTCAAGAAGTTTTACGTAGCTTGAAACCATCCTTAAAGGTTCTTTTAAGTCATGCGATGCCACATAGGCGAATTCTTCAAGGTCCTTATTTGACCTTTTTAAATCCGCCATTGCCTGCATAATTTTTTGTTCATTATTTTTTCTTTCGGTAATATCCCTTGTAACACCCCTGTAAATAGCCCTTTTATCGCCGGGAAGCGAAAAAGGCAGTATCCTGCTTTCAAGAAAAACTTCCCTTCCGTTTTTATGGTTAACAACCATTTCAAGCGTTATAAACTTATCGGCTTTCTGCAGGGATATTGCTTCCATAAATTTATCCCATTTTTCCGGCGGCAGCAGTATGTCCCTTGTGTTTTTTCCCATAAGTTCTTCGCAGGAGTACCCCAAAAGTCCGTACACCTGCGGATTGCTGTATCTGATAATTCCGCCGGAATCCATCTCCCATATCCAGTCAACCGTTGTTTCCGCCATATCCCTGAACTTTCTTTCGCTTTCAATCAGCGCTTCTTCCGCTTTTTTTCTTGCCATAATATTGGCTGTTATATCCCCTATTATTTCCAGAAGCATTATAAGTTCATCCGGCCAGTTTTTGTTTTTTCCCTGCTCTCCATAAAATGCAAGCAGACCGTTGACGCGCCCGTCTTTTTTAAGCGCGACAAACAGCGCGGGCGAAAAACCATACCGGTCTATCCAGTCCCTGCGGCCGTTTAAATCCGCGGGATAATCAGACGGCCTTTTAATTACCGCGTAAGGAAGCGCCTTTTCCGTGAAGTATTCCCAGAAAGCGCCCATTTCTCCTATCGGTATATTATTAACCTTTTTTCTTATTGAAAGTTCCGGCGATTCGCACCATTCATGGGTAATATTTACGGTTTTGGAATCGCTGTCATAACTCATAACTGCGCCGCGCGAAGCGTCCGCGAACATTGACACATCCATAAGCATCCCTTCTATGGCGCCGTCTATTCCGGAAACCGGGACATCAATAAAATCCTTGGAAATCCTTACAATCAAGGACTGCAATTCAAGCAGATATTTCAGCTGCTCTTCCGCCTCTTTTCTTTTGTCTATATTTCTTACCACGGCAAGAATCCTGTCCTGCCCGCCTATCACCGCTTTTTTCAGGCTGACCTCGGCCCAGAACGCCTGATTATCCCAAGTGCTTGCGTACCATTCAAAAACAACAGGAATCCCGGACGCAGCCTTTAGCAGATATTCTTTTTTCCTTTGTTCCGAATCAAAATGTTTTGATTTTAACAAATCCGAAAGCGCCTGTTCTTTTGTGCACCGGTAAAGTTCCATCATCTTGCGGTTAACGTCAACAATATGGAAATCCTTAAGGTCGTGTATGAATATCGCGTCATTTACGGAATCAAAAATTTCCTTATAAGTCTCCTCTGACTGGCGCAGAGCCTCTTCCGTCTTTAACAGTTCTTCCATGTCCGAAACCATCGCGAATATCCCGGCAAATTCGCCGGAATCGGAAAACAGCGGAGTCGGATTTACAATAACAGGAATCAGCGTTTGGTCTTTTTTTGTCAGGTCCATCCTTATAGGCGGTGTATCCGCGTTTTTATTGCTTACTGATATGTATTTTTTTAACAGTTCCGCCATAAGGTCGCCAAGATATAAATACGCTGATTCTCCTATGACTTCATCTTTTTTATAACCAAGCATCGTGCACATGGCGGGGTTAATATCAACCGTTATTCCCCTTTTATCAACCTGCCAGAAACCTTCCTGCGTGCTGTTAAGTATTTTTCTAAGGTGCTTTTCGCTTTCTACAACATGCCTCTCCGCGATTTTTCTTTTTGACACGCTTCTTAAAGATAAAAACATGAATAAAAGTATCAGGACAAAACCGGCGCCGCTGATTCCCATTATAGTTTTAAAAACCGGCGAAAGCGCTGCTTTAACCGATTCCTTTTCCGCGGCCAGAACCATCCAGCCGTTTTCCCCGGCAGGAACAGCGGAATACAGGAAAGTTTCCCCGTTGTAAGCGAAAGTTTCGCCTTTAAAATTCCAGTTTACATTTTTTAATTTTTTATATTCAAAACGTTTTTCATCATAAGGGCTCTTTATTTTTCCATGACCCGGAATATCAACACTTTTATAAATAAAATCCGGAGTTCCTGATGCAAAAATAACGCCTTCCGGCGTAACAAGCGCGGAAACGACCTTAATTTCGGCCATTATTCTTTCGATTTCTTCAGTGCCGGCCTTAGCCGCAATAATGATCCGCCTGCCGTTTACGCGCATAGCCCTTGAACAGTATATTCCCCTTTTCCCTGTTGTTACGCCAAGAGCGGAATAAATATAATTTTTTCCCTCGGATGCCTCTTTAAAATAAGGCCTGAATGAATAGTTTTCCCCCTCAAGAGATACGCCTTCGGATACAGCAGAAGCAAACACAGTACCTTTTTCGTCCATAAGATATAACAGGTCAATTTTAACTGAAGCTGCCAGAACATTCAGCACAGACTGAATTTCATCTCCTGCCATGCTTTTATCATTTTTTAAAAGGCTTATAAAATGGCTGTCAGTAGACAGGGATTCCACCACGGTGTTCAGCCTTACGAACACCTTACCTTCTATTAAACCGGCAAGCATTTCCGCGTTTTTTCTTATATTACGCTTCTGGCTTTCTGTTTCCATCTGAAAATGTACAATCGAGATGAAAACAATCCCTATAAGCAAACACAAAATAAAAAATACCGCCGGTATACCCTGAAAATCCCTGTTTTTGAATATATTGAATTTTATTTTTCCGGCCATTAAACCCCCGCGTTTTTTGGGGCTAAGTCCCTATGTGAAGGGGCTCCACTATCTTCTTAATCAGCACAATTACCGACAGCGCGGTCAGATAACTTGTCTTGGGATTATTCGGCGACGGAAAGTTTTCCGTTATCGCCCTGAACCTTCCAAAATCGCCTTCAACAATCAGTTCGTGCTTGTTTGTGCTTACAAAAGGGTCGGCTATTATCTTCACCCTTGTGGCGTCCGGCCCTATGCCCGCTATGCTTAAGGTGGCGGCAACGTTTATATTCGCGGGAAAACCGATAACCGCTTCCCTGGCAGTACCGTCAAAAATTACGGTCTCTGTCACTATATCCGCGGGATTAATACCCTTGTCTTCAAGGTATTTCACGCCGGCAAACGCTTTTGGCGGCTTTCTTGTAATCAGCGTAACCTGTTTTAATCCGTGGTATTTTGCGGCGTCAAGGCCGTCAATCCCCACCACGGCTCCGGACGGGACATATACGTTTATCAGTTTGCTTCTGGCTTCTTCAACAAGGTCCATATTTTCAAGGACGCCGCCCGCGCTTAAAAATACAATGTCCCTGTTATGCTTGATGGCAAGTTTAAAAATATCCTTAACCGCGGCCTTCTGCGCGCATTCAACAACAAGGTCGCATTTTTTAATCAGTTTTTCCATATCCATTAAAGCGGGTTTTGCTTTTTTTAATTTTGACACAAGAAGATGATACTTGGCCCTGTCAGTGTCACAGCACGCCTCCAGCGCCACGTTGATGTCTCCGTTATCAACCGCGCAGGCTATTTCCGTGCCTATCGCTCCGCAGCCTATTATACCCAGTTTTTTCTGCCTTCTGAAAAGCATTATTTTTTCACCTTTTTCTTTATTATTTTATTTTTATCATCAACTTTTACTATTTTTGACACAAGTTCATCCGCGCCTTCTTCATTTACAAAGCCGTAAGCGATAATAATTACTTTATCGCCCTTTTCCACAAGCCTCGCGGCGGCGCCGTTAACGCATATCTGACCCGAATTTCTTTTGCCTTCAATTACATAAGTCTCAAAACGCTCGCCGTTATTAAGGTCAAGCACGTGGACCTTTTCATGGACGCGTATGCCCGCCGCTTCAATAAGCGCGGAATCAAGCGTTATGCTGCCTTCGTACTCCAGGTGCTTGTCGGTAACAACCGCCCTGTGAATCTTTGACTTAAGCATTTCTATCATCATTCTTTCTTCCTCCGTTTGGCAGGGCCGGTTATTCGCTGACCCGAATCACTGCATTGTCAATAAGCCTGGTTTTTCCGACAAAAATTGCCGCTGCTATAAGAGCGCTGCCGGAAATTTTTTCTGTTTTTTCCAGCGTCATCGGATTGACAATTTCCACATAGTCAATTTCCACCCTGTCTTCCTTTAATTTTCTTTTTATTTCCCTGATAATAACCGCGGCATCGCGTTCGCCAAGCTCCGACATACTTACCGCCATCTGAAGCGCCTTATAAAGTACAGGGGCCGTGTTGCGTTCTTCCGGCGAAAGGTATGAATTTCTGGAGCTTAAAGCAAGCCCGTCTTTTTCCCTTACTGTCGGGCAGATTATGACTTCGGTGTCATAATTAAGGTCTTTAATCATTTTTGTAAGTATTATTGCCTGTTGCATATCTTTGTGCCCCAGGTACATTTTATCCGGCTTTACCGCGTTTAGAAGCTTTGCCACAACCGTCATCACGCCCTTAAAATGGCCGGGACGGGAGATGCCGCACAGCGTTTTGGTCATTTCATTTTCCATATTCACGTAAGCCGCGTATCCCTCGGGGTACATCTCTTCCGCGGACGGTATAAAAACGCAGTCCACGCTTTTGGTTTCTTCAAGCATTGTAAGGTCGCGCTGTTCATCGCGCGGATACTTTGTAAGGTCCTCGTTGGGCCCAAACTGAGCCGGATTTACAAAAATGCTTACCGCCATTTTGGTGCAGTCTTTCGCGCCCGCGTTTACAAGCGATATATGGCCTTCGTGAAGGTAGCCCATTGTCGGGACAAACCCCATGATATGTGGCGTTTTTCTTGCCGCCCTGCGGATGCTGTCCGAATATTTCTGCATCTCCGCTATGTTTCTTATTATCTTCAAAAAATCCTCCGTTAATAACTTTGTTTTTTAGACGGAAACTTGCCGCTTTTTACGTCATCTGAAAACTTCACAATGGCTTTTAACGCGCGCGGCCCGAGGTTGTCATATTTTTTTACGAACTTTGGGGTAAAATCGGGAAAGAAACCCAGCATATCGTGTGTCACAAGCACCTGCCCGTCGCATTTGGCTCCGCTGCCGATGCCTATTACCGGCACTGATACGGCTTTTGTAATCTTTGCCGCCGCAGACGCTTTTACTTTTTCCAGCGTTATCGCAAAAACGCCGGCTTTTTCAAGCGCCCGCGCGTTTTCAATCAGTTCCTTTTCCTCGTCTTCGGTCTTTCCCATTACAGGATACCCGCCGTACTTTTTTACCGACTGCGGCTGCAGCCCTATGTGCCCCATTACCGGGACTCCTATTCCGATAACAGCTTTTACCTGCGGAATGATTTCTTTTCCGCCTTCAATTTTAACCGCGTTAGCGCCTGACTGTTTGATTATCTTTCCGGCATTTCTGACCGCATCGGCAACCGATGCCTGATAGGACATAAACGGCATATCCGTTATGACAAAAGTATCGGGCGCGCCGCGCTTTACGGCTTTTGTATGATAAATCATATCTTCAACGGTTACGGGAATGGTCTCTTTCCTTCCCTGAAAAACCATGCCAAGGGAATCTCCCACAAGGATAATATCAACCTTTGCCTTTTCAAGAAGAAAGGCGGTTATGTATTCATACGCGGTAAGCATTACAATCTTTCTTTTATTTTTAAGCGCCTTTATAGCGTTTATATGAAGCATTTTTAATCATCTCATCCTGGGTGTATAGTAATTGATTCCGCCCTTGATATTTAAAACATAATCCCTTATAAGTTCGTACGCTTTCCTGTCGTTTACAAAATCAACCTCGTCCGTGTTTACAATAACCAGAGGCGTGGTCCTTGGGAAATGCGAAAAGAAATAATTATACGCCTCTGATAATTCGCTTATGTAATCCTTGTTGATGGTTTTTTCATACTTTCTTCCGCGCTTTTTTATGCGCTCCATCAGGGTTTCCACGCTTGCCTGAAGGTAAATTACAAGGTCGGGTTTTAACAAAGACCCTTCATCAACAACCGCTTTATGTATTTTTTCATACAGCGCAAGCTCGTTTTCTTCCAGCGTTACATAGGCAAACAGGCGGTCCTTATCAAGAATGTAATCCGCGACAATTCCGGAATCAAACAGGTCCATCTGTTTTAACGGCTCCTGCTGCTTTATTCTGTTAATAAGGAAAAAAAGCTGGGTCTGAAAAGCGTAGCCGCCCATATCTTTATAGAATTTTTCAAGGAATGGGTTGTTGTCAACCTGTTCCAAAACCGCTTTTGCCTTTAAGTCTTCGGCAAGCATTTTGGAAAAAGTGGTTTTCCCCGCGCCAAGCACGCCTTCCACCGCTATATAATGAAACCTATTCATTCAGCGCTCCGATTCTTAATATTTTTTCTTCTTTTTTGCAGGTTTTAAGCAGTTCTTTAACACTTAATTTAAACGCCGGATGGGTGAACCCGCCGGCTATTTCATCAAGCGGTACAAGCACAAACAACCTTTCAGCCAGCCCCGCGTGAGGAATTGTAAGCCGGCCGCTATTAATCATTATATTACCATAAAAAATGATGTCAATATCAATTATGCGGGGGCCCCATCTGCGGCCGGAATCCGGTTTTCTTCCCATTTCACTTTCTATCCGCTTTACCGTATCAAGAAGGTCAAAAGGCGTCAGTTTTGTTTCCGCCTGAACAGCAATATTTAAAAAATCAGGCTGTTTTTTATAGCCAAAGGGTTCTGTTAAATACACGGACGAAATTTTTCTGACGTTAATTTTATTTTCGCCAAGCCTTTTTAATGCCTCTTTAAGGCTGCTTTTTTTATCGCCTTTGTTGGCGCCCAGCGAAAGAAATACCTTCATTTAAAACCTCTTTTTGTCAGAATTTCAGGTTTTTAAGCCTTTCCAGCGCCTGATGGATTACCGGTTCTTCAACCGTAAGCGCTATTCTTACGTACTTATCGGCGGATTTTCCGAAACCAATCCCCGGCGTAAGGACAAGGCCGGCTTCTTCAAGCAGTTTTGACGCGAATTCCATTGACGTGTATTTGCCGGGTATTTTTATCCACAGGTAAAGCGTGCCTTTGGATTCAATCACTTCGTACCCAAGTTCACGCAGCCCTTTTGTGAAAATTTTGGCGCGTTTTTTATACAAATCCCTTATCTCTTTTTCCTCTTTTTCGCATTCAAAAAGCGCCCTTGCGGATGCTTCCTGAAGCGCGGAAACCGTGCCTGAATCCATGTTTTCCTTTACAAGCGCCAGGCCGTTTATAATTTTTTCCCCGCCCACGGCAAAACCGACCCTCCACCCTGTCATATTGTATGTCTTGGACATGGAGTAAAATTCTATGACGTGCTCTTTCGCGCCCGGTATCTGCAGCATGGAAACAGGTTTGTCTTTGGGGTCAAAGTATACTTCCGAATAAGGCGCGTCCTGTGAAATAATAAAGCCGTATTTTTTTGCTTTGGCAATCGCCTTTTTGTAAAATTTCAAATCCGCCATCGCGGAAGTGGGGTTATTCGGATAATTGAGGTGCATTATCTTTGCCTTTTTGTAAACCTTTTCGGGAATCGCGTCAAGGTCAGGCAGAAAGCCGTTTGATTCCTTAAGCGGCATGTAATAAGGGGTGCCGCCGGATAAAATTGTGCCTGACGTGTAGCCCGGGTATCCCGGATCCGGGATAAGCACAACATCACCGGGATTTACAAAAGCCAAAGGAAGATGCGTGATGCCGTCCTTTGCGCCTATAAGAGCCATTACTTCATTATCATTAACCGTCACGCCGAACCTTTTTGACATCCACTTTACCACGGCCTGTTTGAACACCTTGCTGCCTTTGCCGATTGGATAAGTGTGGTTAGCGGTATTGTCAGCGGCTTCTTTTATGAAATCCAGAATCTTTTTTGGAGTCGGCCTGTCAGGGTCGCCGATGCCGATATTAATAATGCTTTTACCCGCTTCAATAGCCGCTTTTTTCTTTCTGTCAATTTCCGCGAATATGTAAGGCGGAAGTTTCTTTAACCTTTTTGCCACATCCATTTTTGTTCCTCCTGAATTATAATTAACAGCAGCTTCCAATAATTTTTTTATTGTAGAGACGCACCATGGTGCGTCTGCCTTTAAAAACGAGGCGCAATATATTGCGCCTCTACATTAAAAACAAAATTTAATCTTTCGCTTATGCTTAACTGCCTATAGCTTAACTGCTTATGCTTAACTGCCTATAGCTTAATCCGCTGTGTTTAAATCTTTCGCTTATGCTTAACTGCCTATAGCTTAACTGCTTATTCTTACACTACTCCACAAAATTCGTAAGCTTGCCTATTCCCTCTATTTCCACTTCCACCACATCGCCTTTTTTAAGCGCGCTGATGCCGGCGGGAGTGCCAGTGGAAATTATGTCGCCCCTGTACAAAGTCATCACAGAGGATATAAAACTTACAAGTTTTTTTGTCTTAAAAATAAACTGCGAAGTGTTTGAATGCTGTTTAATCTCGCCGTTTACCGAAAGGCAGATGTCAAGATTATCCGGGTCAACATTCTTTCTTACAAACGGCCCCACCGGCCCGAAAGTGTCAAAAGATTTTGCCCTTGTCCACTGCCCGTCTTTTTTCTGAAGGTCGCGCGCCGTGACGTCATTAAAACATGTAAAACCAAGTATGTTATCCATAACTTCGTCTTCGTCTATGTCCTTGATTTCATTTTTTATCACTATGGCAAGCTCAGCCTCAAATTCCACCTGGGAACTCTGGGGCGGTATTTTTATCTTTTCCCCGTGCGCAATCACGGTTGTCGCGGGCTTTATAAAAATAACCGGCTCTTCCGGCGCGGCAAGCCCCATTTCCGCCGCGTGATCCGCGTAATTAAGCCCTACACATACTATTTTGCTGGGGTCAGAAGGCGGCAGAATACGGACGCTGTCCGCTTCCACCACTTTATCAGTTATATTGTACTGCGTGAACCTGTCGCCTTCTATTTCAAGAAAATTGCCGTCATTGCCCACAAGGCCCCACTTAATTTCATTTTCCGCGTTCTTATACCTTACGTATCTTGACATTTTTACCCCTTGCGGTTTTGTAAAGTTAAATCCCCTGTTTAAAGGCCAAGCACGTCTTTCATTGAATACAGCCCGGCTTTTTTGCCGTGTACGTATTTTGCGGCCCTTACGGCGCCTGCCGCAAGCGTGTCGCGCGAAATTATGGTGTGCTTAATTTCAAGTTTGTCGTCATCGCCCGCGTAAATGACGGTATGTTCGCCCATTACGCCGCCGCCGCGCACTGCAAGCACGCCAAGCTGTCCCCTTGGCCTTTCATTGTCCCTGCCTGACCTGCCGTAAATGACGTTTTCATCATAAGGAAGCCCTTTTTCGCGCATTATAATTTCCGCGCAGGTAACGGCAGTGCCTGACGGCGAATCTTTTTTGTGCCTGTGATGCGATTCCACAATGTCAATGTCATAGTCATCGCGGAGTATGGGTGTCACCTGTTCAAGTATTTTCCACATGACATTTATCCCCACGCTGTAATTGCTGGAGAATACAAGCGGCATCTTTTTGGAAGCCGCGTCAATTATGGCGGTTTCTTCTTTTGTAAAACCGGTTGTCGCAAGGACAAGCGCCCTGCCCGCCGGTAAAAGTATTTTTATAGCTTCAAGCGACGCCTGCGGCGCGGAAAAATCCACGTAAACGTCAAAATCATTCACAACTTTGTTAAGGTCATCCGTAACGGTTACGCCGTTTATTTTTGTATTAACAAGCTCGTGGCCTTTTCTTTCAACAAAGGCCGTGACCTTTATGTCATTGAACCTTGCGGCAACCGACGCGACAGCCCTGCCCATCCTGCCCGCAGCGCCTGAAATCCCTATTCTTATCATAAATACGCCTCCGCTTTAAAATTTTAATCCGTAATCCTTCATTGCCTTTTTAATTTTTTCAAGCGATTCAGCCGAAGGCTGCGTCATGGGAAGCCTTATTTCCGGCTCTATCATTCCAAGGACAGCCATTGCCGCCTTTACCGGTATCGGGTTTGTCTCTGTGAACATTGATTTTACAAGCGGGAACATTTTGTGGTGCATTGCCCGAGCCTTTTTAATGTCGCCCGCGTTAAAAGCGTCAATCATATTTTTTACGTCCTTTGGAATAATGTTTGCCACCACGGAAATTACGCCGTGGCCTCCAAGGGATAAAAGAGGAAGCGTAAGCGCGTCATCGCCGGACAGTACATCAAAATCCGGCCCGCAGGTTTCTATAACTTCGCTCATCTGCGAAAGGTCGCCGCTTGCTTCCTTTACGCCGGTTATGTTTTTAATCTTTGCAAGCTTACCCATAACCGCCGTTGAAACATTTACGCCGGTCCTGCCTAATATATTATAAACAACAATCGGTATTTTAACCGAAGCGGCAACAGCCTTAAAATGTTCATACAGCCCGTTCTGTGTGGGCTTGTTGTAATAAGGGTTTACTATAAGGCATCCGTCAGCACCGGCTTTTTCCGCTGCCTGTGAATACTCTATGGCTTCTGCCGTGGAATTGGAACCTGTACCTGCCATCACTTTCATGCGCTTATTCACAAGTTTAACGGTCATCTCTATTAAACCTTCGTGCTCTTCAACCGTTAAAGTCGGCGATTCGCCCGTGGTTCCGCACGGCACAATGCCGTCGGTTCCCGCTTTCGCGTGCATCTCTATAAGCTTGGCGTACGCCTTTTCGTCTATTTTACCGTTCTTAAAAGGTGTTACTATTGCCACATAAGATCCGCGGAACATGTCAATTACCTCCTGATTTTTTACTGTTTATAAACGGTCTCCGAAATAATACCTTCGGCAACTATATCCGCGCTGCCTTCAAGAAAAACGTCCGTGTATTTTCCGTCCCTGTATTTAAAAGATATTTTCAGCGTGCCGCCCGGCGCTTCAAATGTGACCGGGCTGACTGCCTTGCCATAAGCGTTCATAATTACACCGGCCGCGGTCGCCCCTGTCCCGCACGCAAGCGTTTCATCTTCCACTCCGCGTTCATATGAACGGATTTTATACTTGTTCACTCCCGCCTTTTCAACAAACATGGCGTTTGTGCCGTTTGGCGCAAACTGTTTGTGAAAACGAATCCGGTTTCCAAACTTTACCGCGTCAAACTTATCCAGTTCTTTTACCTCTGTAACAAAATGCGGCACGCCCGTGTTTACAAAACCGCCCTTAAATTCCCCGCCGTCCACCTTAACTTTAATATTAAGCTGAAGCGTGTGCGGGTTTATCATCTGCAGTTTCACGTCGCCGTTTTTCTTTATTTCCGCGTAATGCGGGCCGTCTTTTGCCATAAAGTGAATTTTATCTTTTACATAACCTTTAACATAGGCAAAACGGGCGATACAGCGCGCCCCGTTACCGCACATGGAAGCTTCTGACCCGTCATTATTATAAAATCTCATATAGAAGTCAGCGCCCTTTATTTTTTCAAGAAGAATGATGCCGTCGGCGTCAATTCCAAATTTACGCCTGCAGATTTTTACTATCTGCTCTGCCGAAAGCTTTAACTTTCCGTTAAAATTATCAATAACAACAAAATCATTGCCTGCGCCTGACATCTTTGTAAACTGTATGCCCTTTAACTTATTTTTTTTCATCTGTTTTCACCTGATATCGGCAATTTTATCTTTAGCGGTAAGGTCTTCCATTGTTTCCCTTTCCCTGACCAGAAAAACATTATTACCCTTTACCATTACTTCCGCGGCCCTGCGGCGGGAGTTATAATTGCTGGACATAACCATTCCGTACGCGCCTGCAGTGCGCACAGCCAGCAAATCGCCCTCTTTTACTTCGGGCAGGTGCCTGTCTTTTGCCAGAAAATCTCCGCTTTCGCATATGGGACCTACCACGTCATACAGCTTAAGCTTTGCCTTGTTTACGTTCACCGGCAGAATCTTATGATACGCCTGATACAAACTTGGCCTGATAAGGTCGTTCATTCCCGTATCCGTAATAAGGAAGTTTTTAGTGCCGCCTTTTTTATTGTAAATAACCTTCGCGACAAGTATTCCGGAATTTCCGGAAATAAACCTTCCCGGTTCCAGGATAAGCTTAATGTTCATTCCCTTAAACAGCGGCTTAATTTCCGATGCAAACATGGCGGCTGTTGAAGGCTTTTCTTCGTCATAAATAACACCAAGCCCGCCGCCTATGTCAAAATACTCTATCTTTGCGCCGGTTTCATTTAAGCCTTCTATTATTTTCTTTATCTTGCTGATTGCTTTTACATACGGCTCTATTGTGGTTATCTGCGAACCGATGTGCATATCAACCGCTTTGATATTTACGTGTTTAAATTTTCTTGCCTCTGTAAACAGCGTTGTCGCCAGTTCTATATCAATGCCAAACTTGTTTTCCTTTTTGCCTGTTGTTATATAATGGTGCGTCGCGGCTTCCACGTCCGGATTTATGCGCAGCCCCACATTCACGGTTTTTTTCATCTTTTTGGCGACATTGTTTATCTGCTTTAATTCATTTACGCTTTCCACGTTAAAAAGAAGAATGCCGCTTTTAATGCCGTATACTATCTCTTCTTCTGTCTTGCCCACACCCGCGTAGACAACCTTTTTAGGGTCTCCGCCGGCTTTAATTACCCTGTACAATTCCCCTCCTGACACAATATCAAAACCGGAGCCCTCCTTTGCAAGCACATTAAGGAAAGTAAGGTTTGAATTCGCCTTTACCGAATAGCATATAAGCGTCGGCATGTCAGAAAATGCCGACTTTATCTTGCGAAAATGCTCTGTAATTGTCCTATGGCTGTATACATAAAGCGGCGTCCCGTATTTTTTTGCAAGGGTGTTTATATCAACATCTTCCGCGCAAAGCACGTTATTTTTATAGCCAAAATAGTCCATTTCATCCTCCAGAGGTAAATAATTGCACAATAATAACATAAAGATTAATTGTATTCAAGCAGGATTAAGGGGTTTGTCAACGCGAGGATCGTAAAGTTAGAGGGTCGTAAGGAAACAACAAAAGATTGGAAGGTCGAAGGATCGATTTTGATCCGGTAGGCGCACCTTTTAAGGTGCGGCAGTTGATTTTACAGCACAGATTAAAACACGCGGGCTGCCATCTCCGCCATAGCAAACGGTTTGTTACTGCAACAACCGGGAAAAGCCGCGGCTGCCAAAACAATTATACAATTCGTGATTTTAGGCATTTTTTATTCAAGCTTTTAATTAAAAACATAACTACGTGTTCTTCATTTTAATCAACTCTCAACTCAAGGTCCGTCCCCTATTATCTTTAATCCGTAAGTTCGTATTTTCCCGTTTTTCTTCCGCCGGTTCTTATTACTATACCGGCTTTTTGAAGAGGTTTCAGAATAAAATGCGTCCCCTGTACCGTGATTTTCAGGGCTGCTGATAATTCCTTTACGCTTAATCTGCCTGCGCCCCTCAGCAGGCTTAATGTTTTTTCCTGTTTTGGGGTAAGTGTAATGTCCTTTCCCATAGAAACTACGCCCGCTTCCAGAACCCGTTTCCATGCTTCTGTCAGGGCCTGTGCTACAGCTTCCAGATAAAATTCAAGCCAGCCTGTTAAATCTCCGCCGGATGCGGATTGAAGCGCAAGATAATAGTTTTTTTTGTGCCTGTATATTACATCATCCACGGAAAAAATATGCAGAGTGTCAAAGTTTCGCCTTAACAGTTCCCAAAGCCCAAGAAGCCTGCCAACCCTTCCGTTTCCGTCAATAAAAGGGTGTATGGACACAAATTTGTAATGAATTATTCCTGACGCAATTTCTGCCGGATAATCTATTGCCTTTGTTTTTATCCATTTTTCCAGTTCCTGCATAAGCATTATTACCTTCCCGGCGGCCGGCGGTCTGTAAATAACAGAACCTAATCCGTCAACAACATAATTCTGTATTTTTCTGTACTCTCCGGCTTCGCCGCTCTTTAAGGTTCCTTCCGCGGTTATCTTGTGCAGCTTTAATATCATATTCTGCGTAAACGGCTTTTTTGATGCTTTTTGAACAAACCTTATAGCTGCAAGGTAATTAAAGACCGCCCTTTCGGCTATGTTTAATTCCCGGCCGGGATTTTTCTCGGCTGCCAGCGCTTTAACTTCAGGCAGGCTTAGAACATAGCCTTCAATAGCCGTTGAGCCAAGGGCATTGCGCAGAAAAGCCTCCTTTTGAAGCGCCGGTTTATATGCCACCTTAACTCCACAGCCTTCTATTCTGCCCTTTAATTCGTTAATTTCAGCAATAAGGGATACTATGTGCCTTGTGGTTTTGAATACAATGTCCTGCATATTTTCTCCTTTTTCATATTAAAGCATATTTAAAGTGATATTTCAAGCAGGTTAACATGGCAAAAAAGAAAAAAACAATACCGGTCCATAAACCAGGAAAGTAATACCATATCCGAAGATTTCACATACGCTACGTTCGAGTAGATAACCTTATGTAAAGTTTACTTGACATTATGTAAAGTATGCTTTACACTTGAAATAACGATAAAAAAGGAGGTAATAAAATGAACGAAAAAAAATACAGGTTTGCGGTTTCCGCGGTAACTGTGCTTACAGCGCTGGGCGTAGGCGCGGGGGTTATTCTTCACAATTACCTTATCCCCCTTTTCACTTTGGCAATCGGCGTGCTTCTTGTCATTATTCTTAAAAGGCATATCAAAGAACTGGTAATGGAAGATGAACGTATTAAACAGATTGGCGCGTCTTCCGCGCGCGCGGCGGTCACCGTGTTCAGCAATCTGGCCGCATTAACAGGCATAGTGCTGCTTTCCTTTTTCGGCAAAGGCAATCCTGTTATAAGTGCTGTTGGTTACACCCTTTGTTTTTCCGTGTGCTTTATCCTTCTTATTGACCTTGCGGTATACTTTTATCTTGATAAAAAACAGGTGGGTTAAATGGAAAACAAAGTACGCGTGATGCGCGCGGAAAAAAACATCACACAGGAAGAACTTGCAGCAAAATTAAAAGTTACGCGCCAGACAATAATAGCAATAGAAAACGGCAGGTATGACCCTTCCCTTGAACTGGCTTTTAAAATAAGCGATTTTTTCAAAGCTGCAATCAGCGAAATTTTTATTTATAAAGGAGGTAATAAATAATGACACACGGATTTTCAGAGGCTTCTTACTGGGTAATCTTTACGGCAATCACCGCCATATATGCTTTTGTGGTAATGGTATTAAAACTTAAAAAAGAACACCCCGCGCGCGACTGGGCTCAGGCCGCTTTTGAAGCGCTTTTAATAGCAACATTTCTGCGCATAACAGTGGTTCAGACATTTGCCATCCCCACCCCTTCCATGGAAAACACCCTTCTTGTCGGCGACCATCCTGTGGCCATGAAATTCTATTACGGCTATTACAACCCCTTTAACGACAAACTGGTGTTTGACATAAACAAGCCAAAGCGTAATGAAGTTGTGATAATGCGCGACCCCACAGACAAAACAAATGAAATGTGGATAAAAAGATGCGTGGCAGCAGCCGGTGATACCGTTGAAATAAAAGACAAGGTTTTATACGTAAACGGTGAAATACAAAACGAGCCTTACAAAACCCATTCAAGCCCTTTGACAATTTCAGCTTTCTTTTCCCCAAGGGATAACTTTCCTTTGACAACAGTCCCTGACGGCCATATTTTTGTGATGGGAGATAATCGTGACGAATCGTATGACAGCAGGTTCTGGGGCGCCCTGCCCCTTAAGAAAGTACGCGGAAAAGCCGTCTGTGTTTACTGGCCGCCAAACAGGATTAAATTAATAAAATAGTTATTTAATTATTATAAGGCTGCCCGGTTTAAGTTTTTGAACTTCATTCCCCTGTTTTAACACCACAACGTAATAATAAGTGCCGTTTGCCAGGCTTTTGAATACCTGCCTGCCGATAAAAACAGAGTTTAATCCCGGGTCATTATTAACAATAATTATCTTTTTTAGCGCCAGCCTGTACGACACGGAATACACCAGGAATTCCACTGATGTATGTCTTGTGTCCGCTTCATAAACTACCGTTATTCCCTGCTGTTTCAAGGACGAAAACGGATTTGGAAAAATATAAGCCCCGCCGTCATCTGCCATTTCAACAGCCTGATGAGTGGGAGTGGCAGTATATGTGGGAGTAGACGTATAAGTCCACGTATATGTATAAGTGGCTGTGTTTATCGCCGTTGCAGTATTGGTAATAGTGTAAGTCCGGGTAGAAGTTGCAGTATGGGTATGCGTATTAGTGCGGGTATATGTATAAGTGGCTGTGTTGGCTACTGTCGCAGTATCTGTTGCCGTATTGGTATATGCCTGCGTCCACGTGTATGTGGCGGTGATTGCCGTTGTTGCGGTATTTGTCGCCGTATTGGTATATGACCGAGTCCATGTGTAAGTGGCTGTATTTGTCGCGGTATCGGTATGCGTCTGAGTGTGAGTGAAAGTGTTTGCTGTTGTCACCGTCCCTGTCGCGGTGTCTGTATGCGTCTGTGTGTGAGTGAAAGTGTTTGCTGTTGTTGCTGTTTCTGTCGCGGTGTCCGTATACGTGTGCGTGTGAGTTAAGGTGTTTCCCGTTGTCGCTGTCTCTGTATGCGTATTTGTCGCCGTGTAAGTATAAGTCTGCGTGTGCGTGAATGTGGGAGTGACAATCATAGTGTTTACCCACACAGGGCAAAGTTCATTTGATGCCTCGGAATTTACAGGAACAGAATCTGACCCGTCAGAATCCATAATATAAATATTATAATTGCCGGAATTATTGTTAATGTACAGTATTTTTGAGCCGTCCTGTGAATACGCCGGGTCATTGTCATCCCCTGTTGCCTGCAGCAGGACAGCCCTTGCTCCGCCTGAAAAATTCATTGTGTAAATTCCGTCATCCGCGTCAGATGGCTCTTTTGAAATAAAAAGTATCTTGTCTTCCGCGGGATTACACGAAGGATACCAGTCCGGTACCGCATTATTTGTAAGCCGTGTAATTGCCTGCCCGTCAGACGCCATAATATAGATTTCATCGCTCTCAGCACCGGCGCCGGTCCTTGACACAAAAACAATTTGGCTTCCGCCGCGCGTGAAGCACGGGTCCCATTCTTCCGTTGTATTCATCAAAGGCGTAAGGTTAACCTGCCCTGACCCGTCTGCTGCCATTTTAAAAATATCCCCGTAGCCGTCATCGCGGTTTGATTTAAAAACAACATTAAGCCCGTCCGGCGAATATGAAGGGTCATAATCGCTTGCGGTATTGTCTGTAAGTTTTATTACCTGCAGCGTTGCAAGGTCAATCTGATATATTTCATTGTCGCCGTCCGCGTCACAGTAAAAAACCGCGCGCAAACCGTCCGGCGACACGGACGGGTTTAATTCATTTGCCGGACTGTTTGTAAGGTTTGTTTCAGCGCCTGTTTCAAGGTCGCGCGAATATATTTCCCAGTTGCCGTCGCGGTTTGTGGAAAAAAGAATTTTTCCCGTAAGCGTTATTACCTGTGTTGAAGTAGGCGTGGCCGAATTTGTATAAGTATGGGTTTGTGTGTATGTATTTGTAGCCGTATGTGTCGGAGTATTTGTTGCCGTGTCAGTTGCAGTGTTTGTCTCGGTATGCGTGAAAGTGGGCGTTGATACCGCGCTTCCCAAAAAGTAAAAATCATCAAACCACGCTGTTTTATTCGCGGTAAGATTGCCCGTGCGTATGCCTATGCCGTTAAAAGCACCGGTATACGAAAAAGAAGACATGGGTATGGAAAAATGGTTCCACTGGTTTGCCGCCCACGTGCCGCCGTCAGCAAAAGCAGCTGTTACCACCACAGACGTGCCAATATTCACGGTATCCTGCTGAAGCTGAAGCCTGAAATTATAGTTTGTGTCCGTCAGGTAAACCCAACCGTCAAATGAATTTAACGCCGAAGTATTCATATCCGGGCCGCCAAAATTCGTGACAACTCCCCAGTCGCCGCTGCTTGTGGTAAGCCTGAAAGATTCAGCCCCGTTTATTGTCCTGTTCCGGCCGGCATCGTTTGGATTATTGCCCGGCGTAAGCGTGCACGCGGGAGTGGCTGCCGCGCTGCCAAGTCCAAGCCCAAATGCGGGTATTTCGCTGTCAAATACAAGTATACCCGGCGTAAGTACAGCTGTATTTGTCGGCACAGGGGTTAATGACGGCGCTTCAGAACAAACATTTTGCCACTGTGCGACAGCGCCAACCCTGTTTTTTAACTGCTCTTCAAAAAGCGAATCAGGCGTAAGCCCCGCGGAATAGCCCACGCCTTCGTATAAAACGTTCTGCCTCCACGACGCGGGCCCGACCTGCAGCCCTGCGCTGTTATTAATTACAGTACCATCAATATAGCTCCCCGCAGGATAACCCGCGCCGTCATGCACAAGATAATTGCCGGATATACCTGCCTGTATGGCGTAGCCGCTGTTTGAAGGGCTTATATTTAACTCGCCGCCGTGCCACTGCCCCCCATAACCGTCGGTTTCAAGATTCCAGTTTGCGCCTGTCCCGTAAGATTCGTACGCGTTGCCGCTTGTGGTCCACCTGTTGTATCCGTTATACGCGTTGCCGTTGCCCTGGTAAAATTTATCGCGCAGCAGCGCGTGCGAAAATCCAAAGTGCGTGTCTTCTGACTGCGCGGCATCAAGCGACACGCACTGCGTCATAACAACGTAATGCGAAAGCGCCCTGCTTACAATAAAATTATGCCTTGCCTGTTCACCGTGGCAGCGCCTTATTAAAATATTCTGCGAACAATTTATGTGAAACCCGTAACCGGCGCCGCCGCCGCCGTAGTCCTGCGTCTTTTTTATATAACAGTCCTCTATTGTAATACGGGCGGAATATTCCGGCACTATGCCGTAACGCGGAAAGTTTATTACGGATACGTCCTTTACCCAGCCGTTAACCACGCCTTCAAAATACACAGCGCACCCGGAAGGCATGCCTTCCCTTGTATTGGGGGCAATGCCGTTATTGTTGTCTTCAAACTGAATCGTCATCCCTGATATTCCGACGTTTTCAAGCATGCCCCTGTCAGTGCCGCTTGTCTTGATGTAAATAGTATTATTGGCGGGGTTAAGGGTATATGGTATAGGCGCATCCACAGTTATCCCTGACGCGTCTTTTGATAAAACTTTCCTGAGATACGTAAAAGAGTATTCCCTGTTGCCGGGGTCTCCGTATGTCCATACGCCGTTGGAATTCGCCTGTGAAAAAGCCTGCCAGAAATACTGCTGAATTACAATCCAAGAACCTGCGTTAACAGACGCAAGGTTTGTAAGCCCGGTTATATAAGTATCGCCTTCGTTGATTGTGTTTGTGATATTGGATAAAACCGTGCCGTCTTCAACCCACCCTTTATTCCACAAGAAAGACCCTTTTTCAAAAGTAAAAACCCCTTCAAAAGCGTTTGATTCGTCATTGTAAACGTGAGTGGCAGGGACGTTTATAAAAGTATAACCGCTGCCAGCGCCTTCAACAGAAACATTTGGTTTGTTAATTCCTATCGGTTTACCGGAAGAGGTCTGAGTTATAGTATAACTGCCGGCGGGAATTTTTACTATTCCTCCGCCTGCCATGCCCACAGTGTTAATTTTATCCTGAAGTTCCTGCGAAATATCGCCTGTGCCCGTAACGGTAAGCACATTACACGGGATATTGTGCTGCAGGGGCGTTTCAGAGAGGTTGTAGCCCGTGTAAGAATAGTCCAAAAGTTTCCACACGCGGGAATTAAAATTAACGGCAGTTTCGGTATATTTGCCAAGGCCGGCGCTGTAAGGAAAAAGCTGGGACTCCCATGGAGAGGCGTTTACGGCAATAAAAAACATTACTGCCGCGCATAATATCCTTTTCAATACGCACCTCGGGTGTGTTATAGCTGCCTTATAAGAATATTATAAACCTGATAAACAACCAGTTCAACAGGAATGTTGGAGGACGGCAGCTCGGAAGGTCGGAAGGTCGGAAGGTCGGAAGGACAGAGGGACAGAGGGACGGAGGGACGGAGGGACGGAAGGTCAGAAGGTCAGAAGGTCAGAGGGTCAGAAGGTCAGAAGGTCAGAAGGTCAGAGGGTCAGAGGGTCAGAGGGACGGATGCACAGAGGGACGGAAATAATGACAACTGCGACTTCAAGTGCCGCACCCTGAAGGGTGCGCCTACCACTGCATTTCATTTTTTTAGCTCTGGTAGCCGCGCCTTTTAAGGCGCGTTGTTTATATCCAAGTTAAACTGCCGCGGGCTGAAGACCCGCGTCTACCAAATCCAAACCAAACGCGTTTTTATCTATGGGATATGGGATAACAGTATATGGGATAGGCCTTTACTTCCGTCCATCTGTCCCTCTGTGCATCCGTCCCTCGTGTTAATTTCCCTGCCGCCCTTTAATGCAGATCCGGCCGTGGGCCTTCGCCGCTTTCCCCTGCTATGCCCTTAAGGGTTATAAGTTTCACTATTTCGTCAAACTTTTTCGCGTAAAACCTTTTATATTCCGGTTCGTAAAAGAAATACGCGCGCGCCATAACGTCATCACTTACAAGGTAATTCTTCATAGGCACAAAAAACGCGCCTTCGGCGGGTTCAGGTTTTTCCCGGGTGTGAAGAAAATCAACAACCAGGTTTGTTTCCCGGAATTCATCATCATCCACAAACCTGAATCCGATTGATAAAGTAAGCGGGACTCCGGTAAGTTTAAGGCAGTAATCATACACAAGGTTTATATTGTAAATTATCTTTTCAAAAATGTATTTAAGTTCGCCCGGCGTGTACCTGTGATAGTTTTCATCATCTATTTCTTCCAGTTCGGCGTCAACTTCTTCCATCATATTTTCAAGACCGCTTTCTTTTGAAATTATTATGCCCTCTTCGCCCTCCTGTTCTGTTTCTTCACCGCCTTCTGTTTCAGCTTGTGTGCTCTCTTCAATGATGTTTAAAAAGTCCTTTATTTCCTTTAATTCCGGCTCTGACGCGTCTACAAGGGCGTCGCGCACGTCTTCAAGCTCCAAACATGTAAATATAGCTTTATCCACCTGCTCCGCCGATAAAAACTGGTAGATAAAATCGGGCAGCAGAGTGGCAAAAGGCAGTTCAATTTTTAGTTTGTCCATTTATTTTCCTTTCCGCTTCAAATTTTAAAAAGGCTTCAATGTATTCGTCAAGGTCTCCGTCAAGCACGTTGTCAACGTCGCCCCTTTCATAACCTGTCCTTAAATCCTTTATCATCTTGTACGGGTGCAGCACGTAGGAACGTATCTGGCTGCCCCAGCCAATGGCGCGTTTTTCGCCGCTTATTTCGTCTATTTCCTGCCTTTTTTTCTCTTCTTCAAGCAGATACAGCCTTGCCTTTAACTCTTTCATAGCCATTTCCTTGTTCTTGCCCTGCGACCTGTCGTTCTGGCACTGAACAACTGTATTTGTGGGCAGGTGCGTTATCCTTATCGCCGATTCGGTCCTGTTTACGTGCTGGCCGCCCGCGCCTGACGCGCGGTATGTATCAATCCTTAAATCCTCTTCTTTTATGTCCACGACAACTTCATCATCAAGTTCTGGTATCACTTCAAGAGAAGCAAAAGAGGTGTGCCTTCTTTTATTGGAATCAAACGGCGATATCCTTACAAGCCTGTGAATTCCCTTTTCCGCGCGGAAATTTCCGTATGCGTATTCGCCCGTCACTTCAAAGGTTATGTCCTTAAAGCCGGTCTCATCCCCGTGCATTATGTCGGTAACTTCCACATGAAAGCCCTTGTTTTCACACCACATCTTATACATGCGGTAAAGCATCTGCGCCCAGTCGCATGATTCTGTGCCGCCGGCGCCCGCGTGTATTTTGACAATGGCGTTGTTCCTGTCATACTGGCCGGAAAATAAAAGCACAACTTCAGTGCGCCTTAGTATTTTAACAAACTCCGTGTACTTGCCCGCCAGTTCCGCTTCAAGAGAGGCGTCCTGCCCCATTCCCAAAAGTTCAAACCCTGTCTCTATCTCTTCAAAAGCGGCTTTAAGTTTTTCGTGCGCCGCAATATCGTCATTTATCCTTTTTATTTCAGTCTGGACTTTTTTGGCTTCACGTGTGTCTTTCCAGAAATTAGGCTCCTGCGACTTTCTTTCAAGCTCGCCTTTTCTTAATATTCTCCTGGGCAGGTCAAAGATACACCTCTACCTTGGAGACTCTTTCGCGGATTTCCGGTATCCGGTCTTTTATCTCTTTTATTTCCATTATTACCTCCGTGCATTTCACTTAAATTATGTTTCAAATGAATATACTATGATTTGATTTTGTTGGCAAGGGGTATGTTTAATTGCTGATAATGTTTTTATTTAAAAAAACCATATTACACTTAAAAATAAGTGGTTTTATACATTCTTATAGCGATATGGTTGAAAATCAAAAAACCTTATATTTTTAAAGGGTTTTTTGGGATTTTAACGAATTTTTAGTTTGTTAACTTAATACATTAAAATTGACATATTTTGCTGATATTGTATAATTATATTACTTTTATAACATTAACAATGCCATTTTACTTCATATTTTAAGGAGGATTTTTCAATAATGCTTGCAAGCTATAACTGGATTAAAGAATACATTGACATAGATGTTCCCGCGGCTGACTTTGCGTCAAAACTTTATATGTCAGGCCTTGCGTGCGAGGAAATAATTGAAAAAAAGCCCGAAACATCAGGCGTGGTCATCGCGAAAATACTTAAAATTGAAAAACACCCTAACGCTGATAAGCTTTCATACTGCGACGTAACAGACGGCGCGCAGACCTATAAAGTGGTTTGCGGCGCGCCCAATATAAAGGAAGGACAGACAGTGCCGCTTGCAAAACTTGGCGCCACCCTTCCCGGCGGCGTTACTATTAAGCGTACAAAAATACGCGGTATTGAATCCGAAGGAATGATGTGTTCAGGCCGCGAACTTGGCCTTGGCGACGACCATTCCGGCATACTTCTTCTGGACGAAAACAAGTACGCGCTTGGAACCGAATTCTCCCCTGTTAAAAACGACGCCATATTTAACTTTGAAATCACCCCCAACAGGCCCGACCTGCTGTGCATCCTTGGAATATCCAGACTTGCGTCAGCAGTATATAAAAAACCTGTTAAAACGCCCTCCTGCGCGCTTAAAGACGCCTACATTGACCCAAAGCTTGACATTAACGCGCTTCTTAAAGTGGAAAACCGCTCCGCGGAGCGCTGCCCTCGTTATGCCGCAAGGATAATTCAGGGCGTGACAATAAAAGATTCGCCTGACTGGCTTAAGGAAAAACTTATATCAGCCGGCGTGCGCCCGATAAACAACGTGGTTGACGTCACAAATTTCGTGCTGCTGGAATTGAACCAGCCGCTTCACGCTTTTGACCTTGCAAAACTTAAGGGCGGCAAAATCATCATAAGGACTGCTGCCAAAGGCGAAAAAATAACCGCGCTTGACGGCAAGACTTATGAACCAAAAGAAACCGACCTTATGATAGCTGACGCGGAAAATCCCGCGGCGATAGCCGGCGTTATGGGCGGCGAGCACTATTCCGTGACAAGCGAAACCAAAACAGTTGTAATTGAATCCGCGTGTTTTCATCCCGGTTCGGTAAGAAAAACATCGCGCAGCCTTGGGATAAAATCAGATTCTTCGTACCGCTTTGAACGCGGAATTGACATTGACAACACAATAAACGCCTTAAACCGCGCGGTCAGCCTTATAATTGAAACATCGGGCGGCACGGCATCGCGGGACGTTATTGACGTATACCCCGTAAAAGCAGCGCCTAAAACAGTCACAATGCGCTTTGAAAAACTTAACAAAACTATAGGCATAAATCTTACGCCTGAAGCCGCGTCAGCTGTCGTTAAAGACCTTGGCTTTCAGATAATTTCCTGCGGCGCGGATTCAATGGCCGTTACAATCCCCGGCTACAGGGTGGACATGGAAAAAGAAATTGACCTTATAGAAGATATCGCGCAGATTTACGGATATGACAACCTTCCCCTTTCAATGCCTCTGTCCCCTGTTTCAATGGGCTCAAGGCCCGGGTTGGAGGTCTTTACCGGCAAAGTGCGCTCCGTAATGGTTTCATACGGCTTTTCACAGGCGATAAATTACAGCTTCATGAACAAAAAGCTTTTAAAGGAATTAAAGGCCGAAAGTTTTTCGCACCCAACGCCTGCGGCAATCGCGAACCCTTTTAACGAAGAAGAGTCGCATATGAAAACGACAATGATTCCCGATATGATTAAAAACCTTATATTTAACTACAATAAGGAAAATGAAAACATACACCTGTTTGAAACAGCCAATGTCTTTTCCAAACCGCTTGACGCCACATACAGGCAGGTCCCGCACTTAAGCGCTGTGTCTTACGGCGACATAATGCCGGCTGCTTTCAATAAAAAAGGGCTTAAAACAGACCTTTATTACGTAAAATCAGCCGTTGAAGCCGTTGTACTGCTTCTTAACTGCGGCCTTACGCCCGAATATACAATGAATTCCATGTATCCGGAATTTCTTGAATTTTCCGCGGATATCACGCTTGGCGGAAAATCAGTCGGAACCATAGGCCAGTTAAAAGAAGAAATTGCCTATGATAACAAACTTAAGGAAAACGCCTTTCTTCTGGAAATAAACCTGGAAGAGCTTTATTCATTCTATAAGCCGGTAAAACGTTATTCAAAGATTTCACCCTACCCTTCTGTTAAAAGGGACCTTGCGCTTGTGATTAAGGACGATGTCCGCCACGCGGCCGTGGAAAATATAATTAAGGACGGCCGGGAGTCGCTGATAAAATCCATCACCCTGTTTGACATATATAAAGGCAAGCAGGTACCTGATGGCTGCAAGAGCCTTGCTTACAATATAGTTTTCCAGTCAGCCAAAAGGACTTTGGGAGAGGCAGAAATAAATAAAATTATGGACTCCATTATCGGACGCCTGAAAAAAGAAATCAACGCGGAGCTGAGGTCATAAATGCCCCTTATCGCTATGGACATACTTGAAGAAAAAGTTAAAGAGCTGCTTTTAGCCGTTAATCACTTAAACGCTGAAAACGCCGCGTTAAAATCCGAATTAAAACAGCTTTCCGAAAACAGCAGCGCTGTATCCCCCGATGTTTTATACCAGCTTGAATCCCTTCAGAAAACAGTGGAAAAATACAAACAGGAAAGAAGCGTTTTATACGCCAAAATATCCCGCATGCTGGAGCAGTTAAAACAGGTCTCTGGCGGCGGCAAAGAAGATGACAATGGATAAATCCGTAATTACAGTCAATATATTCGGAAACGAATATACCATTAAAGGCGTGGCCGAGCCGGAATACATCACTTCCCTTGCCTCATATATAAACACCAAAATGTCCGAAGTTCAGGACGCCACCGGCCTTAAAGACACAAAAAAAATTGCCATTCTTGCCGCAATAAACCTTGCGGATGAACTGTTTGACGCCAAAAAGAATTTAAAAGAAAAATACGTTCCAAAAGAACAGTTTAACCTTATACGCGGCAGGGTGGAAAATCTTATTTCACTGATAGACAAGGAAATTCCTTCAGGTCTGATTCCGGATAAAACAGAAACCGAAAATTCAGAAGACAAATAAGGTTTGTATGTTTTCACGTAGAGACGCACCATGGTGCGTCTAAGGTTTCAAAATCCGACACTACACATCGTGTCGCTGTAAAAACCAAAACAACTTGGCACTTGCCTTCTCAAGAAGTAAAACGAGACGCAATATATAGCGCCTTGTTTTTAATTTCGGTTTTATTTTGTTTTCGCAGGTGACATCGTTGTTTGTGTTTTTTCTCTGTAATTTAAAATAACACAATTAAAAACCAACAACTGCCAAGAGTAAGCGGACAGCGTAAAGCGTGCCGTTACCGCAAATATCCAAATACATACCGGCGATTTAAACGCAGAGATATGAATTAAGCTTTATTAATTATACAAAGGCGTTCCGCTTAGTTTTACAATACGGCGGACGCCCGTGTTGGATTCAGAGACATAAATATTCCCAGCGGAATCAACAGCAAGGGCGTTCGGGTCAGATAACGTTTTATATGTACCGCCTTCTGTGTAGCCACGTATTTCATACTTAAAATTACCATCAAGGTCAAAAGCTATTACGATTTCCCGTGTGAAGTCAGTGACATATAATGTATTACCATAAATAGCTATGTTTTTTGGTTGAGGCATCCCTCCGGGATTGTATGAATTACTACCCCATTTTTTAATAAAAGATCCACTACTGCTGAATTTTTTAATACAGTTCTCAGAATTGTTTACAATATATAAATAGCCATATAAATCACCTTCCATATCCCAATATGTACAATATGAGGGATCATTTGCAGTAATAATACTAAATTCCGAAACATAATTGCCATTCGAATCAAATTTTTGTATTCGTTTATTATTTGCATCCAATACATAGATATTTGAACCATATTCATATAATCCAGCCGCTCCAGAAAACTGCCCTTGAGCGGTTCCGCTTTCACCCCAGTAATCCAATATTGTTCCTGCATTATTAAATTTCGTAATTCTATTATTAAAAGATTCAGAAATACATATTTCATTTAAAGAATTTGACAGCAAGAAATATGGCGCATCGAGTAATCCATTCCCGTTCAAACTCGTTCCCCATCTCATCTGATATATCATACTGCTATTGTATTTACTTATATATCCTGTACCGGGATCACTAACATAAATATTATTCGCAGTATCAACACAAATAGCGTATATGGTTGTCAACTCTCCCTCTGCGGTTCCTTCGCTTCCGCATGCCCCTAAGAATTCGTGATATGGTGTGTTTGTTGCTGTCGCGGTAGGCACAATAGGTTCTGCGGGCTGGAATTTTTTACTGCAAGAAATAAACATCACAATCAATACAAAAATTACCCCTATTAAAATTCCTTTTTTCATAAATCCTCCTCTATGTTTAAATATTTGTTTTTTAAACAACGCGCCTAAAAAAGCGCGGCTACCAGAACAAAATCAAAGGCGAGACGCAACATGTTGCGCCTCTACGATAAAAAATTAGATTCAAAATCCGCGGGCTGAAGACCCGAGTCTACCATTACAAAAACAAAAAACACTTATTGCAAATAATTAAGAACCTTCTTTATCTTTTCAAACATTGCAAAACCAATTGTTGGGGTTGGGATAGGCTGAGAGCAGTCCGGTTCTATTCCCCAAACAAGCGAATTATTGTAATATAGGCCTATCTTATTCCACTGTGTAAACCACGACTGAGTTCCAAAAGAGTAGTCATTGGTC
>JAKQNO010000023.1 GCA_029565735.1 bacterium
GAAAAAACATCAGCTTACACATACAGCATGGAAATATATGACATGCCGGCTAAAAAAACCGTTTATTTGATGAGGTAAAAAACAGTTAATCTGTTTAACAATAAAAAAAACAGGGAGTTGTCATGAAAAAATTATCCGTTATTCTTGTATCTGCCTTATTAATTACATCGTTTTTTATTGCATGCAATACAAAGGCACCGTCATCGCCTCAGGCAGAACAGGCAACAGCAACCCCAATCGGCACATTTACAACAACACCCACAATAACACCTACCGTCACCATCACAGCAACAATGGTATGCGGTGTTAAATTTGGTTCAAGTTCCGATACAGCAAACGGAAGTTCAGGCGCAGGTAATTTATTCGCGCACAAATTTACCGCAATTACAGAAACTTCACTTACAACCCTTTCATTAAAACTTTATACCGCAGGCAAGTATTGCATCGGTATTTACAGTGATAATGCCGGAACACCAGGTAATATGATTACATGGACAGGCGTAAAAACAGCATCCGCCGCGGGCTGGAATTCCGCCGAGCTTCCCGCAGCATATAATCTGGCACAGGGCGATGTTTTCTGGATAGTTTATGGAGCAGACGTCACAGCGTACGGCAATACAGACGCGGCTTACATAGATTATTACCGCTATTCCGCCGGCATCACACCCATTAGCGCGATAGAAACCGCAGGTACAATGCCCGTCGGAGGAACATGGAATATTAACAATTCATACAGGCATCTTGTATATGCAACGGGATGTTCTTACTGACATTTGATATAACAGCTCAAAGCGCAGAAATAATTTACATTGATATATATGTACCGCCTTTGCTGTTATTATTAATACTGCAGCATCTGACATGGCAGGTATTAAACAATACCTGCCGTACAAAACGACAGTAATATACCATTTGCACAAATTTAAAAATAATTCAGCAGATATATTTATATACCGGGCAATGAAAATTTTTTAAAAATTGTAAAATGAAATGCACCACCTGAGTAAATAAAAAGTCCCATCAAGCACTTGTGTTATTATGTTGTTTGCGAGAACGACACAACAAACACGAGGTGAATGATGGGACAAGACAAGAGTACCACAAGGAACAGGAAAAACAAGTATTTAAGTGAACGAGAACGCTGGCAGATAGAGATTTTAAGGGATAAAAAATTAACCGGCCGGGAGATAGCCAGACAGCTCGGCAGAGCTCCAAGTACGATTAACCGGGAGATAAAAAGAGGCTCGGTGATGCTCAAAGACAGCGAGCTTATAGAAAGACTGGTATATAGAGCCGATCATGGACAGATTGACTACGAGGAAAAGCAAAAGAATAAAGGCAGACCACTAAAAATTGGTTTTGATTATGAACTAAGCAGACATATAGAACGAAAGATTGTGAAAGACAAGTATTCGCCGGCAGCCGTAGTGGGCGAAATAACGAGAAACAAACTGCTATTTAAGACGTACTTATGTATAAAAACTGTATATAACTATATACATTCAGGTGTGTTTGCAGGTGTCGGAGAGGCAGAACTTGTTTACGGCGGAAGGCATAAAAGAAAGTACAGAAAGCTCGGTAAAATAAATAAAAGCAGGCTTTTAAAGAGCATAGAAGAAAGACCTAAAATAGCAAATGAAAGAACAGAATACGGGCATTGGGAAATAGATGTTGTTAAGGGAATGAAATGTACAAAGACATGCCTGTTAACGTTAAGTGAACGCATGACAAGGCAGGAAATAATAATTAAGATGAGCAGTTGTAAAGCGGAAGAAGTAGATAAGGCTCTAACCAGTCTTGAAAGAGACTATGGCGGATTATTTTCGAGGATATTTAAGACAATAACCGCAGATAACGGCTCGGAGTTTTTAGACTGGGAGACTCTTGAAGAAAGCAAGACAAAGCCGGGAACCAAAAGAACGACTTTATATTATGCACATCCTTACAGTTCTTATGAACGAGGAACAAATGAAAATACAAATCGGATAATAAGAAGGTTTATTCCCAAAGGTATCGATATAGGTAATGTGACGGTAGAAACAATAAAGAAGGTACAAAACTGGATTAATAACTACCCGAGAGGGATATTTGGATACAAGACAGCCAATGACATGATAATACAAAATGCTACAAGGAAAATGTGCGGGATCTTTGAGGTGGCGCAATAAAACTTGCAAGTTGCCGCAATGAAAATTTTTCATATTTTCAATTGACTTTTTATCAATAAATCTATAATATTGTTATTGGAATCAAAGTAATACAGGGACACATCCGTATGAAATTCCAAATAAGGGCTGAAAAACTTTCCCTTTATAATCCCGGAGGTAATATTGTATGAATGTAAATGAATTAAAAACCATGAAGGTGTCCGAACTTCAGAAGATCGCCAAAGACCTTAAAATTGACAACTTAAGCGGCCTTAAGAAGCAGGACCTTATCATGAAAATAATGGAATCCGAATCCCAGAAAGACGGGCTGGTTTTCGGAGAAGGCGTCCTTGAAATACTTCCGGACGGATTCGGCTTTCTGCGCTCGCCCAACTATAATTATCTGCCGGGCCCTGATGACATTTATGTTTCGCCTTCCCAGATACGCAAGTTTGATTTAAGGACAGGCGATATGATAGCAGGCCAGATACGCCCGCCGAAAGAAGGGGAAAAGTACTTTGCGCTTTTAAAAGTGGGCACAATTAACAGCGAAGAACCGGAAAAAATTAAAGATAAAATATTCTTTGACAACTTAACCCCGCTTTATCCGGAACATAAAATTAACCTTGAAACAAAAGACAAAGAAAACGTTTCCATGAGAGTTATGGATTTATTCACGCCGCTTGGCAAAGGCCAAAGGGCGCTTATAGTAGCCCCGCCAAGGACAGGTAAAACCGTCCTAATGCAGAAAATAGCCAACAGCATAACCGACAACCATCCGGAAATTTATCTTATAGTCCTTTTAATTGACGAACGTCCTGAAGAAGTAACCGACATGGAACGCACGGTAAAAGGCGAAGTTGTGTCTTCCACGTTTGACGAACCGCCCACAAGGCATATTCAGGTCGCGGAAATGGTCATAGAAAAAGCCAAAAGGCTTGTGGAAAGCAAACGCGACGTGGTCATTCTTCTTGACAGTATCACGCGCCTTGCGCGCGCTTATAACGCGGTGGCGCCTTCCAGCGGAAAAGTGCTTTCCGGCGGTATTGACAGCAATGCATTGCAGAAACCCAAAAGGTTCTTCGGCGCTGCAAGGGCAATAGAAGAAGGCGGTTCTTTGACAATTATCGCGACCGCGCTTATTGAAACAGGCAGCAAAATGGACGATGTCATATTTGAAGAATTTAAAGGCACCGGCAACAGCGAAATTGACTTATCGCGCGAACTTGCGGAAAAACGCCTTTACCCGGCAATTGATATCAGCAAGTCCGGCACAAGAAAAGAAGAACTTCTGCTTTCAAGGGAAGAAATAAACAAACTGTGGATATTAAGAAAGGCCCTTTTAAGCAAGATGAAACCCGCGGAAATAATGGAATTCTTAGTTGACAAAATATCCAAAACAAAGAATAATAAGGCATTTATTGATGCCATGAAAACAGATTAACGGAGGTAACAGAAACATGAAACAGGGAATACACCCGGATTACAAAAAAGCAACGGTTGTCTGCGCATGCGGCAATTCATTTGAAACACACAGCACAGCAGGCGATTTAAAGGTTGAAGTTTGTTCCAACTGCCATCCTTTCTTCACAGGCGTTCAGAAGTTCCTTGACACTGACGGAAGGGTTGAAAAGTTTAAGAAAAGGGCGGCAAAAGTCGTTAAGAAAGAGGAATCAAAGGCTTAGCGGAAGTCCGGCGGATACTGCCGTGTTTGTCAAACTTCTGTCCCATACAGCTGACGGCGAAAAAATAGCCGCTATCGCGGGAAAACTTTGTTATTCCAGCGGCGGCTATGAAAAAATTGCCGGAACGCTTAACGATGAAACTATAGCTTCATTTATCAGCAAAATAAATGACCTTGGCCATTACTCTGTCCTGGAGCATATGTCTTTCAGTTTTATCGTGGAAGGCGTATCGCGCGCTTTAACCCACCAGCTTGTGCGCCACAGAATAGCGTCATATTCCCAGCAGAGCCAGCGTTACGTTAATGAGTCGGGTTTTGACTATATCACACCTCATACAATTGAAGCCAAACCGGAGCTTAAACAGAAATTTGATTCAATGATGCAGTCCATAAATGAATTTTATAATTCAATGACCGCCGCCGGCATACCCAAAGAAGACGCCAGATACGCGCTTCCAAACGCGGCAGAGACCAAAATAGTGGTAACCATGAACGCGCGCGAGCTTTTGCACTTCTTTGAAAAAAGGTGCTGCAACAGGGCGCAATGGGAAATACACGAAATGTCCGATTTAATGCTTGCCGAAGCAAAAACAGCGGCGCCTTTAATATTCAAAAACGCCGGCCCCGGCTGTGTAAACGGGCCGTGCCCGGAAGGCAAAATGACATGCGGCAAAATAACAGAGGTCAGAAAAAAATACAGTTCTGACAGCAGGGAATAAAAATGACAGTTAAAAAAACAAAAACGCCGGCTTCATGCGGTACAAAAAAAATGAGCGTGGGCGGGCAGGCTGTTATAGAAGGCGTGCTTATGCGCTCGCCGAACTATTACGCGGTATCTGTGCGCCACAAAAACGGCAAAATCAAATCAATGTCAGCGCCGGTTAATTCAATTACAAAAAAATACCCGTTTTTAAAATGGCCCGTCTTAAGGGGATTTGTTTCCCTTATAGAATCCATGACTCTTGGATTCAAGGCGCTTGATTATTCCGCGCAGATATACGAAGAGGGTTATGAAAACAAGAAAAAGATAAAACTTACAAAAGAAGAAACCGCCAAAAAAGAGAAAAAAGAAAAACTTGAAATGACAATCACTTACATACTTTCATTCGGATTCGCGCTTCTGCTTTTTATTTACCTTCCGGTGCAGGGGACAAAACTGCTGGAAAAAGCGCTTCCCGGCCTTGCGGAAAACAGGGTCTGGTTTAACCTTATAGTTGTTACCTTTAAACTTGCGATATTTTTTCTATATATCTGGGCGATTTCATTTATGGAAGATGTTAAACGCCTTTTTATGTATCACGGCGCCGAACACAAAGCTATTTATACTTTTGAAGACGGAAAGAAACTGACGCAAAAAAACATGCTGCCATATACAACGCTTCACCCAAGATGCGGCACGGCTTTTATTTTTCTGACAATGCTTGTAAGCATAATTATTTTTGTGCTTTTTCTTCCTCCGGAATTTAAAATATGGCAGAGAATTCTGCTTGAAATACCGCTTTTAATCCCGATAGCCGGGCTGTCCTATGAACTGTTAAAATTCTCTGATAAATTTCAGAATAACTTTTTCATAAAAATTCTTATAGCGCCGGGGCTTGCATTCCAGAAAATAACTACAAAAGAGCCGGATGCAAAAATGCTTGAAGTTGCCGCCAATTCAATTAATGAAGTCTTAAAACTGGAAAAAAAGCACAAAACAGCAAAAGCCGCGCTTTAGCCGGATTTAAAAGCACCCGTTTTGTCCCTGTTAAGGGCTGAAACGGGTGCTTTTTATATATAAACAAAATTAAAATATAACGGAGGCAATACAATGCTTGAAAAAGCCGCAAAGATAAAAAGGGAATACGAAAAATTAACGGCGGAGCTTTCCGACCCGCAGGTCATTGCCAATAACGAACTTTTCCAGAAAAAGACAAAACAGCACTCTGAATATTCCGAAATAGTTGAAATCTATGACGCTTTTACCGCGCTTGACCATGCTATAAAGGACGCGGATCATATGATGCGCACGGAACAGGAAAAAGAACTTGTGGATATGGCAAAAGCTGAAATTGAAGATTTAACGCCTAAGCTGGAAAAGAAACGCGAAGAATTAAGGATAATCCTTACTCCAAGCGACCCTAACGATAAAAAGAACGCCATCGTGGAAATCCGCGCAGGCACAGGCGGCGATGAAGCAGGGCTTTTCGCGGGCGACCTTTACCGCATGTATGTCAAATACGCGGAAAACCACAAATTTACCATTGAAACCGTTACCAGCAGCCCTACAGAACTTGGCGGTTTTAAGGAAATAATATTTTTTGTAAACGGCAAAGGCGCTTACGGCAAGCTTCGCTATGAAAGCGGCGCCCACAGGGTTCAGCGCGTTCCTGATACAGAGACCAGCGGCAGAGTTCATACTTCCGCGGCAACAGTATATGTGCTTCCGGAACAGGAAGAAAAAGATTTTGCCCTGAATATGAGCGAGGTAAGGATAGACGTATGCCGCGCTTCAGGCGCGGGCGGCCAGCACGTTAACAGGACAGAATCCGCGGTAAGGGCGCACCATATACCCACAGGTATTGAAGTATACTGCCAGGACGGAAGGTCGCAGATTAAAAACAAAGAAAAGGCGCTTTCAATTCTTGCGGCAAGGGTAAAGGCAAAGACAGAAGGCGATGAAAAGGCAATAACAGACAACGAAAGGCGTTCTCAGATAGGTTCCGGCGACCGCAGCGAGAAGATAAGGACATATAATTATCCGCAGAACAGGGTAACAGACCACAGGATAAACCTTACATCTTATAACCTTGAATCCGTAATGGAAGGTAACATTGACGAGTTTATAGAAAAACTTAGCGAAGAAAACACAAAAAAGCTTATGGAAAAAAGCATCTGATAATATGAAAATTTATGAAACTCTTAACAAGGCCGCGGATTATATTATAAAAGGCAGGCATCTTAAAAAGGACGTTGCCAAATTTGAAGCCGCGGAGCTTCTGATGTTTCTTACCGGCTTTGACAAACCGTCTTTGTACGCAAAGTTTCAGGACAATCTTCCCGGCATGGCAGCAAAGAAGCTGTTTAAACTTACCCACAAACGGGCGGCAGGAATGCCTCTACAATACCTGACAGGCACTGCCCATTTTTACGGCAACGAATTTATCTGCAAAAAAGGGGTATTAATACCGCGGCAGGATACCGAAGCGGTAATAGAGGCGGTGAAGTCACTGCCGCTTAAACCCAAAACACAAGCAGCGGAACTTGGCCCCGGAAGCGGAATAATAAGCGTGACTCTGTGCCTGGAATGCCCCGAAATAGCCCATATAACAGCCATAGACATATCAAAAAAGGCGATATCATTAACTTACCTTAACGCCAAAAAACACGGCGTAGAAGGGCGTATAACAGCTAAATACGGCAATTTCTTTACCTTATCCGGTAAATCACCTTCAAAATTTGACATTATTGTATCAAACCCACCTTATATAACTAAAAAAGCAATGTCCAAACTGCAAAAAGAGGTATTGCACGAACCTTCAACCGCCCTTACAGACAAAAAAGACGGGCTTTCATTTTATAAACGGCTTGCCTCAGAGGCAAAGAACATCTTAACCCCCGGCGGCTATATGGTTTTGGAAATCGGCGACGGAATGGAATCAAAGGTCAGAAAAGTTTTCCACAAAGAGAATTGGAAATACTTATCCACATTCAATGACTTTAAAGGGCTGAAAAGGGTAGTGATTTTCTTGTTTATCGGACAAAAGAACGTTAAACAAAAACAATAACAAAATAACTTTTCTTTATTTCTCGATAAAACTTATCATAATCGTTAATCTTCATATTTAACCAAAAATCCGTTTGACAAATGTTCATTTGTGTAATAAAGTAGATTTGTTTTTACATCATTGGGATGGGTGAAAATTGAATACGCATGCAATACGCAGGTTTTTTCTGGCAGCTATTTTCATAATAATCGCCGATACTTTTATAAGCGGGTCTGATAGTTTTCTTCCATGCGGGGCAGACACCGCAAAAAAACTTGATTTAATGATTACCTGCCAGATGCAGGGCGCACAGGAAAGGCGGTATTATGTAAAGATAATTAACCGGTCTAATACCCCTGTTTACTATTCAAACGCCAACCTTTCAATGAAACTTTGGGTTAACGAACCTCAATTACGGTGCGCTGCCGTGACCGGCCAAAACGGGGAAGTGTTTGACGCATCGGGCACCCGTGTCGGGAACGTTCAGATTAAGGGCAATACATACAGCGATTTTTATCAGGTGCCTTATTTTCAGGAAAACGCACAGCATAAGGCGAATCAGGAAGTAAAAGTAAATTTTGTTTATCAGGGCGGGGAAGTAAACCACATACCCGCCGGCGGATGGGTTCAGGGTTTTCAGATAATGATAACGGCATCATGC
>JAKQNO010000073.1 GCA_029565735.1 bacterium
TTAAAAGGATTTGGCGTGTTTTTTACCGTCTTTTTATCCGCGGTTGAAGTGGCTGAAATATATTCCATGACTATTGTTTTTGGCGCCAAACCTGCAACGGTTGCGGTGATTGTGACATTTAAAGGGCCAAGCAGCGGCGCCGTGTATACAGACTGTGCCAGCCCGCCCTGATAGTTCAGCACATAATCATAATTATCTGTTGTCGCATTTGTTACGCTTAAAGTGCCGGCTCCGGCCGGCAGAATATCAAACGCCACGGCTGTTTTTGATACCGGATTCATGTATGCGTCAAACACGGTAACGCTTAAATTTGCGGTTTCACCGGGCCTTATCTGCGTTTTATCCGATACAAAAGAAAAACTCTGCGGCGCATCGGCATAAACCTGCACAATGTCCGACGGTAACTTGGTTACATAATAATAAGTACCGGTACCGTTGTCATAATCCGTGCAGTCAGGCATAATTTTTATCCTGTCCATTTTTGTATAATTCACAACAACAGATCCTTCCCCTGAAGTTACAGGAACCGTGTCAGGGACAAGGGGTTCAAGAAACGCAGTATGATTGTCGTATTCAACAGCTTTTATGCTTACATTTTTATTAAAATCATAAAAAATTCCTTTTCCCGCTTCCCTTGGATAATTTGACGCTTTGACTGTTACCGTTAAAAAACTTCCGGCAAACACGGAAATTTCCCCCGCCGTATATGTAATATTGTTTATTTCCGGCCATATAAAATAAGTGTTTTTGCTTACAAAGTATCTGTCCACAGAAATTACAGGCGGCGATAATGAAAAATCCTCTGAATTAATTGTATATGTATCAGAATTATCCGGATAAGGAAGAAGCGTAACGGAATATACGGCGGTACCCGGCACATCCGTAAGCGCCATATTTACCGCAGAAGGGGTAACGCCCGAATAATTTGCCCCTGTATAAAGCCTTACATTTGAAGGGTAAGAACCGCTGATTCTGTTATAATACTGGTCGCAGGCCGTGACAGTTACATAAAATTCTTCCTTTGTTATCATGGTTTCGGGCAGCCCTGTATATCCAAGAGCGGTTCCCGGCGCGTATTCCTGCCCTTTTGTAAGTATAATCCTTGTCGCGTAAGCTCCGGGGTTCATCTGTTTTGCCGCAGTGCCTGTAGCGCCGGAAGAATCAGTAAACGTAATTGCAAGCGAAGGATCCGCCCCGAATGCTTTTATCTTGCCCATCCATTTTCCCGCCGTAAAAGCGGTTGAAGCCGCGGCGTCCGATTCCACAAATATAATATCCCCCACTGAAGCTGTTGCGGTCACATTACCCGTATAATCCGCCTTAACGGCGTTGTCAACATCATAGGCGGTGATTGTCACCGGTATTGCATCGCCTGCGGTGAAAGTTCCGGCCTGCAGCAAAACGGTAAAATTTCTTAAATCCGCGCCATTAACGCATGCGGCGGCAAAAATAAAAAACGCCAAGAAAATATTTTTTTTCATACAAACCCCGTTTTATTTTTTAAACTTTAAAATCAGTTTATCTTCATGTATTCTTCAAGGGATGTCGTTCCCTGAATAAGTTTTAAAAGCGCCGCCTCTTTAAGCGTCTTAAGCCCTGTTTTGGCGTTTTCTTCCTTTATCTTTTTAAGGGGCTCTTTAGCCATAAGCATATCCTTGATTTTATCGGTCATTACAAGCGCTTCAAACACGGCTGTCCTTCCTTTATATCCTGTCTGGGCGCAGTTGGCGCATCCGTTCCCTTTATATAAAGTGACCGCCTTTCCTTCATCTCCGCCAAGCATCTTTACAATGTCAGAAGGCGCCTGGTAGGGCTGCCTGCAGGCTGTATCTATTTTTCTTACAAGCCTCTGCGCAACCACCAGAAGCGTGTTTGAATATACAATATACGGTTCTATTCCAAAATTAATAATTGTCTGCAGCGCCTGATAAGGGTCAGAAGCGCGCAGCCTTGCTATTACAAGATGGCCGCTGGCAATAATATCAAGTATGGATTCCGCGGTTTCTTTGTTGGCGATGTCCCCGACGGTTATAACGTCGCAGTCCTGCTCCGCAAGGTAATGAAGCACCTGGCCGTAATTTTTTCTGCTTACCTTTGTCTGGTTAACACCCGGCACAACATAACTTGAACCCGTGTCGTCAATGGAAAAAATGTTGATATCAGGCGAGTTCATTTCCACAAGCGTTGAATGCATTGTTGTTTCTTTGCCGCTGTTTGTGGGGCCGGACAGGATAATAAGCCCGTGCGGTTTTTTAATAAACCTTCTGTACATTTCAACCATTTCATCTTCCATGCCGCTCTGATCCAGCGTAAGCACGGTTGAATCCGCCCTCATTATTTTCAGGACTATTTTTTCACCGAACAAAGTCGGGAATGTATACACAGCCATATTTATTTCCTTGCCGCCGACGCGGATTTTAAGCTTACTTTCCTGCGGCGCAGATTTTTCGTTCTGATTCATCTGGGCCAGCTCTTTAATCTTGTTTAAAAGCCCGTTATAAAGCGTGCGCGGCGGCGATTCAACTTCATACAAAGTGCCGTCTATCCTTCTTCTTATCCTGCATTTATCGGCAAGCGGTTCAATATGAATATCCGTGGCGCCCGCGTCATATCCGTTTGAAAGCAGCGTGGTTAAAAACACATTAACCGGCGTATCCTGTGATACAACCGCCTGCGCCATATTTGGCGCGGCCTGAACCTGAGGAGGAGGCGGCGGCGCGTACTGCTGCGGAGGAGGCGTATATTGCGGCTGCGGCGGAGGCGCCGGAGCCGAAGTATACTGAGGCGAAGGTGGCTGCGGCGGAGCATACTGCTGCGGCGCAGGAGCCGAAGGCGCCTGTTCGCCATAAATTGACCTTTGTATCTTCATCCCTGAATTTTCCTGCCTGGAAGAATTTCCCATAGGAGCGGACAAAATATCATCAAGGTCTTCAACGCTTGCTTTTGCAACAGCGCCGGTCTCTTCCGCTTTATATCCAAAATACTTATTAATCTGTTTTAAAATTTCCTCGGACGGCGCAAGCCTTACGTCTATTTCGCTTTTTGTCGTGGCTTTTAAATCATCAATAACAAGAAAATTCATGGGTTCCGCCATGGCGACGGTGATTACCCTTCCGTGCCTTGTTACCGGTATTAATTTTTCATTTCTCATAAGCTGTTCCGGAAGAAGTTTTAAAATATCCTGCTTAATTTCATTTACCTCTTCAAGGTTTACAAAAGGGACGCCCATCTGATATCCCAAAAATGTCCACAGGATTTCTTTGGACAGATATCCCATCCTAACAAGTATTTCGCCTATCTTTTCACCGGTGCGCCTTTGTTCTTCAAGGCCGTCTTTTAACTGTTCTTTGGTGATAATGCCTTCATCAACAAGCATCTCTCCGATAAGCATGTTCTTTTTGGGTTTGTTCATGATTTACCCCTCTTTTTTCTTGAATATGTCAAAAATGGATTTTTTCTTTTTTGCTTCGCCTTCTTCTTCGGGCGCGGACGCAAGGCCGCCGCCTTCGCCTTCCTGCGCCGGCACTTCTTTGTAATCCTGTTTGGCCTGAATTTTTTCGCCTCTTGATATTTTTTTAGCGAATTCAGCGCCGATTTCTTTTGTCTTGTTTTCAAGTTCGGCCTTTGAAAGCCCGCTGTCCGCGGTAATCTTTATGGCCTGTTCTTTGCCGGTTGACTGGTCTTTCGCGGAAACCCTTATTATACCATTCGCGTCTATGTCAAAAATAACGTCTATTTTTGCCGAACCTTTGGGCCCCGGCGGAATTCCCACAAGGTCAAATGTCCCTATCATCTTATTGTCGGAAGCCATTGGTTTTTCGCCCTGGAAAACTTCAATCCTTACAAATGACTGGTTTTCCTGGGTTGTCGTATATACTTCCGTTTTTCTTAAAGGTATGGAGCTGTTCTTTTCAACTATTTTAGAAAAAATTCCGCCTTCTGTTTTAATGCCCAGGGAAAACGCCGTTACATCCAGAAGCAGAATATCCCTGATGTCGCCCTTTAATACGGACGCCTGTTTTGCCGCGCCTGACGCAACCGCTTCATCCGGATTCACCCCGGAAAAAGGGTCTTTTCTGAATATTCTTTTTACAACTTCCCTTACAAGCGGCATTTTTGTCTGGCCGCCCACAAGCACAATTTCGTCAATTTCGTTTGACCTTAATCCCGCGTCGTTAAGCGCAGTTTCACACGGGCCCGCGGTTTTTTCCGCGATTGTTTTTGTAATGGCTTCAAGCGTGGGCCTTGACAGCACTGTCTGAAGGTGTTTTGGCCCGTCATTGGTTGCCGCCAAAAACGGAAGGGTTATTTCCACGGAATCAAGCGTGGAAAGGTTTATCTTTGCCTTTTCCGCGGCGTCTTTTAACCTCTGCAGGGCGACCCTGTCATTTTTTAAATCAATACCCTCTTTTTTATGGAATTCAGCCACAAGATAATCTATTATTGCCTGGTCAAAATCATCGCCGCCAAGGTGGGTATCGCCGCTTGTGGACAACACTTTAAATATTCCCTGCCCCAGTTCAAGAATTGATACATCAAACGTCCCGCCGCCAAGGTCATAAATTACAACCTTCATCTTGGTCTTGCTGTCAAAACCGCTGGCCAAAGCCGCGGCCGTGGGTTCATTTATTATCCTTACTATTTCAAGGCCGGCAATTTTTCCCGCGTCCTTTGTAGCCTGCCTCTGCGAATCGTTAAAGTGCGCGGGAACGGTTACAACGGCCTTGTCAACCGTTTCTCCAAGGTAATTTTCCGCGTCTTTTTTCATTTTCATAAGTATCATCGCGGAAAGTTCCGGCGGCGAATAAGTCTTGCCCATAACTTCAACCCATACATCGCCGTTGGCGGCGCGGATAAGTTTATAAGGCATAAGCCTTAAATCATTTGACACGGTAGGGTCGTTAAACTTTCGGCCTATGAACCTTTTAACGGAAAAAATAGTGTTTTCCGGATTCATGACCTGCTGCCTTTTGGCCGCGTTTCCCACAAGTATCTGCCCTTCTTTGGTGAAAGCCACCACAGACGGGGTTGTCCTGAAATTTTCGTCATTGGGAATAACAAGAAGCCTGTTATCTTCCATTAAACCCATACACGAATTTGTTGTCCCAAGGTCAATTCCTATAATTTTTGCCACTTATACTCCCTTTCCCGCGTTTTATTACTGCGCTTTTCTTGCCCTGTCAATTTCCCTCATTAGTTCCATTAACCTGTCAACCACCCTTTTGTAATGCTGGTTCTCGGGTTCAAGCCTGACAGCTTCTTCAAATGCTTTCTTTGCGTCCAGAAGCTTGTTTGTAACAGTATAAATAACGCCTGTATTATAATATCCCTCGCTCAGTTTATATACCGCGCACGCCTGCTGCATTTTCAGAAGGGCCGTATTTTTGTTATTATCAAACGCCGCAACTCCCTCTTTAAAAATCACACAGGCTTCCTCAAATTTCTTTTTATCATTGCCCTGAAAAATACCAAACTTTCTTTCCGCCGGCGACTGTTTTAAAGACGCGAAAATTATAAAATTATAAATCTTTCTCTTTAAGGGGTTGGAAAGTATGTTATACGCTTCAACCACCTCTGAAGTCCTTTCGTGCGCCCAGTCCGGCCTGTCCGGATTATGGTCGGGGTGATATTTGTAAAGCATCATTCTGAAAGCCCCGTCTATTTCTTCCTGTGTCGCTGCCGGATATAATTCCAGCAGTTCATAATAATTAAGTTTATTTGCCATCTTTTCCTTTTATCAGAACTTGGCGCCTTTAAGCCTGAACAGTTCGGCAACGCGGCCGTCGTTCATGCTTATGTCGTCGGTTTTTTCATAGTTTGCAAGCGCGAAAGTCTCGTCCGCTATCTGTTTGGACGCATAAATATTTGTATTAAATTTTTTCTTCTCTCCGTACCTTGAAGCAAAATTAAGGTAATCGGTTATGGCGTTAAATGTATCAACCGATTTTCTGTCAATAAAGCCGCCGGTAATATTGCCTTTTGTTATAACAAAATTTACATCAAAATCCTCCACGTTATAACCAAGCGTCAGCTTGCTTTTTACCATATTCACAAGTTCTTTTCTTATTTCCACTGTTGAAATAAGCGCGCGTTTCAGGTCGTCGCTGTGCTTAAACGGATACCCAAAACTGATAAGTATAAATTTATCCGTCACTTTAAATACCGCGCCCTGATATTCAAGCACCGTGCCGGATATTTTTTCAATAAACTTTTTAATTATTTCCTTTAATTCATCGCTGATAAGTTCATATGTAAAACCCGCGAAAGCCGAAGTGTCCACAAATACCAGCACTGTAGGGTTTTCCCCTCCCTGTGAAACCGGATAAAAACCTTTTGTTATCTTGTCCGTCATTTCCTGATACGTAAAGGTTTCGTATGCTTTTTTTAAATTGTCCATATCCTTTAACCCGTCGGCAACCGTTTCAAACGCGTCTTTTATCCTTACTTTTTCCTTAAGTTCAACTATCATCCTGTTAAAATCATCGGCAAGCACGCCGGTTTCATCGTTTGATTTTACGTCAACGGAAACATCAAGATTGCCTTCGGCAACTTTTCTCATTCCGGCAGCTATAATATTAAAATTCCTTGTGATTATAAAAGCAAGGCCCCACGCGCCGGCTCCGCCCGCAAGCAGTATCAAAAATGCCAGCAGCGACGTATTTAAAATCATAATGTTCTGGGAGTGATATGTACCGTACTTGGAAAACTTTATCACCAGGGTCGCAAGCCCGATGTTTTTGTCTTTAATTTTTATATTCCCGATAACTTTTAAAGTATCATCAATTTTATTTCCGGCAAGGTTCTTTACCGTTTCTTTTTTATCCTCTGTAAGCTTAAGTTTTGGAAATTTTTTCTTTAAAAGCGCGTCATTAATGGCAGCCGCCCTTACTTCTTCTTTTTCATCAATAATTGCCATGAATACTATGTTTTTGTCAATCTGAACAAACTGTTTCATATAATTTTCGTAAATGCCCCAGTTTATTCCGGACCTTCCCTGAGCCACAGGCCAAAGCGCGCCCAATGTTTTGGCCGCTTTCTTGGCGCTGTTTTTCATTTCATTTATGCTGTCATTCCAGTTCATTGTCATGTAATATCCGACAATGGCAGCAAGCGTAACAAGAATAAGAGAAAATATAAGAAGGCTTATTTTATAACTTAAACTGAATTTAACCTTTCTTCTTGAAGCCATTTTTCCCCTTCCCTTAATTCAACATTTATTTTGCGACGGATTCCAGGGCATAAAAAGAACTGTCAGTATCCCCAAAATATATTATTCCGTCTTCGCCGATTATTGAAGTGACGACGCTAAATTCATATTTCTGCGACCATTTTTTCTCTCCGGTCTTTGAATCAAGCGCCAAAACTTCCTTGCCTGCGCCTATATAAAGAATATTATTTACGGCAAAAGGCGTTGTTAAAACTTTCCCTTCCACCGCGGTCTTCCACAGCAGTTTGCCGTTTTCCGCGTTTAAGGCGTAAATATTTTTATCATTGGAACCCGCGAAAAACACGCCTTCTTTAATAAGCCCGGAAGTTATCCAGCCTTCAGCCTGAAACGCCCATTTAACCGCGCCGCTTAACGAATCAACAGCGTAAATTTTCTTGTCATCAGATCCAAAATACAAAACGCCTTCGCTTTCAACAGCGGTGGACGCGATGCCTTTTCCGGTCGCGTACTGCCACGCCACTTTCCCGCTTTCAACGTCAAGCGCGTACATATTGGCGTCAATGGAACCGATATAAACAAATCCGTTTGCCAGCGTGGGAGAAGAAACCACAGGTAATAATGCGGCATGTTTCCATATAATTTCACCGGTCTGGCGGTTCATCGCGTAAACATTGTTATCCATTGAACCCACGCATACAACCGATGAAAATACGGCGGGTGATGAACCCTGTATAGGCCCGATTTTCTTGGACCATAAAACTTTTCCGGTGGAAGCGGAAAGCGCGTAAAACATTCCGGTTTCCGTGCCAAAATATAGTGTTGTTCCGTATAAAGCCGCGGAAGATGATATGCCTCCCTGGCACGGGGTCTTCCAGACCGCCTGTCCCGTGCTTTTTTCAATCGCGTAAAAATTATTATCCATGCAGCCCACATAAATATTTTCCGCGTCCATAACAGGGGAAGCTTTAAATCCGGATATGGCTTTAAATTTCCACTTAAAATCAAGGGGCGGAAGGATATTATAACCCGTATAAAAATCGTGGCTTGGCACTCCTCTGAACATCGACCAGACGTATTTTCCCTTTTCGGCCTTTACGCTTGTGACTTTTTTGGAAGCAACAATAATTTCCTGCTGCTGGACTTCTATCTGTTTTTCAAGTTTCTTGACTTCAGCGGAATCAGCTCCGGATGCGGTTGCCTTTTTTGTCTTTAAATCGCGCTGCATTTTCTGCAGCTGTGAACTTTGTGTTTTTATCTGTTTCTGCAGCCCTTCCATCTCTTTAATGTCTTCGCTGATATTTATATCAATGCTTGCTTCCTCTTCGGGCTGGCCGCCAAAACAGCCCGGAAAGAGAAAAAGCGCAATAATAATTGCAGCATATAAAATAGCATTTTTGGACATAATAAGCCCCTTTCAAAATTTTAATCAAACTTTACAAAATACCTGTTTTTACAGTAATAAAACTATAATATCAGATTTCAAATTCCCTGTCAACATACATAACCCTTTATAAAAATCCTTTTAAACAGAGGGCTTTTTTATATTAATCCCCAAGTATGTTGTAAATCATTTCCCTGTCTTTATCCTTTAAAATTAAAAATTCAATTCCAATTTCTTTTACAGTATCTTTTCCTTTTACCCACTTAATTTCGGCAAAAGTGGTGACCGGATCCTTTTTTTCATCTACCGCAACTTCTACCCTTAATATATCACCGGGATTCGCGCTTATTTCGCCCGTCATCCTTATTCCGCCAAGGCTTATGTCAGCGCTCTCCCCGTTTAATTTAACGGCTGATTTTTTTATTTCCGCGCCTTCATCCGCTGATATAAGTTTATACTTAACCGAGCACTTCTTATCCATCCTTTTATGCTTTCTTCTTTCTATAAAAAGATTTCCCTTGTCCATCAGTCCGCCTCCCCTATATTTTTAAGTGCCGTCACCTCAGATTTAATTTCTTCCGTGATAATAATATTGGATTTCATTTTCTCCGAAACCGAATAAATACTGCTTGTCAACCCTCCAAGTTTGTCGTTCATGTTGCCGGAAAGGACCCCAAGCAGGTCGTTATCTATTTTGTGTTCCTCCACAGCCGCGTAAATATTAGCCAGCATTCTGGATATCTCTCCAAGCGATTCCACTATCCTTAAAAACGAATCGCTTGCGGAATACACCACATTTACCGCGTCTTCCACCTTATTCTGTTCGGAAATAACATTCACCGCCTGCAGGGCAAGTTCTTCTGTCCTCTGCAGAAAATCAGAAATTTCCTTAGTCGCCTTGGTCGCGCCTTCCGCCAGCGAGCGTATTTCCTGGGCAACAACGGCAAAACTTTTTCCGGCTTCTCCGGCGCGCGCCGCTTCAATACCCGCGTTTAAGGAAAGCATATTTGTTTTCTTGGCAATTTCAGCAACCGTGTTTACTATGCCTTTAATCTGTTTGGAGCTTGTCCTTAACTTTTCAATGACAACCGTGGATTCCGTTACAGCGGTTTTAATGCTGCTCATCGCCTGAATTTCCGAGCCGGTGACGGAACTTCCGGTCTTTGCCAGTTTTACAATGGAAGATGCCCTGTCGTTTATCTTTTTGATGTCTTCTATGATTATTGTTATGGCGCCTGTCACGCTTTTTGTGATACCGTTTACTTTTTTAAGCTTGTCGGCGTTGAACGCCGCGTCATCGCTTGCCGCTTTAACTGATTTTAAAAGTTCCTCGTTATTGCCTGAAATTTCATCAAATTTTTGAATTATTTCATCAAATATCGCCGGGTCAATACAAGCCTCTTTTTTTCTGCCTGTTTGTGCGCTAAAACCGCCCTTAAAAAGCCCGCTGATCAGAAGGCGTTCATTTCCCTCCGCACTGCCGGCTTCAGGATTTTCTGTTTTATTTTTAATGGTTTTAAGAAGCCTGTTTTCAAAAATATACACCGCGGCTATACCCGCGGCTATACCGGTAAAAGCCCCTGTAATCAGCGCTATTAAAAACTGCCCGAATGAAAAACCGGCAGAAACAGATATAACAGCGCCGGCCAATAGGCCCGCAGCAGACGGCGGAAGAGAAATTACTAAAATTTCCCTGTCCGTAAATTTAACCTGAAGAATTTTGTTTAATTCCGGTTTTTCCCTCATATAACCCATATTACAACAATATCCGCCCGGTGTAAAATCATTTTTGAGGAAAGATGAAAGGAACAGCGGTTTAAGCTATAGGCAATTAAGCATAAGCGCTGCAAAAACGGTTCCGCTATAGCTTAAATGCTTAAGACGCTTATGCTTATGTTTGTGCGGCAGCTTAAGCCGCTATTCCCTACGGTCTGAACATGCCTTCAGCTGCGGCGTTTGTTATGTCAATTACAAAGCCGGGCAATATTCCCATTGCCAGCATTGCAACGCAGCAGATAATAAGCGCTGCAGTTACCATTGCCGGCACATGCACTTTGGGCAAAGTTGATGTTTTGCTTTTATCCCATATATACAGCCTTTTCAGGATTAAAAGGTAATAATACAGTGATATCGTGCTGTTTAAAGCGCCGGCAATTACAAGCCACAGATACCCTTTTTCCATTGCCGCGTAAAACAGATAAAATTTTCCGGCGAATCCCACAAGCGGAGGTATGCCCGCAAGCGATAAAAGCGCCACCATAAGGGTTAACGCCAAAACAGGCTGCGTCTGCGCCAGCCCGGCGTAATCGTCAATCTCATTTGAACCCGTTGATTTTTCAAAAACCGCCACCACGCCGAAAGCCGCGATATTGGTCACTGTATACGCCATAAGGTAAAACATAACCGAACTTACGCCTATTACAGGCGCACCGATAAAGCCCACAAGCAGAAAGCCGGCCTGTGAAATAGTGGAATAAGCAAGAAGGCGCTTCATGTTTTTCTGCGGTATGGCTATTAAATTTCCTATTGTCATGGTTAAAAACGCCAGAACCGCCAGAATCGGCTCCCATACAAATCCCGCTTTAATCAGTGTGTATGAAAGCAGCCTTACGGCAAATATAAAACCCGCCGCCTTTGAAGCAACCGAAATAAACGCTGTTACAGGCGTGGGAGAACCCTGATATACATCAGGCGTCCAGACGTGCATTGGAACCATTGAAAGCTTGAACCCTATTCCAAGTATCACCATTATTACAGCCAGCACAAACACCGGCTGAAAACCGTTTGCGGAAGTATAGAAGAGTATTTTTTCAAGGTAAGTGGTGCCGGTCACGCCGTAAACAAGGCTTAAACCGTAAAGCAGTATTCCCGAAGACACCGCGCCAAGAATAAGGTACTTTATTCCCGCTTCAAGCGACAGCACTTCTTCCCTGTAAATAGCGGCAAGCGCGTATAAGCTTATGGTGGCAAGTTCAAGGGATACATAAAGCGTTATAAGTTCTTTTGACGACGCAAGAAACATCATTCCAAGCACGGAAGATGCCAGAAGAAAATAATAAGCCCCCGCCCTTTTATCGCTTAATTTAAGCGTGTCCGTGGAAAGCATTCCGGTTAAAAAAGCGCCTGACAGAAAAATCAGCTTGGCAAACCATGAAATTCCGTCCGCCGTGTAAGCGCCGTTTAAAATAACCCCGTCTTTTCTTGACAGGGCCACATATACAAGAAGCGCAAGCATTGAAAAAGTAAACACCCTGCCCGTTACTTTTTTGCCCGCTCCGGACAAATCAAGGATGAATATTAAAAGCGCTATTCCTGCAAGCGCGAATTCGTGGGTTAAAAGCGCGATATTCAATTTACATACCTCCTATTTTTGCCGCTATAGGCAGCACTGATCCGTGAATAAGTTCCATGATGTAAAAAGGATAAACGCCGAACAGCACTATGAAAAACATCAAAATGGAAAGCGACGCAATTTCCGTGAACTTCGCGTCTTTTAAATCCTTGTATTCCGCGTCAAGCGGGCCTAAGAAAACTATCTGAACAACCCTTAACACATAGAACGCGGTAACCACAATGCTTATTACGGCTATTATGGTCCATACCGGGAATGTTTTGTAAACGCCCACAAAAGTGGTAAGTTCCGCCACAAAACCTGAAAGCCCGGGTAATCCCAGCGAACACAGCCCTGTCATTGCAAAGAATACGGCAAGCACCGGCATTACTTTTGCAAGGCCGTGCATTTTATGAATATCCCTTGTATGCGTCCTGCCGTAGGTCATGCCTATCAATCCGAAAAACAGCCCTGTCATGATGCCGTGCGATACCATCTGAAAAACCGCGCCGCTGAACGCCACATCATTCATGCCCGCTATGCCCAAAAGCACAACGCCCATGTGGCTGACGCTGGAGTAAGCAACTATGTATTTTAAATCGGTCTGTTTTACCGCGCCTATTGAACCGTACACAATGTTGACAAGGGTCATTACAGCCACCACAGGCAGCCAGAATTTGGCGCCTATCGGAAACAGCCATACGGGAATTATCAGGCACCCATACGCCCCAAGTTTCATAAGCACGCCTGCGTGAAGCATGGAAACCGCGGTCGGCGCGGAAGCGTGGCCGTCCGGCGACCAGGTGTGAAAAGGCCACAGTGCGGCAAGTATGCCAAAACCCACAAAGAGTATCGGGAAGAAGATTTTCTGGAAAGTCGGGTCAAAGGCAAACTGTTCTATTTTGTCAAAATCAAAGGTGTGAAGGCCGGTCGCGAAATAAATACCCAGAAGCCCGGCAAGAATAAGCGCCGAACCCACAAGCAGATATAAAGTAAGCTTCATTGCCGCGTATTCCTTATCCCCCGTTCCCCAGATGCCTATAAGCAGGTACATGGGCAGAACCGCGATTTCATAGAACAGGAAGAAAAGGAAAAGGTTGTACGTCATAAACACGCCGTACACGCCTGTTGTAAGCATTAAAAGCAGTATAAAAAATTCCTTGGGCCTGTAATTTAAGTCCCAGCTTGCCAGAATGCCTGCTGTGATTATTATTCCCGTTAAAAGCACAAGCGCGACATTGATGCCGTTGACGCCCATGAAATAATTGACGCCGATGGCCGGTATCCAGTCAAAGTGTTCCACAAACTGAAGCCCGCCCTTTTTATAGTCATAAGAAATAAAAAGCAGAAGCGACATAATAAATGATAGTACCGAGAACACAAGCGACACAACCTTTACGGCTTTATGGTTGGTTCCCGGTATAAAGAAAAGCGCTATAACCGCGCAAAGCGGCATAAGGTAAATTATTGTAAGAAAAGGTATATTGCCAAGAAATTCCGCCATTTATCTGCCTCCCAAAAGCTTCAGGGCGTCCGGATTCCACACGGCGAAAACCGCCGCTATAAACACCAGGCCGCCAAAAATTATAAGCGCGTAGCTCTGAACGCCGCCGTTTACCGTAAGCCTTAATTTGCTTCCCGCCCACCTGCACAGGAAAGCTACAAGGTTAACCGCGCCGTCAACAACGTGCCTGTCAAACCACTTAACCGCGGACGCGATAACAAAGAAACCGTTTTTTATGAAGAACATGTAAATCTCATCTATGTAATATTTATTGTATGAAAGTTTGTAAAGCGGGCCTGACGCGTTTTTAACGGCTTCAGGTTTTATTAAGCCAAAAGCGTACATTAAAAGCGCCAGCGCTATTCCGGACACGGCAATGGCGCTGGATGACAGGGCAACGCCCATGTTAAAGTGGGTTTCGTGCGGGTGCGCGCCGAAGAATAAAAAGTTATAAAAGCTTTGTTCTTTTCCCGGTATACCCGCAAAACCTGTCACTATTGAAAGCACCGCAAGTATCATAAGCGGCACAGTCATTGTCAAAGGCGATTCATGCGCGTGTTCATAAGCGTGCGCGTCGCGCGGCTTGCCTGTAAACGTCATTAAATAAAGTCGGAACATGTAAAAGGCGGTTAAAAACGCCGTGGCTGCCGCAACGTAATAAAGCCCCATGTGCCCTGATTCCATTATATTTACAAGTATTTCATCCTTGCTCCAGAAACCGGACAGCGGGAATATTCCCGCGATTGAAAGCGACGCAATTAAGAAAGTTATTGAAGTTATGGGCATCTTTTTATGCAGACCGCCCATAAGCTGAATGTCGTTTGTATGCACCGCGTGAATCACGGAGCCGGCGCCAAGGAATAAAAGCGCCTTAAAGAAAGCGTGCGTTGTAAGGTGGAACATGCCCGATGTATAGCCGCCTATTCCCATTGCCAGCATCATGTACCCAAGCTGGCTTAACGTGGAAAAAGCAAGCACCCTTTTTATGTCGTTCTGCGTAAGCGCGATTGTCGCGGCAAAGATTGCGGTGAAACCGCCAAGGTATGCTATGACAAGCATGGCGTGCGGGGACGCGGAAAAAATTCCAAACAGCCTTGCCACCATAAAGACGCCCGCCGCAACCATTGTGGCCGCGTGAATCAAAGCGGATACGGGTGTGGGGCCTTCCATGGCGTCAGGCAGCCAGACATGCAGCGGGAACTGCGCGCTTTTGCCCACCGCGCCGCTGAATAATAAAAGCGCGATTACGGTTAAAAGCCCGGGCGAAATTAAGCCCGCGTTTATCTGCGCCTGTATTTCCGCGAAATTAAACGTGCCTGTTATATATGAAAGGATTAATATGCCCACAAGAAAACCAAAATCGCCGAACCTTGTGACTATAAAAGCTTTTTTTGAAGCTTCCGCAGCTTCCGGCTTAAACCACCAGAAACCGATAAGAAGATAGGAACACAGCCCCACAAGCTCCCAGAAAATGTACATCTGTATAAGGTTGTTGGCAACCACTATTCCAAGCATTGAAAAAGAGAACAGAGATATGTAAGAGAAAAACCTTGAAAACGCGTAATCGCCTTTCATGTATCCTATTGAATAAATCTGGACAAGCATGCTGACAGTTGTCACCACAATTAACATAACCGTGGTTAACGGGTTGATAAGTATTCCAAGGCTCATTTTCACGTCGCCAAGGAACAGCCACGGGAATGAAAATTCATAGGACGCGCCGTGCCCCGCTTTAAGCTGCAGGATTAAAAGGTAAACGGAAATTAAAAAAGAGGCGAATATGCACGATATTGACAGGACCGCGCTTAACATCTTCTTTTTTGCCGTTATGGCGGTTATTAACAGAAAAGCCAGCAATGGCAATGCCGGTATGGCAAGGCCAAGCACGTTTAATTGTTCCACAGGTTATTCCTCCGTATTGTCATATATGTTTTTATCAGTATTTCATTATGTTCATTTCGTCGGCGTTAACTGTCTCTCTTTTTCTGAACATCGCCAGTATTATGGCAAGGCCAAGCACGCTTTCCGCGGCCGCGATGGCGATTATAAAAATTGTAAATATGTCGCCGTAGATTTCCGACGGCGTTAAATATTTTGAAAAAGCCACCATATTAATCGCCGCAGCGTTGAAAAGAAGTTCCAGCGACATAAGTATGCCAATGGCGTTCCTTCTGGTCAGTATGCCTATAATACCTATCGCGAAAAGCAGCGCGCTTAAAACAACGTAATGCGCAAGTGTTATTGTCATTTTTGCGCCCCCTTGTCCCCTGCCACAATTGATATGGCGCCTATTAAGGCGGCCAGCAGCAGCACTGATACAATTTCAAAAGGCAAAACAAATTCATTCAGCAGAAGCCTTCCGGTCAAAGCCGTATTGTCCTGCGCCACCCTGTGGGCTATCATTGTGCCCCAGTTGGTTTTTAGAACAGCGCTTATTATAAGAAAAGCCGTCAGGCCCGATATTATCACGGCCGGAAGAAGCTGCTCGTTGTGCTGATCTGAATCCACGTCCAATATCCTGCGCGTAAGGTTTATCACAAACAGCGCAAGCACCACGACCGCGCCTATATAAACAAGCACCTGAATGCCGGCAAGAAAATAAGAGTTTAAAACCACATAAATACCGGCCACGCCGAACAGGCAAAGCGCAAGAAACAAAGCGCTGTGGTAAATATTCGGCGCAATTATCATTAAAAGCGCGCTTATAAGAATAAGGGCCGCAAAACCGTAAAAAAGTATAGTTTCAACCATTTAATTCTCCTTAAAGTGTCGTGAATTTACTCTTCTTTATATTTGGTAAGGAAGTACTTTTCTTTTTTCCCTTTTAACACGTATTTTTCCGCCACAAGATCAATCATAAGTTCGGACTTATCGCGCACGGCAAGTTCGTATTCTTCGGACATTATAATCGCGCCAAACGGGCACGCTTCAACGCACAGGTTGCAGAACATGCATGTGGCAAGGTTGTAATTATATTTGGCGGCTTTGGGTTTAGCTTTGCCGTCTTCAACGACTTTTTCAGTCCTGATGGAAAGGTTCGGGCACGCCTTCACGCAAAGGTTACAGGCCGTGCACCTGTTATCGTTTTTTTCCGGGTCAATGGGCATTACAAGCCTGCCGCGCACGCGCACGGGCAGGTCGGCTTTTACGTCCGGATACTGCAGGGTAATGGGCTTTCTGAACGCGTGTTTAAGCGTTACTCCAAGCCCCTGCATAAGGCTTATTATTCCTTTTATTATCTCGCTTACATACTTTATCATTATTGTTTCTCCCTGATTGATTCCGTAAGATTAAATAACTTTTATTAAAAACGCCGTAATAAGCAGATTTAAAAGCGCGATTGGAAGAAGTATCTTCCACGAAAAAGCCATAAGGTGATCAACCCTTATGCGCGGGAAAGTCCACCTTGCCCACATAAGAATCGTGACGATAAAATAAGTCTTTAACATAAACCACACAACCGGCGGAAGAAAAGGCCCCTGCCATCCGCCAAGGAAAAGCGTTGCCGCAAGAGCGGAGGTAAGGAAAAGGTTTGTATACTCCGCCAGGAAAAACATGGCGAATTTCATGCCCGAATATTCGGTTATGAATCCGGAGACAAGTTCTGATTCGGCTTCAGGAAGGTCAAAAGGCCCCCTGTTAATTTCAGCATTGCCCGCAATCAGAAAAAGAACCAGTCCGACAATCTGCGGGATAAAATACCATTTTAAAGGGTTGCCTGTCTGCGCGGCAACAATATCGCTCATCTTTAATGAGCCCGCCAGCATCACAACCGCAAGCACCGTCAACACCATTGGAATTTCATAGCTTATTACCTGCGCGGCAGACCTTAAGCCGCCTATCAGGGAATATTTGCTGTTGGACCCGAAACCCGCGGACAGTATGCCGATTACAGCAAGGCCGCTGATTGCAAGCACGTAAAGCATTCCTATGTTAACGTCCCCTGCTATAAGCCCGTTGCCGAAAGGTATGACAAGAAAAACGCCGAACGAAGCCGCGAATATTATAAAAGGCGCCGCCCAGAATGTAAGTATATCGGATTTATCCGGATTTATATCCTCTTTAAGAAGCATTTTTACGGTGTCCGCAACGGTCTGAAACAATCCAAAAGGCCCGACCCTGTTGGGGCCTTTTCTTATCTGAAGAAGCGCCGCGAATTTTCTTTCATAGTAAATTATCCATATGGCGTTTAACGCTATGAATACTGCAATGACCACGGCAATAACCAGCTGGAAAAAAACATCCAGAATAAAACCCGGAAGCCCTGTCTGCATCCACAGATTATGCGCCCAGGCGTAAAACTGGGAAAGCGGCTTTCCCGTATCATAAAACAGATCCCATAAAAGTTTTTTAAAGTCCACTTATGTACCTCTTTTATATTTAGTATTGTTACCTGTCAATTTCCGGAATTATAACGTCAAGGCTTCCCATAATAGCCACTAAGTCTGCTATCTTATGCCCGATGGTTATTTCTTTAATTACCGATAAATTACTGAAAGAAGGCTGTCTTAATTTTATTCTGTACGGCTTTTCAGTCCCATCGCTCACTATATAAACGCCAACTTCGCCTTTAGGGCCTTCAACCCTTGTATAAACTTCGCCCGCTGCCGGCTTTATAATCTTTGGAACCTTCGCCATAACTTCGCCTTCGGGAATCATATCCATGCACTGTTTTAATATTTTCAGGCTTTCGCGCATTTCCGCCATTCTTGCCTTGCAGCGGTCCCATGTGTCGCCGTTATCACGCAGGCACGCTTTAAAATCAAGCCTGCCGTAAACGCCGTACGCGTCCTGTTTTCTTAAATCTATGTCAGCGCCCGAAGCCCTTAAATTGGGGCCTGTGACTCCGTAATTAATTGCCGTTTCTTTTTTAAGGACGCCGACTCCCTGCGCCCTTTTCATGAAAATTACGTTATTAATAAGAAGCGCTTCGTATTCATCAACTTTGTCGTTAAAGTGCGATATGAATTTCTTAAGCATGTCAAAGAAACCTTTTGGAAGGTCCTGCCTGAAACCGCCTATCCTGTAATAATTGTGGGTAAGCCTGCCGCCGCACGCCGCTTCCACCATGTCTATAATTTCTTCCCTTTCGCGGAAAGCGTAAAGCAGCGGGGTAAGCGCTCCGACATCCATGCCGTATGCGGAATACCACAGCAGGTGGCTCATTATCCTGTTAAGTTCCGCGAAAATAACGCGCATAAATTCCGCGCGCTGCGGCACTTCTATTGCCATAAGTTTTTCAACCGCCATGACATAAGCCCATTCATTGTTCATTGCCGACAGGTAGTCTGTCCTGTCAAGGTACGGGATAATCTGCCCGTAAGCGCGGTTTTCAAATAATTTTTCAAGGCCCCTGTGAACATAACCAAGGTCAGGAACTATGTCTTTTACGGTTTCGCCTTCAAGTTTTAAAACCAGCCTTAAAACGCCGTGGGTGCTTGGATGCTGCGGCCCCATATTAAGTATGTATTCATCCGCTCCATTGTTTGATGCCTGTAACGGGATATTTGAATAGTTGTTCATAATTACACCTTCGGCATTGGATTAAAATCAGGGTGTGTAAAATCTTTTCTTAAAGGGTTTATAATATCCTCCGTCAGAAGAAAACGCCTTGGGTCAGGATGCCCCGCAAATTCTATTCCGAACATTTCCGCGGTTTCGCGTTCATGCCAGTTTGCTGTCCTGAAAATACCGGCAACCGAATCTGTTTTTGGTTCTTTTCTGTCCAGCTTCACTTTTATTACAATTGAATCTTTTGTTGTGTTTGAATACAGCCTGTAGACAGCCTCTATACAGGAATCAGCAGGCAGGTCTATGGCGGTCATAAAATTCATATGGTCAAAACCAAAATCATCCTTCAGGGAAGCAATGCTGTTCTTTAACGCGCTTTTACTGACCGTTATGTTCAGCACTCCAAGGTCTTCTTTGCTTTCAACAATCTGTATTTTGCCTTTTATCTTTTCCAGAAGTTCCTGTGTGGTCATATTATTTCCTCACTATTGACTGTGATGATATTTTCTGCTGAAGCTTTATAAGGGCGTCAAGAAGCGCTTCGGGGCGCGGTGGGCATCCCGGAAGGTAAATGTCAACGGGTATTACATTGTCAACGCCGCGGACAACGGAATAGGAATCATATACAAAAGGCCCGCCGGATACCGCGCACGACCCCATTGCTATCACGTACTTGGGCTCTGCCATCTGTTCATAAAGCCTCTTCACGACAGGCGCCATTTTTTTCACGACAGTCCCCGCCACTATCATTACATCCGCCCTTCTGGGGGATGCAGCGGGCACTTCAAAACCAAACCTGGACCAGTCGTATTTTGCCGCGCCGGCCGCCATCATTTCCATCGCGCAGCATTTTATTCCAAAGGTTAAAGTCCACATTGAATTCTTTCTGCCTTCATTTAATATCCAGTCAATTGACGTGGTAATTATCTGGCCGCCCGGCATTTTTAAAACATCAGCCGGAATACCGTTCATTATTCCCATTTAAGGTCTCCTTTTTTCCAGGCGTACGCAAGCCCAAGTATAAGGATAATTATGAAAACCACCGCTTCAATAAACGGGGCCCAGCCCGAAAGGGATTTGTATACAACCGCCCACGGTATTAAAAACGCGGCTTCAACCGCGAATACAACGTACATAAGGGCAAAGACATAAAACTTCAGGTTAAACCTTATTTCGGCGTCGCCCTTTGGGTCAATGCCGCATTCGTATGTCTCGTTTTTTTCGTCATTGGGTTTCTGAGGCATTATCAGATAATTTACGGCAATTCCTCCGCCCACAAAAACAAGCGAGAATAACAGAAATACCAAAAGCGTCCCGTATTCCATTATTACCTCCGTTAATTTTTCCTGTCTATTATATACCCGGCCATTTCACCAAGCCGCGTTAAAGCATCAGCGTTTAAGTCCTTAACCGCCTTTAAGTGCTTTTTTGCCGCTTTAATTCTAACCGCCGCTTCTTCTTCAGCGGCTTCAAGCCCTTTATACTTTTTTATGAACTCAATTATATTTTTTGTGTTTTCAGCGGCTTTCCCGTTTTCAAACACTCTGCAGATTGCCGCGGTTTCTATCCCTCTTCCCGCATTCTGCATTGCCATAATCAAAGGAAGCGTTGCCTTGCCTTCCCTGATATCACTGCCTGCTGTTTTGCCAAGCGTGGGCTCGTCGGACGTTATGTCAAGAATGTCGTCCTTTATCTGAAAAGCCATGCCCGCTTCGGTTCCAAATTCCGAAAGCGCATCATAATTTTTCCCGTTTATACCCGCCACCACCGCGCCGGCCTGCACGCTTACCCGGATAAGCGATGCCGTCTTGCTTTGAATTATCTGATAGTACTGTTCCGGAGTTATGGAAGGGTTATTTTTATTGTAAACTTCCTCTATTTCGCCTTCGCACACTTTGCTTATGGCTTCAAACATGACATTAAATATCTTAATGTCCTGCTGCTTTAAAATAAAATTCGCTGCGTTTGCAAGCAGGAAATCACCGCCAAGTACGGATATCTGATAACCCGCCATCTTATTAAGGGTTTCTTCTCCCCTTCTTTTTTCGGCATTATCAACAATATCATCGTGAATCAGCGTTGCGTGATGAAGAAGTTCCATACCCGCGGCTATATCCACGGCTTTTTCACTGTTTTTTTCCCCGTTTAATTCAGCTGTAAGAAGAACAAGAAGCCCTCTTATCCTTTTGCCGCCGGACAGGTCAATTTTGCCCATAAGGTGTTTTACTCCCTTACTTGCACCCTTTCCGACAGACTCTATCTTTTTATTGATAAGCTCAAGCTTCTTTTTAATATCCTTATCTTTGAGCATTTTCCGCCTTTTATAAAAACAGTTTAATACGGATCAATTTTCCGTTATTTATTTGTTTTTTCTTTGTTTTATGAACATTTATGAACATCAGGTAAAAAAGACTTTCACATTTTATACCGAATGGTGAAAAAGTCAAGATGATTTTGAATTTGAGCCGTAGTTTTTTATGAAAAACCTTAATTTTTAAGGATTTTTGGTATTTTTACGGTACATAACAGTCAGACCGGAAGTACGAACAGATATTGGAAATTCGAAAATAGAAAATTGGAGGGATTAAGCGACAAAAACAATACACTTTAAGATTCGAAATTAGAGGATTAGATGGAAACCTTACAGGGATTGGGTGTGTTTTTTCAGTATGCGCCGCCCTGACATACTGTGTATTCGGCAGGGTCGGTTTAATGCCTCGGCGGCATACATGTATGTGCCGCGGGCAGCCGATTGCCAATGAATTAACATACCAATGATTTCAAACTTAATTGGCTGCAAGCATACCAATTTGCGGCGCGTACTGAAAAAATATACCCAAGCCCGGTAAGGCGAATGGACGTAAGATTACCTAACCCATAAACCATTATCCCATATCCCATAAATTTAAACAACGCGCCCTAAAGGGACGCGCCTACCAAATCTAAATCGAGCCGCCTTTTTGGCTTTTTGTTTGCCTTTTGGGCAAAAAAAAAGCCCCAAAATCCTTGGCCTTTTTGTTTGCCTTTTGGGCAAAAAAAAAAGCCCGGCGGAAAACCGCCGGGCTTTTATTGGGAGAGAGCTAATTAGCCTCTCTGTACGTTCGCTGCCTGTGGGCCTTTTGCGCCTTCAACGATGTCAAACGTAACTTCTTCGCCTTCTCTAAGGGTCTTGAAGCCGTCCATCTTGATCGCGTCAAAATGAACAAATACATCTTTTCCGCCAGCCTGTTCAATGAAACCATAACCTTTCTTTTCATTAAACCATTTCACCTTTCCGTTTGCCATACTTCTACTACCTCCAAAAAATTTTTAAATCCGTGCAGCACTTCTTCTACACTTATGGAGAGATTATACAATTTTTGATTAATTTGTCAATATATTTTTTACTGTACGTTAAACAATTTTATAAGAAAAAGGCTTAAATCCGGAATATAAGTGATGAGCATAAGCCCTAATATAAGCATGGCAAGAAACGGCAGCGTGGCCTTTGCAAGCGTAAGCACCGGTTTTCTGAACCTGAAAGACGCGATAAACAGGTTTAACCCGGCCGGAGGCGCGTTATACCCTATTTCAAGGTTGGCCAGGAATATTATAGCCATATGCACCGGGTCAATCCCGAATTCCCTGGCTATAGGCAGCATTAAAGGCAATACAACAATTAATGCGGAGAAAACATCCAGCACAGCGCCCACAATTATCAGGAATATGTTTAAAAGCAGAAGAAAAAGCCACTTTTCCTTTACGTATGTCTTAAGCCAGTCAAGAATCTGCATTGGCACCTGTTCATCCACAAGATAGTTGGTAAAGCCCATGGCCGCGCCCAATATTACGAATATCCCTCCCACCACTATCATGCTTGACCTGATTATTCTTGGAATATCGCGCGTCAATGACAAATCCTTATATATGAAAACTTCTATTATAAAAGCATACGCTGCGGTTAATATGGCGGCTTCAGACGCCGTAAACGTGCCGCTGTAAATTCCGCCTATAACCACAAACGGAAGAGGTATTTCCCACGCGGTCTCTTTTAAGGCGCTTACAAGCTTGCCCCATTCAAACGGCTCCGTGTTTTCAAGCTTGGCTCCCTGCTTTAAGGACCATAAAGACATCAGCAGAATTAAAATAGCGCCCGGAATTATGCCCGCTATGAAAAGTTTTGAAATGCTTACATTGGCAAGAACGCCGTATAGTATCAGAAGCAGGCTTGGCGGGAATAAAAGCCCCAGGCTGCCCGAAGTGGTAAGAAGTCCAAGGGAAAAATTCTGCGGATATTTATCCTTTGTAAGCATGGGAAAAAGAATTCCGCCCAAAGCGATAATTGTAACCCCCGATGCCCCGGAAAACGAGGTGAAAAACGCGCAGACAAAAAGCGCCACTATTGCGGTGCCGCCTTTTATGGAACCCACGAGCGCGCGTGTAAGCTTTATAAGCCTTGCGGGCGTTCCGCTTTCCGCAAGAAGGTATCCGGCAAAGGTGAAAAGAGGAATTGCAATAAGCACGGGCGACGCCGCCATTCTGCTTATTTCTATTATTACGGCCGATGTATCTATGCCCGCCATTATAAAAAGGGCGACAGCAAGGCCGGCAAAAACAAGAAATAATGGCATTCCTATCACGCCAAGAATTACCGCCGTAATTCCTATTATGGCTGCCGTCATTTTCTGCCTGCCGCGCGCATCATCCTGATGCCGTCAAATATGCGCTGGAAATAAATGAACATCATCACGATAAAAGTTAAAGGAATCACCGATTCCATCACCCATACGGGTATAAAGTAGACTTTCTGCGAATCCGGCATTTCGTTTAAGATAAACACCACTCCCGCCCAGGAAATAAAACCAAGTATAACCGTGGCAGCCGTGCTTATTATCACCGTCACAAGGCCGGGATTTATTTTTTTAAGATGTTTGCTGAAAATATCAAGGTTTATATGGCGGTGCTTAAACGTCGCAAGCGACGCCCCAAGAAAGCTTACCCAAAGCACAAGGTACCTTGAAAGCGATTCGGCGTGAGGGATTCCTGTTTTAAAAACAAGCCTTAATATCACCTGTACCGCGGAAAAAGCAAGCAGCAGGATGAACAAAGAAACCACAGACGCTTTTAATACCTTATATACCCTGTAATTAAACCATCTTAAAAATTTCAAGTTTTATTTTACCTTTTCCGCTTCTTTGATGTAATTTAACATTTCATCAAGCTGGGCTTTTGTGTAAAACTTGCCCACAAGGTCGTTTGCCGTCTTAAGCGCCACTTCTTCAAGCACCTTTTTATCCGCTTCAGACTTCATTTCGGAAAGTTTTGTGCCTGCCTTTTGAAGCGCCGCTATTGCCTCTTCATTTTCCCTGCGGCTTGCCTGTGTAAGTTTTGAAAAATGTTTTTTGCCCGCTTCTTTTATTATTTTTTTCTGCCCGTCCGTTAAGGAATTCCAGGTCTTGTTATTTATCAGGATTCCGCCCGGCACGTTTGCCACTTTAATGTTAAGCATGTTTTTTACGCTTGTGTTCCACTGCATGGCTATTGCGGAAAGCGGCGAACCGTAAACCCCTTCAATAAGCCCTGTCTGCAGGGACTGATTCACGTCGGAAAGCGCAAGCGGTATCGGGACTATTCCTATATTTTTAAAAAGCGAATTTACAAGCTGGTCGTCGCCCCATATCCACATCTTAACCTTTCTGAAATCCGCAAGCGATTCAACCTTATCCTTACTGAACACATACGCGAAACCCACTTCCGGCCAGCCAAGCACCGTATAGCCTTTTTTCTGGTATTCCGATTCAAAGAAAGGCGACATTTTTTCCATGACATAATCTATCTGTTTGTAATTGTTGAATATAAAAGGAAGGTTTAAAAGCCTTACTTCCTTTACAACCTCGCCAAGGCCCTGAGAAGTGAAGCCCGCGGCGTTTATCTGGTTTATCTTCATCTTGCGCAGCACGTCTTTTTCATCGCCGCTTACGCCGCCGGGGTAAAATTTAAATTCCACGGCTCCGCCGGTCTTTTCTGTCACCTCTTCGGCAAATTCTTCCATAATATTCATCCACGTGGAGCCGTCAGGCGCCACGGACGCAAATTTAATGACGTTTTTCTTTTCAGCCGCGAAAACCCCCGCGGCCAAAAACAGTGCCATTGCAACCAGTGTAATTTTTTTCATTTTGTATCCTCCTTTTAAAACAGCTGTTCGGCCCTTTCAGCCAGAACCGCCGCTTTTTTCTTTGCCACTTTTGTAAACATGATTTCGGGTATTACATCATCAGCGGTATTGTTCACGGATTCAAGGAAGCCGTCAAACAGAGCCCTGTCCTGAAGCTGCACGGCGTAATGTTTTGCCATATATACTTCCACAAGCGCAAGTTTGGCGCCTGATATTTCCTTTACCCTGTCGTATTCTTTTTTGGCCTGTTGTGTGTCGCCGCCGAACATTTTCGGCATGCTGTAATAAACTATCATGAAAAGATGGGGAAGTCCGTAAAAATAAGTGTCGTCTATTTCTATCACGCGTTCTATCATCGCCTTTACTTTGGGCAGGTCTGCTATATCCATAGGCGAATTTTTGCTTAAATTAACAAAACTTCCCCAGGAAAAAGCCGTCCAGAATAACGGCTCCACGTCATTTTTTCCGAACGCCTGAAGCGAACTTTTAAATTCATCAAAACTGCCTTCCTGCGCCTTTTTAAAATCGTTATTCTTCATAAGCGCCGCCATTCCGTAATCTCTGGCCCGTTTATAAAAGTTTTTAGCCCTTGCAAGATTTTCCCTGTCGGCCTTTTTATCCGCAGTGGCATCTTCAAGAAACGCCATGGCATACATGCCGTAAAGCTTGCTTCCCTTTATCAGCAGCGCTTCATTTTCACGGTTTGAACCCCTTATAAGGCCGTCTAAAAGTTTTAAATTGCCGGGTATGGCCTCTTGCGCGAATAAAATGTCGTTTTCTTCATAGAAAGCGCCTTCAACATCATCCATTATAAGGCCCGTTGAATTTACAATTGTGCGTTTTAAGGAACACCCCGACAAAAGAAAAACAAACAACGCAGCCAGAACAGCCGCTGACTTTAACCTATTCATATTTTTCCACCCCTTCAGGAAGCTTTTCTATAAATGTACCGCTCTTTTCATCAAACATTTTATACCCGACAAGCTCCGCGAAATG
>JAKQNO010000078.1 GCA_029565735.1 bacterium
CTGTCAGCTTTAAGCTCGCAGTTTTCCGTTTGGTTCAGGGCGCGCATAAATTCTGATCAGGGAATAACAGTGGAAAATGAGGCTGCCGCAGGCTACACTGACGCCTACTGGGCGGATTACGAAACTGCGCGTTCCAATAAAGCCGTGGCCGCTATTTTCACGTCCACAATTACGCCGACATCCACCATAACCCCGACATCCACCATAACCCCTACTTTTACAATTACACCAACGCCCGCGCCGTATCTGTGGCTTAATCCTGTTGATGTTTTCCCGAACCCGGCGTCTGTTTCGGCGCAGATTGTTTTTTATGTAAGCACGGATGCGGAAGTGACGCTTAAGATTTACACGGTATCAGGCGAACCTGTAAGAAAAATGCAGCAAGAATTTTTTGCCGGTACGAATTCTTTTGGGTGGGACGTAAGAAACAACGCCGGCGCGAAAACCGCCTCCGGATTATACGTTTACCGCCTTGAAGCCAGAAATAAAAAAGGGGAATATCAGGAAACCTCCGGTAAACTTACGGTGGTAAGGTAGGAACAGATTAAGCAATAAGCAGACAGGCAATTAAGCATAAGCGAATTATATCCCCGGTATGTCCGTCAGGTTTTATAACCTTACGTGATTACGCTTCTGCTTAACTGCCTATAGCTTAAACCGCTGTATTTTCTATGCCGTCTTAAAATCCGTTTACTTACAATCAAATTAACTGTATAATTTATATATACTAACTGCAAATGCGATTTGGAGGTTATAAAAACGCATGAAAAATAAGGCTTTTATCGGCATTATTATCCTGCTGACAGCCGTTTTTTTTCTGTTTTCCTGCGGAAAGAAAAACAGTTTTACCGCGCCTTCACCGGCGCCGGTTATATCTACAAATACTCCCGCTGATATTACGCCTTTGCCTACGGCAGTTAATACGGCAACAACAACCAATACAGTCACCCGTACAGTAATACCTGCTGATTCTTCCACGTCAACACCCACAATAACAATTACAAACACAATATCCATAAATTCAGCCACGGTTACTTTATCATCTACCGCGACATTAACTCAGTCAAATTCGGCAACAGCAACAAGCTCATCCACTGTTACCATGACGCATACGGCAACTCCGCCATTTACGGAAACCGCGACGCCCACTGCTTCTGTCACAAGCACTTATAATTCTCCGACTTTAACCGTTACGGTAACAAACACAAATGTTGTTACGTATAACAGCGGCACCGCGTCCGCTTCAACAAATCCGCTTTTTTCCGGCGTATACGGCAATAAGGTAACCATCACGTTTAACTGCGGCTCTATAAGCTGGCAGGGGCCAAGCCCTATTTACGGAACTTTAAGGATAATAGTGCCGGAAGGGTGGAGCCTGCCAAGCCTTGCGGGAAATAATGCCGGCTATTATGAAGTCTCGCTTCCTTCGGGCGGCCAGCTTGTGGGGATTGACGCGGTAGACAGGACCATGATAATAAAAGTGGCATCGCTTCCGGCTGTAACAGGCAAAGTGGCAGTTACATACGGCTCTATGTCATCCGGCGGCCCGGGCGCTTACATACCAACTTCCGGGAATTTTACATTTGATGTCTCGGCATCAGAGATGGGGGATTCAACCCTGCCGATAGCCGTAAATCCTCAGGTGACAGTATTAATCCCAACCCCTTCAGCGACGCCCACCAATACGCCGATAATAGGCGAAGGCACAATAACTGTAATACCACAGTATCTGACGCAGAATACAATAGGGAATACAATAATGCTTGTTTATACCGCGGGAGCCACGGCTTGGACAAGCGGTGCTGACGGCGGAACCATAAGAATTACACTGCCTTCCGGATGGACGCCGCCGGAAGTGGAAGAAGGTTACGCGGGGCAGTTTTCGGCTGTTGCATCATCCGGCGCTTCTATTGTCGGGCTTCAGGAAGATATTATGGATATGATAATAAGGGTTAAAGGGCTTCCGCCGGGCGGAACCGTCACCATAATTTACGGGTATAAGAAAACAGGCACAGAACCGGGATTTGCCACAGCCGGCCCCGGCACGTTTACGCTTTTATCATATGTTGACCCGTTCGGCGCGGATATTCATCCTATCGCGTCTTCGCCTCTTATTCACGTGGTGCCGCCCACATCAACTGTCACTGCAACGTTTACCATAACGCCCACGCATTCGGCGACTCCCACTATCACGCAGACTTCAACAATAACACAGACTCATTCAATAACGCCCACGCATTCAATCACACCCACTTTTTCCATTACGCAGACGCACACTTTTTCGCCCACCATTACCATAACCGCCACAGCTACAATTACGGCCACCGCCTCGCCAACTCCCACAGTCACCAATACGGCAACGCCTTTCTGGGAAGTGATGGGCGCGAAAGGCATATCAAAAGCACAGGCGGATTTTGATTCAATAGATATTTACAACGGAATTATATATGTTGTTTACAGAGATCTGGGATATTCAGAAAAGGCAGTGGTGAAAAAATTTGAATCCGGTTCCTGGTCGTTTGTAGGCCCTGAAGGCGGAATATCAGGCGGCGTCGCGTACGACACAGTCATAAAAGTATATAACGGCGTGCCTTATGTGGCTTACAGGGATGACACAAAGGGATTTAAAGCAACTGTAAAGAAATTCACAGGCAGCAGCTGGCAGGATGTGGGGACGGGAGACGTCTCGGCAACTGCCGCGTATGACATTTCTTTTGGCATTGATAAAAGCGAAGGCACGCTTTATCTTGCGTACAGGGACGATACAGATAATTTACATATAAGGAAATTCAGGGAAATGATCGGGGTTTGGGAAGAAGCAGGCACCACATCGCCGTCCGTAAAAACCGCGGAAACATCACTTTTCGCCCACAACGGATATGTTTACGTGGCTTTTTCTGACCCGGATAAAGGGTACAAACTAAGGGTTATTAAGTATAATCAGTATGACGTCAGCGGCTGGGTGAATGTGGGTTCTTCATCCGGTTTTTCAATAAGTAATGCGTATTCACCGTCGGTGTTTGTGTATGATGGGACGCCTTACATAGCTTTCCGCGACACCGGAAATTCCGGAAGGGTGTCGGTAATGAAATACGAGGCTGCAGCCTGGTCTTATGTAGGTTCGTCAACATTCTCCAATACCAACTGCGACTCAATATCGTTGTTCGTGCATTCAGGAACGCCATTTGTCGCGTATAAGGACGGCGGCAGGGGGAATACTGTTACTGTGGCAAGGAATAAAACAGGTGTATGGGAAATTGTAGGTTATGACATTTCCGCGGGTGAAGCTGAATTTGTTGACTTGTCCTATGACACCGCCGCGCAGATGCCTTACGTTATATTCCGCGACGCCACCGCGTCATTAAAAGCCACTGTGATGAGATACACGGGAAGCTATTAGTTAAAAACGGAGGTAATAACATGAAAAAAATCACTGTATTTGTCCTTGTTGTTTTTATTGCGGCTGCTGCAGCGTCGTGTAAAAAGAAAAGCACCCCCGCGCCGTTTCCCGCTCCTGACCCAATAGCTAAAAGCGCTTCCGCGTCAGCGGTGGAAGACTCCAGGGTGCCGGGAATTGAAAAACGCATAGAGTATCTTGAACTTTTTCAGGAAATCTATATGTTTGAAATAAACTATTTAAGGAATAACGTAAAGGAACTTACTCTGGCATCTCTTGACGCGCAGGATGCTGAAGCACAGGAACTTGCCTCACAGCGAATGGAAGATGATAAAAGAAGGGAAGAGATGGGCAAGATAGTGGATGAGATTGGCAAAAAGGGAATGGAAAAAATAACAGTTGCTGATTTAAGAAAGTACAGGGAGAAGATAAGGGAACTACGGTGGTACCGTATGTCAAGACCGTTTTTAATACCAGTTTAAGGTGGTTTCCAGGTTAAGCAACCATCCTCCTTTCTTTGATTTTTGGCAAGTAAATCTCTGCCGGTGTCTTGTAATCAAGCCCTTGGTGAATCCGGGA
>JAKQNO010000079.1 GCA_029565735.1 bacterium
GCGAGCCCATTCAGGTCGGGATACTTGTGGATTCGGTATCGGAAGTAATTGACATTGCGGCGCCGGATATTGAATCCACGCCGTCATTTGGCGTTGAGCTTGACACGCAGTATATACTTGGAATGGCCAAGACAAAAGGCGAGGTTAAGATACTTCTTAACATAGACAGGGTATTGACAGGAGAGGAGATTGAAAGCCTTAAGGAAGGGGTAAAATAATGAAAGGCGCTGAAAGAATGGCAGAACCGGGAAACCTTGATGACAGGACGTATCACAGCATTAAGGACCTGATATATGAAAAATGCGGAATTAAGCTTGGTGACGCCAAAAAAGCGCTTGTTGCCGCGCGCATAAGAAAAAGAATGCGTGAATTGCAGATTTTCAGCCATGACGAGTATCTTCAGAATGTGCTTGATGACGATACCGGAATGGAACTTGTGCTTCTTATGGATTCAATTTCAACCAATGTCACGTCTTTCTACAGGGAAAGCGGGCATTTTGAAATTATGGAAAGCAAGCTGCGTAAATGGGCAGATGAAGGCCAGAAAAGGTTCAGGTTCTGGTCCGCGGCGTGTTCTTCGGGAGAAGAGGCCTATACAATGGCGTTTACGGTAAAGCAGGCGCTTTCCGGCGCTTATGACGCAAGAATACTGGCAACGGATATTTCCACCAAGGTGCTTGGGCTGGCGCATCAGGGTTTGTATGAAGAAGAGAAAACACTTTCAATACCGCCCGACATAAAGGGCAAATACATGGAAAAAATCAAGTCCGGCGACAAAGTATTTTTTTCTGTCAGGCCGGATATCCGGGAAATGGTTCTTTTCAGAAGGTTAAACCTGACAGAGATGCCTTTTCCCATGAAGGGGCCCATGGATATAATATTTTGCAGAAATGTCATGATTTATTTTGACAAGGATTTAAGGCGCAGGCTTGCTTCGGAATTTCACAGGCTGCTAAAACCGGGCGGGCTGCTTGTAATAGGGCTTACCGAAAGCCTTATAGAAATCAGCAACGGGTTTACCAGGACAGGCCCGTCGGTTTACATAAAATAAAGGGGCGGAAAAATGGATATTACTGTGGAAATAGGAGGATTAAAAGTCACCAGGAACCCCGCTGACAGGCTTATTAGATATTCGCTTGGAACGTGCCTTGGCGTCACAATTTATGACCCGGTGGCAAAAGTCGCGGGCTTGCTGCACGCGCAGCTGCCTCAGTCTTCCTTAAACGGGCAAAAGGCGCTTTTAATGCCTTCTGTATTTGTGGACACGGGAATTCCGCTTCTTTTTGAAAAAGCATACGAGCTTGGGGCGGAAAAAAAGAGGATAATACTTAAACTAGCCGGCGCGACAGTAAAAAATGATACGGATGAATTTTTTAAAATCGGCGAGCGTAATTATATAATAGCAAGAAAACTGCTCTGGAAGAACCAGGTATTTATTTCCGGAGAGGATGTCGGCGGTAATATTGCAAGGACAGTTTCCATTGACGCGGCAACCGGAATAGTGACGGTAAAGTCCGGCGGTATAGAAAAAATCCTGTAAGGAGGAAAATGCTATGGCTTATAATTTTCTGATTGTGGATGATTCCGCAACCACAAGGACCATTATTAAAAAGATACTTGAATTGTCATCCATAGAAATCGGCGAGCTTCACGAAGCCGCGGACGGCGAGGAAGCGCTTGAAGTGCTTCAAAACAAGTGGATAGACCTGGTTTTTGCGGACATAAACATGCCGCGAATGAACGGCGTGGAAATGGTTCAGAGAATGATGGAGGACGGGATGCTGAAAAGCATACCCGTTGTAATAGTGTCCAGCGAGGGAAGCGAGACAAGGATAGAAGAGATGATGTCAAAGGGGATAAAAGCGTATTTAAGAAAGCCGTTCACCCCTGAGAATATCAAAGAACTTGCGGAAAATATCCTTAATCTTAACAAGGGGGGGGAATGACATGTCCGATTACGCGTCTTCTCTTGAAAAGGTATTTCATGAAATCCTTTCAAAGTACGCTATGATGTTCGGAGAACCCGCCGGCGAAGGGGATTTTGTATTTAAACCGGAAAATGTTTACGTGCGTTCTGATATCGGATTTAAAGGGCAATTCAGCGGAACAATGTCTATCGCCTCGACAAAGGGTTTTTGTTTTGTTCTTGCTGCAAATGTCCTTGGCACTGAACCCGGAGAGGAATGCGCCAAAACCGGAAGCGGCTGCGACGCGATGAAGGAATTCATAAACCTTACCTGCGGCCATTTTGTGACAGAGGCCTTCGGAAAGAAAGCCACCGCGGATCTTACTCCGCCTGACGCGTTTTTAATAAGTTCACAAGAGTGGGAAGAAGCCGTAAAATCCGCGGACATTAAATTTTTGGTTGAAGGGATGCCGGTTGCGGTTTCCGTAAATGTTGAAAAAAACGGCGGGGCCAAATAAAAATGATTAAAGTCCTGGTTGTGGATGATTCGGCGATAGTAAGGAAAGTACTGTCTTTGGAGCTGTCAAAGACCGCCGACATAGAAGTGATAGGGACCGCGCCTGACCCTTATGTGGCGCGTGATAAGATAGT
>JAKQNO010000101.1 GCA_029565735.1 bacterium
CGTGAATTTTGGGTTTACATAGGTGATATTGCCCCATAAATCGGAAATTATAATTACGGACGGGCTTTGTTCCACAGCTGTAACAAGTTTTGCCATTTCTTCTTCTTTTTCCCTTGCTTCGGTAATATCTTCGCCTGATGACAGCGTTCCGGCAAATTCCCCTTTTTCGTCAGATAGTACGACATTAGACCATTTCATAAGCCTCTGCGTGCCGTTTTTTTGCAGGATATAGTTTTCAACAGGGCCGTCTATTAATGCGTGTTCAGACATTTTTGTAAAGACAAGCCTGGTGGCGGATGCGGTTTTTTTAGGGATAAAATCGTTAAACCAGTTTTTTCCAAGCAGTTCTTCTTTGGACGAATACCCGAGTATTTCACACCCTTTTTTGTTTATAAGCGTTATTAATCCGTCTTTGTCAAGCGCCAGCAGAAATACTCCCGCTGTGTTTATGTATTTTTCGGCAAGTTCTTTTTCTTTTTTCAGGGTAGTCTCAAAATATGTTTTTTCTTCTGTGTTTTCCAGAAGGCAGACAGCGCCCCTGATTTCCTTTTTTTCCCTGATTAAGGTAATTGAAATTGACGCGGGTATCTTTTTATCCGCCACCCCTTTAATCGCGGTATTTGTTTTAATCCATAAATTTGCTGAAGGGAGTTCCTTTAAAATACGGCAGCCGTCTTCCCTGGTAACGAAAATTGAGCAGAAATCCAGATTTTCCTTGCTGCCTTCCGGAATTCCAAGGAGATTGGAAGCCGAAGTGTTAAGGTATGTTATGGAAAAAGTTTCGTCAAGAATAAGAAGGCTCTCGTTCATCTGTGAAACTATCTGGACGGACATGTTTTCCGGATTTGGTTTAAAAACTGAAAGGCGGATGAGCGCGTAAGCCACAGAAGCCGCCCATACTACAATGTAGATATCGGACATTTCCGATAGCACGCCATAAGAGCCTAAAATTGCAGGCAATATAACCTCTGACAGTGAGCCGATAATTATTGAAAAAAGCGTGCCGATAGCGATTATTATGCCCTGCTTTTTTTTAACCGGATTTTTGTTTTTAAGGCTGTAGGAAAGAAGGAAGAAAAGGGCGGTAATAATATAAAGCACATAGTAAAACTGAAACATGGCGGGAAATATTGAATCCGTCCACGGCGAATACCAGCCTGCCGGGGAATATACAGGGGAGGACTGAAGCAGGTTTGTTAATACCAGTATCCAGAAAAATACCCCCGGAACAAATAAAAGGACTGACGGGAAAAATCTCCGCGGCTGTTTTTCCTGCGAAGATATTTCAAGGAAAAACCACAGGGTAAAAGATGGAAAATTGGTCCAGCCAAACGCGCCCAGATGTTCCGCGAAAACAGCTGCGGACTGGGGCGTAAGCGGATTGTGTTTTATTGCAAGGCCAAGCGACCACAGGGCAAAAGCTGAAACCATGCATGCAGCCGATATATTTATCCTTGAAGCGGTATCTTTACGGAGAATAAAAACAGCCATAAGCGAATACAGTATAAAGGTTATAAAGTGGATGTAACCAAGGGGAAAATATGCCTGCATTATATCTCCTTTTCAGTAAAACGCGAATAGTTTATAACTGCGGATTAATGGCGGTTACTATTTTTTCGCGCAGATATTCAAGTTCTATGTTTTTTGAAAAATAAGCGTCAGCGCCGGAAGTTTCGGCTTTTCCTTTCATTTCATTCTCTGAAAGCGCCGAAAACAGCAGCACTTTTATTTGCTTTAACGCGGGGTCGTTCTTTATAAAACGGCAGATGTCATATCCATTCATTCCGGGCAGCATAATGTCAAGCAGCACAAGTTCCGGAAGCGCGCTGTGCAAAAGTTCTTCCATCAATTCGGCGCCGTTATGAAATTCTTTTATGTCGTATCCCGTGTCTTCCAGAAGGATACGCATAAGCCTGCATATTGCCGGTTCGTCATCCACAATAAATATCAGTTTATTATTCATTTTTTAGGCAGTAAAACACAAAATTTTGAACCCATATTTTTTCCCTCTGATACAACCCATATAAAGCCGCCCTGTGCTTCGGCAAGGCCTTTGGCGATGCTTAAACCTATTCCTGCTCCCTGGTGGCTGCGGGTAAGTATGTCTTCTATCTGGAAAAATTTATCAAATATTTTGTCCTTGAATGTATCGGTTATGCCCGGGCCTCTGTCTGTTATTGATATTTTAAGGTATTCGTCGTTTATAAAAATTATGCTTTCAAGATATTCGGGGCAGCCGGCTTTGCCGCCGGCAAGCACGCCTATTTCAACCGTGATTCCGGAATTTTCCGGCGAGAATTTCACCGCGTTGTTAAGAAGGTTGGATATTATCCTGTCAGTCATGTACGGGTCAGCCTGCCACATTATATTATCGGCGTATTTTCTTTCAATAGTTATGTTTTTTCCCGCGGCCGGCCCGGACGCGTTCCGGACACAGGCGTCAGCGGCTGCTGAAATATCGCAGAAAACCTTGTTAACTTTAAAAATTCCGGACTCTATTTTGGATATGTCAAGCAGGTCATCAATAATAGCCTGGAATTTGTTGGCGCTGCTTTGAATCATATCCAGCAGTTCCTTCTGCCTTTCATCGGAGCCTGCCGGGGATTTTAAAAGCAGTGATGATGAATTTTTTATTATCGCCAAAGGGGTCTTAAGCTCGTGCGACACCATTGACACAAAGGAGGATTTAAGCCTGTCAAGTTCTGTTATACGCTTTAAGTTATTGTCAAGTTCCAGATAAGCGTCGGAAAGGCTGCGCCCCATTTCGTTAAAAGCGTCGGCAAGCCTTTGCAGTTCTTCGTCGTCCGGCGCGTTTATTCTTTCAATATAAACGCGTTTTTTAATTTTTTCGGAAAGGCCCTGCATGTCGTTTATAAGCCGGTTAAAAGGGTTTGTAAGTTTATCGGCAAGATAGAATGAAACAGCAGCGCATAAAACAGCTAAAAGGATAATTGCCGCCAGCATAACAAGAAGTATCTGAATGCCCTGGCCCTGCGCTGTTTTTACAGGCACAACAGCGCATATTTTCCATCCCAGTTCCGGGGAGGTGAAATAAAAAATATAAGAATCAGTATTATTAAGGGGGATTCTTAAAAAACCGTCCTGTTTTGACATCATCTCCATAATAACGCCGCCGTTTAAAACCGAGATGTGTTTGAATAACCTGCTCTTATCCGGATTTGTAAGAATCATACCGTCCGCGTCCACAAGCATTATGTAAGAGCCTTTAAGCAGCCTGATATTATGGACAAAATTGCTCATCCTGTCCAGGGTAAGGTCAATACCCATTACTCCGCGCAGCCTGCCGTTTTCATAAATTGATTTGGCAACAGCTATGTTAACGTCGTCATACGTAAGCGAAAGGTAAGGCGGTGTCCGGACTATCTTGCCGGGTTCAGCCGCGGCAAGCGTATACCAGATGCGCTCGCGCGGGTCGTATTTTGTGGGCCTTGGCCGCGGCTCTGACCTTACAAAAGAACCGTTTACAAAACCCATATATACAGAGTTAACATAGGGATGAGCCTCTCTGTAAGCGTGAAACTTGTCAATTATTGCACGCTCCCGTGAGGAAATATTATATTTAAAGGTTTTTTCATCAGCTTTAAGGAAATTGGTAAAATTTTCAAAAGGCCCAAAATTAAGCGGCGCGTCAGATGACAGGTTTTCAACATCCTGGCTGACGCTTGAAAGAAGGGTGTTAATATTGTTGTTAACCTGATAAAGCTGGGCTTTATAAAAGTCCGACATATTATTAAGGTTAATGCGGTTTAAACTTAAGATTGACCATATCCCAAGTACAAGCAAAGGGAAAAAGCCGGCAATGAAATAACTTAGTATCAGCCTGGTTTTCAGTTTCAAGCGCCCTCCACGGGGATTGAACGTTTTTTCAGTATGACATACGGCCGGTAACAGATATATTATAATGCCTAACGGCATAATTAGTCAATACAGGTATTAATAAGGTTGTTGTATGCTTTTGTGTGTAATTTAAATAAAAGGGGTTCCAACCTGTATTACAATGGTTTTTGCTGAGAAAACCAAACAGGAGGAACCCCCTTATGAGACCTATCGAACTTGATTTTAAACAAGTAAGTGTAGCAGAAAAGTACAGGGTTTTACCACAGGATTTTAAAGATTGTTTCTGGACGGACGCAGAACAAAAACTAAAAGAATTTAAGAAAGGCTTCCTGGAGTCCTGCCTCGAAGCAGAGGCGGACGAAGTAGCCGGAGCTTCCTGGCACGAACGGACAAAAGATCGGGTGGCCTACAGAAACGGCTACAGGCCAAGAAAAAACCTAAAGGTACATGGTTTTGGAGACATAAACAACTTCAGAATCCCAAGACTAAAAGGCGTTGTTTATGAATCAAAAATACTGGTTAAATACCAGCGCAGAAGCATAAAGTTTGATTACGATATACTTAAAATGTACGTGACACAGCCAAGCACTCGCGGTATTAAACGCATAGTAAAACAGCTCTTCGGTTCTTCGGTGTCGCATACTACAATA
>JAKQNO010000115.1 GCA_029565735.1 bacterium
TATTGTCTGAATGGCGTATATTATATAATAAAACCCGTTAAAGTAAACCGCTCTTTTTATTGATTTTTATCCTTGTTCCTGTTATATTTACCTGTTTAAATTAACCGCATATTTTTTAAAAAGGGGAACTCAAATGAAACAATATTTTATTGCTTTTATTACTTTTACCATTGTGCTCTTTTCGGCATTGTCCTGTAAAAACGCCGTAAATCCGGCGGCGCCTGTGCCGACAAACACACCCAACGCGGAGCAGACAGCCGCGGCAATTGTTACACAAACAGGCAATATTTACGCCACCCAAACAGCGGTTTCCGCCGTTAACACAGCCCTTGCAATTGTAACCGCCATAGGCGAAGCGCACGCCACGGAAACCGCGGTTTCTGCAAGGCATACCACAGAAGCAATAATGACACAGCTGGCAGCAGGTTCCGCGACGCCGACATCAACACCCACGCATACAGCGACAAACGGCGCCACACCGGATAATACGGCAAACATAAACCTTAGCCACACTTCCACCCCTGCCGCGGAGCCTAATTTTACCCTTAACATTCAGCTTCCGCAGGCGGCTCCGGGTAAACCGATATATATAACAATGGCGCCGGCCGCCCATCTGGCAGACCCCGATTACGCAATCTTATATAATACAGCATGCCCAAACGAATCTTATTTTTCAGTTTCACTGGAATTGGCTGAAGAAGGCACTTACTTCTGTTATGTCCTTGTGGACAACGACCTGTCAGGCCTGCCGGAAGACATTTTCAGCCAGTCAACTTACGGAGACTACATTACAACAAGCCTGCCATCTTTCTATGCATTATTCGGCGGTTCACATTCTATAACCCTTGGCACAAATACAATAACCCCCACCCCCACAATTGACATAAACGCGGATAATGACAGCGACGGGGTGCCATACAGCCAGGACTGCAATGACAATAACAGCACCGTATATCCCGGCGCGGATGAAATATGCGGGGATGATATTGATAATGACTGTGACGGCGAAATAGATGAAGACTGCGACATGGACGGCGACGGCTATCCCGCAGGCGAAGACTGCAATGATTATGATGAACATATGAACCCCGGCGCGGCAGATATCTGCGACGGTATTGACAATGACTGCGACGGTATGGTGGACGAAGAATGCCCGATTGATAATGACTATGACGGAATTCCGGAAAGTGAAGACTGCAATGATTATAATTCTTCCGTAGGCGCGGCTGTAAATTATTACGCAGACAACGACGGCGACGGCTTTGGAAATCCTGAAATTTCAGAATTGTCATGTGTCCCTGTTCCCGGACATGTAATAAATAATTCAGACTGCGACGATACTGACCCTTCTATTAATCCCGACACAACATGGCATATGGACGCTGACAGCGACGGTTTTGGCAGCGATACAGACACAATACAAAACTGCAGCCCTCCTCCGGGTTATATTTTAACAGGCGGAGACTGTGATGATGAAAATCCCGAATTAAACCCTCTTACCGCGTGGTATCCTGACCTGGATCAGGACGGATATGGAAGTTCCAACCCTTTATCACAGGTGCAAGCGTGCGTTCAGCCCGAAGGCCATATAAGGGATAACTCTGACTGCAACGATGAAGACTCTTTAATTAACCCCGATACAGTATGGTATCCTGATATGGACGCCGACGGTTTTGGCGACGCTAATTATCCGTTATCCTCCTGCGAACAGCCCGCGGAACACATATCTAATAACGAAGACTGCGATGACAATGACCCCGCCGCCTTTCCGGGCGCCGTGTGGTACCGGGACGCGGACGGCGACGGATACGGAAATCCCAATGATTCTATTATTAACTGCCTGCCGACTGACGGCTATGTAAGCAATAACAGCGACTGTGACGACACGGATGAAGCCTTAAACTTAGTGTCAGTTTACTATATGGACGCGGACAACGACGGCTATGGCAATTCTTCCGTATGGATTGAAAGCTGCACACAGCCCGCCGGATATGTCTTAAATAACACGGACTGCAATGACAGCGATCAGTTCATAAATCCGGAAACTATGTGGTGTCAGGATCTTGATGATGACAGTTACGGGAACCCTTCTGTATGCCAGGCTTCATGCCCGCAGCCTTACACGGGATATGTAAGAAATAATAATGACTGCGATGATACTGATCCGGCAATAACATATACTTTATGGCTTCAGGACGCGGACAGCGACGGCTACGCGAATTCATCCGTAAGGTCTGTTGCGTGCGTTCAGCCCGAAGGTTATATATCTGTCAGTTCTTCCCTTGGAGAAGACTGCGACGACGAAAACGCTCTTATAAATCCCGGCGCCTCCGAAATCTGCGGCAACGGCGTTGACGACAACTGCGACGGCGTGCCCGATGAAGGCTGCGAATAAATAAACTATTTCCTTTAATTCGCCGCTATTAATAATATTACAGAACCGTATTCTTTTTATCCTGAAAATAATTTTAAAAGCATCGGGCTCAAGAGAAATGTTACATAATGATCCAATTACACCGCATAACCTTCACCGTTACATCTGTCCCTCCGTGCATCCGTACCTCCGTCCCTCTTCACTTTTATATTTGGTATTTTATTTAAAACCTGTTATAATTTCCGCTGTTTAACAAACACACGGAGATAACATGGCCCTGACAGAAGAGATACAGAAAAGAAGGACGTTTGCCATAATAAGCCATCCTGACGCCGGAAAGACCACGCTTACGGAGAAGTTTCTGCTGTTCGCGGGCGCCATTCAGTCGGCCGGCGCGGTAAAGTCCAATAAAATCAAAAAAACCACTGTTTCCGACTTTATGGAAATAGAACGCCAGCGCGGAATTTCGGTTGCTTCCGCGGTTATGAGTTTTGAATATAATAATCTTAAAATAAACCTTCTTGACACGCCGGGCCATAAAGATTTCGCCGAAGACACTTACAGGACGCTGACCGCCGTTGACAGCGTCATACTTGTGGTTGACGGGGTAAAAGGCGTTGAAGAGCAGACCGAAAAATTAATGAACGTGTGCCGCATGCGCAGCACCCCCGTGATTGTCTTTATAAACAAACTTGACCGCGAAGGCGGATACCCGGTTGACCTTCTGGACGAACTTGAAAAAAAACTGGACATAAGCGTATGCCCTTTAAGCTGGCCAATTTCCCGCGGTTCCGACTTTAAGGGCGTTTACAGCCTTCACAGGAAAAAACTGATGCTTTTCCAGCCCAACAAAGCAGACGAAGACGCAGGCATTGAAATACCGTCTTTATCCGACCCACTTTTGGACACCTATGTGGGAGGGCATAACGCGGCAAAACTGCGCGAGGACGCCCAGCTTATTGAAGGCGTTTACGGCAGTTTTAACAAAGAAGAGTACCTTGAAGGGATACAGGCGCCGGTCTTTTTTGGCAGCGCCCTTAATAATTTCGGCGTACGCGAGCTTCTTGACACTTTTACCGAAATAGCGCCGCCTCCCAAGGCAAGGCAGGCCGATACCCGCGAAGTGCAGCCGCAGGAGGAAAAATTTTCCGGTTTTGTATTTAAGATTCACGCCAACCTTGACCTGCGCCACCGCGACAGAATCGCTTTCTTCCGCGTATGCTCCGGAATGTTTGAACGCAATAAATTCTATAAACACGTCCGCCTTGATACGGACCTTCGGTTCAACAACCCCGCAAGTTTTATGGGGCAGAAAAAAGAAGTTATAGACGAAGCTTTTCCCGGCGATGTTATAGGCCTTTATGACAGGGGCAATTTTAAGATAGGCGACACGCTGACGGAAGGCGAAAAAATGAATTATCAGGGCATACCCAGTTTTTCGCCGGAAGTTTTCAGGGAGCTTATCAACACTTCATCAAAGGCCAAACAGCTTGAAAAAGGCATTTCGCAGCTTACCGACGAAGGCGTGGCGCAGCTGTTTTTAATGGACCAGGGCAGGCGCAAAATAGTGGGGACAGTGGGGCTTCTGCAGTTTGACGTAATACTGTACCGCCTTGCCAATGAATACGGCGCTGACTGCAGGTTTGAACAGTTAAACATTCATAAAGCGTGCTGGGTCACTTCAAAAGACCCCAAAAAGCTGGAAGAGTTCTGCAGGGATATGGCGGACAGGATAGCAAATGACAAAAACGGAAACCCCGTATTTTTTTCAGAATCAGAATGGATGCTTAATTATCACATTAAAAAATACGACAGCATTGACTTTCATTTCACGTCAGAATTTAAAAAATAAAACCCGCCTTACTTTACCGGCAGTTTCACATAGTTAAGCCAGAACTTTTCTATGTATTTTACAATCTCTATAAATTCGGTTATGGCAAACGGTTTGGTTATATAGCAGTTGGCCTTGTACTCATACGACTTATTAATATCATTCTCGGCGTCGGAATTTGACAGCACCACCACCGGTATTGAACTTATATTTTTATCCTCTTTAATCTCCTTTAAAACTTCCAGGCCTCCCATTTTGGGCAGCCTTAAATCAAGAAGTATAATATCCGGCCTTGGAGCGTCCTTGTATTTTCCTTTTTGTTTTAAAAAATTAACCGCTTCCTCCCCGTCGCCGACAATGCTTAAGTTGTTCTGCACCTTGCTTTCCCTGAAGGCCTCCACAACCAGCCTTACATCACTTGGTTTATCCTCTACTACCAGAACCGATAGTTTAGCCATATTTTCAACCTTTCCGCCATATAGTTTTTACGCTTTTTAATTCCGGCCGGTTTTTTTAAGCCATATTTCATTTATATACTTTATTATCTCCACAAATTCGGAAAGTTCAAGCGGTTTTGTCATGTAGGAATTTGCCCTGTGTTCATACGAATCAAGAATATCCTCTTTCGCGTCGGAATTGGTAAGCATAAACACCGTGATATCTTTCGTGGAACTGTTTTCCCTTATTTCCTTTAACACTTCCCTTCCGTTTTTTTTGGGCATCTTTATGTCCATTATCACAATGTCGGGAGTCTGTGCAGACGCGTATTTACCTTTTTTAAAGATATAGTTCAAAGCCTCTTCACCGTCATAGACCGCGTTCAAATCTGTTTCAATATTTAGAATACTGAAAGCTTCCTTTACAAGCCTTACATCGCTTTCTTTGTCCTCCACAAGCAACACCTTCGGTTTAATCATTTGCTTCCCTCCTTTGCGGAATTGTAAAATGAACCCGCGTCCCTTTTCCCGGTTCTGAATCTATCCATATTCTGCCCCCCCAATTCTCCACGATTTTTTTACAGATTGTAAGCCCTATTCCCGTTCCGGGATATTCTGCGTCAGAATGAAGCCTTTCAAACAGCCCAAAAACCCTCTCCGCGTATTTTCTTTCCATTCCTATGCCGTTGTCCTCAACGGTTATTGTCCAGTCCTCCTCACCGGATTGAGCGGATACTTTTATTAAAACCTCTTTTTCAGAACGGAACTTCACGGCATTGCCTATTAAATTGTTAAAAAGCTGCAGTATCTCTATTTTATTTCCTTTTATCACAGGAAGGTTTCCGTGTTCCAGACGCCCGGTGACATTAATAAAAAAATCAGCCTTTATCTCATCTATTATTTTATTCAGTTCCACCTCGGCGATTTCGGTTTTTTTCCTTCCAATTCGGGAATAGGTCAAAAGCGACTGGATAAGTTCAAACATCCTCTTTGTGCCGCCCATGGCGTAATCCATAAACTCTATCACTTCTCCGGACAGCTCCGCTTTATGCCTTAACTGTATAAGATCAAGGTAATTGGATATCATCCTTAAGGGCTCTTTTAAATCGTGCGAAGCCACATAGGCAAACTGTTCAAGTTCCGCGTTTGTATGTTCAAGCTCCCTTATTACTTTTTTCATCCGGTCTTCCTGTTTTTTTCTTTCCGTGATATCCCTCATATTCAGGACAATACCGTTTACCACAGGGTCATCAACCATTTTTTTGACCGTTACATCCAGGATTACAAGCCGGTTATCTTTTGTCTTGGCCCTGTGTTCTGCGTTCACTATTTCCCCGTTTGCAAGCCCTTCGGCTATATCCGTAAACCTGCCCTTCTGGTATCCCTGGGAAAACCGGCTTATATGCTGCCCTTCAATTTCCGCACGGGTATACCCAAGAACTTTAAAAAAAGCCTGGCTTGCGTATTTAATTATACCGTCCTTGCCCACCACTAAAATAATGTCAGAAGATTCTTCGGTAAGCGCCTTGTAATACATTTCGCTTTCAAGAAGCGCTTTTTCCATTTTTTTACGTTCGGAAATGTCCCTGACAGTGGTCAGGTACCTTTTTTCGTTATTGATGTTAAACTGATGGACATTCACCTCAACAGGCGACAGCCTGCCGGAAAAATGTTTCGCGACAGTCTCAAAAGATGCGTGGCCTGTAGTTTCAAGAATTTTAATAATTTGTAAGGCGTGAGCGTCATTATAATCAGCTATTAAATCCCTGGGCTTCATTTTAAGCATCATTTCTTTGGTATAGCCGTATTCATGTATCGCGGTTTCATTTACTTCATAAAAATAAGAAGGTGTGCCGCCTTTTTCCAGTTTGTTTACAAGTATCGGGTCGCCTGCATTTTCAAATAAAAGCCTGTAGTTTTCTTCGCCGGCGCGTATACTTTTTTCCAGATTCATTTTTTGGACAGCCATTCCGGTTATCTTGGCGCAGTCCCTGGCAAATCCCTGTTTTGCCGGGGTCCAGAAATTATCTTTTTCCGAGCAAAAAACCATTGTCCCCGCCAGTTTCTGGTTAATATAACACGGGACAGCCATTGCTTCTGAAATACCCAGTTTTTTCTTAATAACGGGGAGTACAGTTTTCATTATTGCCTTAAGCCCTTTGCCGGCCCTGGAAAGAAGTATATCGGCGTTATAAATACCCGCGGTATATTTTTCATCATATTCATTGTGATGCGGTATTTTAAACCGCCCCATAACTTTTTTAAGGCCCGGCGCGGCCCATTCCACCGGAAAATGATTAACCCCTCCGGCTATCTCCGACCAAAAAGCCCTGCTGCATCCCATCGCCTCCGCAGCTGTTTTAATAAGCGCCTCAATCATTTCATTTTTTCCCGCGGTTTCAAAAGCGGACTTTTCAAGCATCAGCGCGCGCCCTTTGTTCAGGCGGTTCTGTTCGTTTAGCAGTTCCTCTTCTTTCTTTCTTTCAGTTATATCCCTGCAAATGGCGATAAATTCCAGGCTGCCTTTTGATTTAACAAGATAGCCCCTTATTTCCATTATTACAACGGCGCCTGAAATTGACTTTAATCCTATTTCAACTTTTACCTTGCCGCTTTTTATGACCTCTTTAAGCATCTTTAGATTAAACTCACTCTTGCCGCCGTCAACAATGTCTTTTAATTTTAAACCCACAAACTGTTCTTTTGTATATCCAAGCGTTTCTTTTACCCTTCCGTTTACTTCCGCAATCTGCCAGTTCATTCCTCCTGCTCCGGCGCGGACAACAGCCACCAGGTCGCCCACGGATTCAAAAAGCAGCCTGTATCTGCCTTCGCTCTGTTCAAGCTGGTCTCTTGTTTTTATTTCACCGGACAAATCCCTTGCCGAAGCTATCACCATTTCCAGTTTCTGAAATTTAAAGTTTGAAAGACTTACAAGGGCCGGAAAATATGAACCATCCCTGCACATCAGCTTGGTTTTATAGGAAATTCTGCCCTGCCTGTATTCCATCTTTTTATGGATTGCCTTGACATATTTCCTGTCTTGCGGATGTACCGCATTTGCCGGCCCAAGCTTTTGAATTTCATCCCTTGAAAATCCGGTTTTTTTGCACATCGTTTCGTTAACTTCAAGTATTTTACCCGGAAACCCGGATTTATTTATGCTGTATATCATTATGCAGTCGCTTATGCTGTTGAACAGTTTTCTGTAACGTTCCTCTCCCTCAACAAGGGCTTTATGGGCAAGCCTGTCTATTGTAACGTCAGTCCCATAGCATATAATGCCTTCAACTTTCCCTTTTTCATCTTTCAAAAGGGTGTTTTTCCATTCTATCCTGTGTATTTTCCCGTCCGCGGATATAATATCATTTTCAAAATACCTTACGTTTTTTAAATTTCCGGCAAAAACCGATTTAAAAAGCGCGGATAATTTTTTTCTTTCTTTGCGCGGAATATAATTATTAATCCAGTTTTTACCATGACACTCTTCTCCCCTGATGCCAAGAATACTTTTCCCTTCTTCGTTTATAAATACAATGCGTGATTTTTCATCAAGTATCAGGTATATGCCGGAAGATTCATAAATATACCTTTCAAGCCCTTCAGGCAGCATTATTTTAGGCGCTGATTTTGCGGTACCCGGCATAAATACTCCCCCTATCCTTTTGCGCCAAGGTCTTTTACGATATTCTTTAAAAGGGAAAAGCCGTGCGGTTTTTTGATAAAACTTGCGGCTCCAATTGACAAAAGGCGCTGCTCCAGCCCTTCTTCTTCGGCGGCAGTGCACATAATAACCGGTATGTCTTTTGTAAGTTCGCTTAGTTTTAATTCCTTTAACGCCTCTTCGCCGCTCATCTCCGGCATTTCCACATCAAGAAGAATCAGGTCGGGTTTCTCCTTCTTTGCCATATCAACGCCTTCACGGCCGTTTACGGCGGAAAGGACCGTATACCCCTCCCCTTTTTCAAGATAAATTTTAGCGATTTTCTGCTGCATCGGTGAATCATCCACAAGCAACACCCTCATATCAATACCTCCTTTTTGAATTTCACGCCACTGTCAGTTCACTTATCCTGCAAAAGTTTCCTTTTGGCAGCCGCGGCGTCGGCGATGGCTGCAGGTATTTTCTTAAGCCCCGCCACCAGGTCAACGCCCCCTGCTTTTATGGCTTCCTGCGGCATTCCAAACACCACACACGACGCCTCATCCTGCGCGATATTAAAGGCGCCTGCCTGTTTCATCTTCAGCATTCCTTCGGCGCCGTCCGCGCCCATACCCGTAAGAATAACGCCTACGGCATTCGCTCCGGCGCTTAAGGCAACCGAATGAAACAGAACATCAACAGACGGCCTCTGCCTTTGCACCCTTGGGCCGTCCTTTATTTCAACCCTGTACATGGCTCCGGAACGCCTTAAAACCATATGTTTATTTCCCGGCGCTATAAGTGCCCTGCCTGTTGAAACATAATCTCCGTCTTTTGCCTCCAAAACCTGCATGACGCATTCATTATTAAGGGATTCGGAAAATGAACGCGTAAAATTTTCAGGCATATGCTGTACAATAACCATTCCCGGCGCGTTGGAAGGCATGGCTTTTAATATATGCCTTATCGCCTGCGTTCCGCCCGTGGAAGCGCCTATCGCAACAATTTTTTCGGTTGTTGTCTCCAGTCTTATATTATCCGCCGCGGTATTATCCTGCGCAGTCAGTATTTTTTTAATGTTTGCTCCGGCGGCGGCGCGTATTTTATCGGAAAGTTCTATCGCAAGGTCGCTCACCGTGTAGGCCTCGCCGGGTTTGCACAGCACTTCCACCGCGCCCAGCTGAATGGCTTCAAAAGCAAGTTTGCTTCCGGCGGGCGTCAGCGAAGACACAACAATCACAGGCATCGGTTTATAATGCATTAATTTTTTTAAAAATGTTATGCCGTCCATCTTTGGCATCTCAATATCCAGTGTTATGACATCAGGATTCAGACGCACTATCTTATCACGCGCCACATAAGGGTCAGGCGCGGTCCCTATCACTTCTATGTCGGCGGTCTTTGACAGCTCCAAAGACAGTACTTTCCTTACTATCGCCGAATCATCCACAACCAGCACTTTAATCATTTTTATTTGGCCCTGCCGGTTCCTTCAACATTTACGGAAACCGCGACCGGCATCCCTTCAACCATAAATTTTACGTCGGCGGATTTCACCGCTTCTTCCCACTCGTTTGAACCTATTATAAAAGCGTCAGGCGGAGTCAGATCCGCGGTGGCTTGTTTTCCGAAAGCCTCTGTTACAAAATGGCCGCAGGTAAGGTTTATGAATTCCTTCATCGCGTCGCAGCCGCTTCCGGTTTTGGCGCATTCCTGTTCAGGCTCCGTGCCAAGGACATTTGCGGCAAGAACAAAACAAAAACCCTTTGTCGAGGCGACAGACATAGTTCCGCTGTATTGCCCCTTAAATCCCACATCAGAACGCACATAAACATTTTCCGGTTTATAAACAAAATCCGCTTCGCCGGCGGGTTCCCCGAACATCATCGCGTACTTTGAAAGGATTTCGTGAAATACCTTTTCAAGAGCAGACGCGTAATCGGACATGTCATTCCCCCCTTTTGTCAAGATTGAGTATGCTTTCCGCAAGTTCCTTTATATTTTCAGGGGTGAACGGCTTCCTTAAATACGCTTTTATCCCCTTTGCCATCATCTCTTCTATCCTTGTCTCGCTTCCCTCGCTGGACACTATTACAACGGGTATGCTTTTCAGCATCCCGTCCTCCCTCATTCTCTGAACCATTTCCACGCCGTTCATACGCGGCATGTTTATGTCCGCAAATACCAGGTCTATCCACTTGTTTTGAAGCACTTCAAGCGCTTCCTCGCCGTCCGCGGCTTCGTGAAGCTCGCCGATTTCTATGGACGACAACTGAAGTATCTTTTTAATGATGGTCCTGGTGGTTATAGAATCATCCACAATCAAAAAATTATAAGCCATAGTTCTTTCCTCCTTACAGAATTTTTTCCACTCCGCCTGATTTTACCGTAACTATTCCGGTTGCCGCGTCAATTGAAACCGTGCGCGCTATGCAGCCGCCCACATCCTCCCCGGAAATAAACACCTGGTTCTTCCAGAGAAGTTTTCTTGCCATTATGTAATTACGCTCGCCGATTTTAAAAAATTCATCCGCTTCATTTTTTACGGTCGCCCCGGCAAGTTTAAGTATTATCCTCTTTTTTTCCGCCCCAAGCTGGTATGCTTTTTCAAAGAGCAGAGGAATTCCCGTGTCCACAAATACGGAAGGCATTAAAAGCGCCTTTTGCCCGTTTAAGGACGACTGGGGCAGCTGCGCGTGCAGCAGGCCCGCGACTTTTGCCACCGGGTCATAGATTGTGACGCCAAGGCACGTTCCAAGCGAATATGTAATAAGCCTGTCTGCGGGGTTCCTGGTGACTTTTAATCCTCCGATTTCAACAGATATATCCATTTTGCCGCCCCTTTATTTTGTGTAAACCGACGGGCCTGTCCTGGTAAACCCGTCGCTGATTTCTATCAGGCTTTCCGTAAGCCCTATTATAAGCAGCCCGCCGGGTTTTAACAGCCTGTGAAATTCCACAGCAAGCCTGCGCCTTAAATCCTTATCAAAATAAATCATCACATTCCTGCAGAATATTATATCCATGGGCCCTTTCATCGGAAAAGGCATCTCCGTCAGGTTTAACCTTCTGAAAAGCACCATTTCGCGGATATCAGGCCTGACAGAAAAAAACGCCTTATCTCCGGACTTTACTTTTTCCATATATTTGCCCTTTATGTCGGGCGGTATTGAAAGTGTTTTTTCTTCTTCATATACGCCCTGATGCGCCAGCCCAAGCACCTTCGTGGAAATATCCGTTGCCAGTATTCTTGCGTCATAAGCGCCGGAAAGCGCCTGCTTTACCGTAAACGCCATTGTATAGGCCTCTTCTCCCGAAGAACACGCCGCGGACCAGAACCTGAACCTTTTCTGCCCTTCATCGGCCCATTTACGCAGGTTGCTTTCCATTATTTCAAAATGGCCGCTTTCCCTGTAGAAAGATGTGACATTGGTTGAAATTGAATCCATAAGAAGCACAAGTTCCATTCCGGTTTCATCGCCAAGCACATTCTGAAGATACTCATCATGGCTGAAAATCTGCAGTTCGCGCATTCTTTTTCTTACGCGGGCGGCAACAAGCGCTTTTTTGGCGTCTCCAAGCTTGATTCCGCACTTTTCATATATCAGGTCCTTAATGCTGTGATACGTCCTGTCATCAAGGGTTGCCGTGTCTGTCATTCTTTCAGCATCTTTCATTATTTTACCCCTTCTTTAAGGCTTTCAATCTCCTCTCCCGTCAGCACCCTGTCTATGTTAAGAAGTATCTTAACCGCGCCTTTTGTCTTGGCCATTCCAAGTATATACTGCGTGTCAAGCTCAACGCCAAATGACGGCGTGGATTCAATATCCGGCGCCGCAATGTCAATTACTTCCGATACCGAATCCACAAGTATCCCGACCTGAATGGGCTCGC
>JAKQNO010000118.1 GCA_029565735.1 bacterium
CCTGTCAAGCGCTTCCATAAAGCGTTTTGTGCCGCCCGGCATATACAAAAGGGTTATCGTTTTTGCCTTAAAGCCGCTTACCGAAATATTTTTTATTGCCGCAAGCTCTTCGTTGGTAAGAATCGGCTCCCTTGCCTGAAGCTTATGCGAATGCAGTTCCGTCTCTTCAAACAGATTCTGGCGCGGCCCCAGAAAACTGCGCAGGCTCATTACAATATCTTCCCTTTCGGAATCAATGGGCGGGTTTGTAACCTGCGCGAAAAGCTGCTTAAAATATGTGTAAAGAAGCTTTGGTTTTTCCGACAGCACTGACAGCGGGGTGTCGTTGCCCATTGAACCTACCGGTTCCTTGCCGTCGTTTGCCATTGGCTTTAATATTTCTTTCATGTCTTCCCTTGTGTAACCGAAAGCCTTAAGCCTGTTTATCAGAAATTCCGGGGCCTCATCTTTTACCTCGGGCACGGGAAGGTCTTCCAGATATACCAGCTGTTCTTTCCTCCACTGCCTGTACGGCGCGCGCATGGCTATTTCTTTTTTTATTTCCCCGTCTTCTATAATCCTTTGTTTTTCAGTGTCAATGAAAAATATCTTTCCCGGTTCCAGCCTGCCGGAATGCTTTATCTGCGAAGGCGCAATGTCAATAACCCCGGTTTCCGAAGACAGTATTACTGTGCCGTCATTGGTCTCTATGTAACGCGAAGGGCGCAGCCCGTTTCTGTCCAGCACCGCGCCTATCCTTACGCCGTCGGTAAACGCAAGCGCCGCCGGGCCGTCCCATGGTTCCATGAAACACGCGTGATATTTATAAAAACTTCTTACGGAATTGGAAAGCAGGCTGTTATGCTCCCACGCTTCCGGCACAAGCATCATCATGGAATGAGGCATAGCCCTGCCGCCCTGCACAAGCGTTTCAAACGCGTTGTCAATGGAGGCGGAATCGCTTTGCTGTTCATCGCGGATAACGGGTTTCACGCTTTCAATGTCATCGCCGAACACGGAGCTTTTAAAAAGCCCCTCGCGCGACTTCATCCAGTTTATGTTGCCGCGTATGGTGTTTATTTCGCCGTTGTGCGCAAGGTACCTAAAAGGCTGCGCCAAATCCCACGTCGGGAAAGTATTGGTGGAATACCTTGAATGCACAAGGGCTATCGCGCTTTTAACAAGCGGGTCATTTAAATCAATAAAAAAGTCAGCCACATTTTCCGGAAGCATAAGCCCTTTGTATATAAACACCCTGCACGATAAATTCGTGACATAGAAAGTTTTTTTGTCCTGTATGTCAGAAGCCCTTACGGAATTTTCCGCCTTCTTTCTTATCAGGAAAAGTTTTCTTTCAAAATCTTCGGCGTTGTTAATATCAGAAGACCGTTTTATAAAAATTTGCACAAAATCAGGGCACGATGCTTTTGCCGTTTCCCCAAGCACCGCTTTATTTACAGGCACGTTTCGCCAGCCAAGCACTTCCTGCCCGCATTCTTTTGCCGCTTTTTCCACTTCTTTTTTAACAGCGTAAGCCGTGTTTTTTTCCAAAGGCAGAAATATAAGCCCTGTACCGTATTCTCCCTGCGCGGGAAGATTAATTTTAATTTCAGACGCAGCTTTTACAAAAAAGTCATGCGGGGTCTGTATAAGTATGCCCGCGCCGTCGCCGGTTTTTGGGTCAGCGCCCACAGCGCCCCTGTGCGCCATGCGCTTTAAAATAAG
>JAKQNO010000147.1 GCA_029565735.1 bacterium
GTATCACGAATCAGACCCCAAATGGTCGCCTGACGGAAAGCGCATAGTGTTTTCAAGGCACAAGGATAAAAGATGCAGGGTGTTTGTGATGGACGCTGACGGTAAAAATCAGAAGCAGATTACCGCCACCGGCGGCAATGATGACACGCCTTGCTGGTCGCCTGACGGAAAGCTGATTCTGTTTGAAAACGAAGGGAAACTTATGACAATAAAACCTGACGGCACGGATTTAAAAGAGATTAAGTGTGAAGTTAAGGCCGAAGAACCCTGCTGGTCGCCTGACGGCAAAAAAATTGTCTTTAAAAAATACGGCAGCGAATATATATGCGTTGTTGACACTGACGGAAAAAACCCCGTTGATATAACAAACAGCTGGACGGTGTCGTATTTGCCGTCCTGGCGGTAAGGTTATCTTTTTTAAAGTCAGGGTTTTGTAAAAAACGTTTTTTATGTTATAATTATTGAAAATTGTAAGGGGCTTTAAGAAAAAAATCAGGAGGAATTATGAAAAAGAATCTGTTTATTGTTTTTGCAATGGTAATTGGTTTTGCATTTGCCGGTTGTTCCACATCTCCGGTAAAAGATGATGCAAGCTCTTCAAATGGTGCGCCTACAACTGTTCAGGAAGCAGAAGACGTTGCGGCTGATAAGGCTGCTGCTGTTGAAGCTGAAGCACAGGCAAAAGCTGATGAACTTGCGGCTGCGGCAAGCGCGAAAGCCACTGAAACTGCAAACGCGGTGAACGCGGCTGCTACAAAAACTGCAACAGCGCTTAAGAAAGCATCACAGGCAGTTGACAGCAAGGCAAAAACAGCGGCAAAGGCGGCGGCGGACAAACTGGCTTCGGCGCAGGCAACAGCGGAAGCTGTAGCGGCACAGGCAAAAGCGGACGCGGATGCGGCTGCAAAAGCAGCGGCAGACGCAAAGACAAAAGGCGGCTTCCCGTGGTGGATTATAATACTGCTTTTAATCATTGTGGTAGTTGTTATTATTGTTATGTCAAACAGGAAAAAAGCATAAACGTGTAAGATAAAATTTTTGCCTTAAATAAAAAAAGCCCTTGGATTAATCCAAGGGCTTTTTTTATTGGTTGTTTAGTGTGCTATATAAAATATTGAACCGTTTTTAGCGCCGCTTACCGCAACCGCATTGGCAGACGCGCCTGACGCAGGAATTGTACCCGAAGCTGTGGCTGTCCCGTAAGATGTGGTCACATTAAGGGTAACTGTATCTCCGGCCGCGTAAGTACCGGGAAGGGCAAACGTCATATGAACGCCGTCGGAAACAAAAGGTATTGTCTGTCCGGCAATTGTAACGGTAGCGTTATTAATCCAGGTATCAGTATTAGTGTCTTCGATGGAGCAGTTGGCGGTTGTCGTTGCGTCAGTCAGCTGGAAATTAGCCAGAATAAAAATGTCTGATGCTGTGGTGGCTGCAGGCGGGGTTGGAGTGGCATCCAAGGCTGCCGCCGGGCTTGCCGGAGAACATGATGATAAAAATGCCGCTAAAACGATTACAAATACCGTTAAAAATAGTTTCTTCATAAAACCTCCTTTGAATTTTTTCCCTTTACAGATAATATTAAATAGCCGGTTAATAGTCAAGAAGTTATAAATTTAAATATGACACCGGTACTTTTTAATGCAACCGTTATGCTGCTTAATACGTCAAATTGATGAAGTTAAAAAAACCGTTTTTTTTTTGGGCTCCGGACCCGGAAGATACGGAAAAAGGAGAAAGTTATGAAGAAAACGATTGTTTATGCGGTAGCTGTTGTTATGCTCTTTGCTGTTGTTTCGGCTGTATCTGCAAAAGGCGGAAAAGGGCAGGGAATGTGTTTTGGCGGAGGATTCGGAAATGAAGGCGGGTTTGGCATGATGGCAGGCCCCAAAATGATTCTTGCTAATGCTTCAGAACTTAACCTTACGGCGGAACAGATGGAAAAGCTTAAAAAGCTTTCGGATAAAAAACCCGCGGATAAAGATTCGTGGAAGGGTATGAAAGACAGCCGCGGCGCGATAAATGAAGAACTTTCCAAAGATAAACCTGATATGGGGAAGATTGACGCTATGATTGACGAAATGGCAAAAAAACACGCAGCACAGATGAAAGAACACGTCAGATTTATGAATGAAACAGGTTCAATTCTTACCAAGGAACAGAAAGAAATACTTAAAAAAATGAAAGAAGATAAAAAGGCGGATTTTAAGGGCAAAAAGGACCGCGCAAAAAACAAGTAATATTTCAGGATAAAATCAGCGCGATGTTAAAGGCCGTACACGGCGTTTAAAATGCCGGTGCGGCCTTTGTAATTAATGCCTTGCCCTTTAATAAATTACTGTTATAATTAATTCAAGGTAATTTAAGAAAATGTTTTTTGGGAGAAAAGCCGTGGCAAAGCCGAAAAAACTTGAAATGTCAAAAAAAACAAAATTAAAGATAATACTGGGCGCCTTTGCGGTTATCGCGCTTATTATTACAATCGGGCTTGGTTACGCCTTAAAACCTTTGCTTATTGCTTTTGGCCTGTCTTATCTGGTGTTTCCGCTTATAATCAAACTTGAAAAAAGGGGATTAAACCGTGTGGTCTCGGTTACCCTTATATTTCTTCTTATGACCGGCGCGCTTGTGTTTTCTGTAATGGCGGTAATGCCAAAAATGGTTGAAGACACATCAAGTTTTTTCAGGGAACTTCCGGAAAATTCCGTGAAAGCTTTAAGGATGGCAGAGACAATAGCGCAAAACGCGGGAATTGAACTGAATTTAAGCGAACACGGCATTGACGGCCTTATTAAACAGCAGGCCGCGCAGCTTTCCGCTGACGCTGTTTCAAAAATCACCGGGACGGTGTCAGGTTTCTTTTCCAGTGTTATAAAATGGCTGCTTGCGATTCTTAACGTGCTGCTTATTCCGCTGTTTTTCTTTTTTATGATAATTGATTACGAAAAAATGAAAGAAGAAATTAAAAGTTATATCCCTGTAAAATACCTTCCGCTGGCGCAGGATTATATGGGCAGAATAAACAGGATATTAAGCGGGTATATACGCGGTAAGCTTGTGGTGGCTTTTATTCTTGGCCTTTTATACGGGCTGGGGCTTTATTTTATCGGGCTGAAATTCGGTTTTGTCATAGGGTTCGCGGCAGGGGTGCTTTCCATAATACCGTATGTGGGTTCGCTTATTGGTTTTGTGGCGGCTGTTGTAATGGCGCTGGCTTATTATCAGGGAATAGGGCTTTTAATTGGGATAGGCGTGGTGTTCACCGTGGCGCAGCTTCTTGAATCTTACATTATCACGCCGCGGCTTGTCGGCGAATCAGTGGGCTTAAACGCGTTTATCACGATACTTGCAATCATAATCGGCGGCAATTTAATGGGCGTAATGGGAATACTTATCGCCATACCTGTAGCCGCTATATTAAAAGAAATACTTGTGGATTTAAGAAAAGAATACCATCTGGTTCTGCATGAGCCCGTGAAGGGTAAAAGAAAATAACCTAAAATCCTGTCAGTTCGCCCTGTCTATAACCATAGTTATGGTGTTGTTCAGCGCCTGAATGCCGTGCGGTTTTTTCAAAAATGCCGCGGCTCCAAGGTTCACAAGTTTTTCTTCAAGCCCGGGTTCATCCGAAGAAGTGAACATTATGACAGGAATGTCTGATGTAAGATGGCTTTGTTTTAAGGCTTTAAGCACAGCTTCGCCGTCCATTTCCGGCATTTCCATATCCAGCAGTATTATATCTGTCGGCTCGTTCTGCGCCTTATAAATTCCTTCTTTGCCGCTTTGCGCGGGCACAAGTTCAAGTTTTGGATTATTTTTCAGAAAAATTCCCATAAGTTTAATCTGTAACGGAGAGTCATCAATGTATAATACCTTCATAAATTCCCCCTTAAAATCCGCCTTAATAAGGCATAAAATATTCAGATTATAAAACCCCTGATGTTATTTATAGCTGATAACAGCGGTAAAGTCAAATCGCGCTGTTTAAGCGGCGGGGAGTATGATATTATAATAAAAAATCACACGGGAGAAAATTATGAAAAATAAAACTGTAATAATAACAGGCGGGGCGCAGGGTATAGGCAGGGGGCTTGTAAAGTCTTTTCTGGACGAAGGGTGGAACGTTTCCGCCGCTGACATTGACGGCGAAGCCGGCCTTGAACTTGTGGAGGTAATGAAAGAAGACAGCAGGCTGTCTTTTTTTAAATGCGATGTTTCCGCGGCCATGGAAACGGAAAAGATGGTTGCCGACACGGCAAAAAAATACGGCGCGATAAACGCGGTTATTAATAACGCGGGCATCGGTGTAAATAAAAATATTCTGGAACTTTCAATTGAAGAGTGGAACAGGGTGCTGGCGGTTAATCTTACATCTGTTTTCCTTCTGGCTAAATTCTCCCGTATTCACCTTGAAAAAAACAAAGGTTCAATTGTAAATATTGCCTCAACACGCGCGCTTATGTCAGAACCAAATACGGAGGCGTATTCGGCTTCAAAGGGCGGCGTTATGGCGCTTACTCATGCGCTGTCGGTTTCGCTTGGCCCTTTAATACGCGTAAACTGCATAAGCCCGGGGTGGATAGAAGTGTCTGATTTTAAAAAGAAAAGGGATTTTAAGGAACCGGCACATTCTGAAGCAGATAAAAACCAGCACCCCGCGGGCAGGGTGGGCGCGCCGTCTGACATAGCACAGCTGGCATTATACCTGGTTTCTGATAAAGCCGGATTTATTACAGGACAGAATTTTGTTGTGGACGGCGGAATGACAAAGAGGATGATATACGTGTAGAACGGCAGAGGGACGGAGGGACAGAGGGACAGAGGGACAGAGGGAGCGGACCTGCGGTCAGGAATATAATCAAGAAACTAATTAATAAAGGTGGCGATAATTTATGAACAGGGAAGAGATGGAAAAAAAGGCCAAAAAGTATCTTAATACCCTTTGCGCGAAAATGCCGGATAGGTGCCCCGGAAGAAAACAGAATATTAAAGCCCTTTTAATGTTTGAAAATATAATGGCGCTTTACGGCTGGAAAACCAAAAGGCAGGTTTTCAGCTGCATAACATGGAAAGAAAATAAACCTGTGCTTGAAGCGGGTAATAAAAAATTTTCGGCAAGAGTAAGCCCGTATTCTAAAAAGTGCGGGGTAAAAGCGGCTTTAAAGGTTGTATCCACGCTTGACCGGCTGCGTGATGCGGAAATTAAGGGGACTATTCTTCTTTTAAAAGGAAAGATAGCCGCGGAACAGATTATGCCGAAAAATTTTGTTTTTTACAATCCGCCACATCATAAAGAGATATACACGCTGCTGGAGAAAAAAGCTCCGGCGGCAATTATTACCGCCACAGGCAGAAATCCGCAGGCCGCTGGCGGCGTGTACCCGTTTCCAATGTTTGAAGACGGCGATTTTGACATACCCTCTGTTTATATAAAAGACACGCTTGGGGAAAAGCTGGCTTTATATGAAAATCAGCCCGTTAAACTTTCTTTTAATGCGCAAAGAAAAAAATCAAAGGCATGGAACGTTGCGGCTTTTAAAGGTAATTCAGGCCGCCGGATAACAATATGCGCGCATATTGACACAAAGGATAAGACGCCCGGCGCCGTTGATAACGCTACGGGAATTGTAACGCTTATGCTGCTTGCTGAAATGCTGAAAGATTATAATGGAAAAACTCCCGTGGAACTGCTTGTGTTAAACGGCGAGGATTTTTACGCGGTGCCCGGCCAGATGAAGTATCTTGAATTGAATAAAGGAAAAATGGGACAAATAAAACTTGCCGTGAATATGGACGGGATGGGATTTAAGGGAAAGAAAACAGCTTTTTCTTTTTACGGCATTGCCGGGAAAGAATCCAAAAAGATAAGCTCGGTATTTTTAAAAAATCAGGGATTCATAAAAGGGGATATGTGGCCGCAGGGCGACCATATGGTTTTTGCCTCGGCAGGCGTTCCGGCGGCCGCCATTACATCGGAAAATCTTAATCAGCTTTGCGCGGATATAACGCATACTTACAGGGATAAACCGTCAATAGCGGACTGCGCTAAACTTGTGGATACGGCAGAAGCGCTGAAAGAGCTGATTTTAAAGTATTAACCGCGCGGGAATATCGGGGTTGCCACATACAGCTGTTTTGTGTATAATAAAAAAACTAAAAACCTGACAAACAATCAAATAAACAATCTTTAGGAGATGTATTTTATGGACCGTTCTGTTTTTATTGAAAAAAGGCGGCATAAGCGCGCTGACAGGGTTGTTCCTGTTAAACTAAAACAGCTGCATTCATATTTTGCTTCGGATAACGAAAAATTTGTAAACAGCAGAATGGTTAACATAAGCATGGGCGGAATGATGGTTGTTTTTGAAAAGCCCGTAAGTTTGGACAGGGAAAGCGTGCTTGAAGCCGAATTTATACTTGAAGGCAAAGAACTAAAAGTGGCGGGGATACCGGTATGGGACTCCAAAGACAGCGGTACAGGAAGCCATAAAATGGGTTTTGAATTCATGATAATAAAAGATGATGTAATGGAAGTGTTCAGGCATATGTGAAAGGCGGCAGCTGGGTTGAAGCGAGCATGCGCAGCGGAAATCCCTGCGATGTAGCGAGCGTGCGAGCGAAAGAAGCAGGGACAGCGGCTCAGCGGCTCGGCAGCTCGGCAGCTGAGTTTGGTTCTGGTAGACGCGGGTCTTTAGCCCGCGGCAGTTGATTTAGGTTTGTTCTGGTTTTTGTACTGGCACTGGTAGGCGCACCCTTTAGGGTGCGGCAGTTGAAAAAAATTTAAACAACGCGCCCTAAAGGGCGCGGCTACCAAACCTTTTTTCGGTTTTTGTCTTTTAAATTTTCGATTATCGATTTTCGAATTCTCTATTTTTCATCCCTTCCAATATATCACTTGACAAGTGATATTCTATTGTGTATAGTACTATCAAATAAAAAAGGAGGTAATAATATGAAAAGAGATGTGATAGAGATAAATGAAGAAAAATGCAACGGCTGCGGCAACTGCATTCCGGGGTGCCCTGAAGGCGCGCTTCAGGTCATTGACGGCAAAGTAAGGCTTGTGGCTGATTATCTGTGCGACGGCCTTGGCGCGTGCGTTGGCGAATGCCCGCAGGATGCCTTAAAAGTGGTAAAAAAAGAGGTGGAAGAATACGATGAAAGAAAGGTAATTGAGAATATAATGAAGCACGGTATTAATACGGTAAAAGCGCATATGAAACATTTAAGGGATCATGGGCAGTCGGAATATATTAAAATTGCCGAACAGTTTCTAAAGGAGAACAATATTAAGTTTGATGAAGAATCTCCTGCAGCCGCTCCGGCGCGGCATCACGGCAGCGGGGGCTGCCCCGGTTCCAGAATGATAGACAACACAAACAGAAAAAACACGGCTTCGGCTGACGGTATTTCCGCGCCATCAGAACTGCGGCAGTGGCCTGTTCAGCTTCACCTTGTATCTCCTGCGGCGCCATATTTTAACGGCGCGGATGTGGTGCTGGCGGCAGACTGCGTCGCTTTTGCGATGGGCAGTTTTCATAAGGACTTTCTTAAAGGAAAAGCGCTGGCAATTGCCTGCCCTAAACTTGATTCTGATCTGGATGTATATGTTGAAAAAATAACAGCAATGGTGGAACAGGCAAAGATAAACACTTTAACGGTGGTAAGAATGCAGGTGCCTTGCTGCGGCGGGCTTGTTCAGATTGCAAAAACAGCAGTTGAAAAAGCTTCCCGCAAAGTGCCAATAAAAGCCGTAACCGTAAGCCTTGAAGGGGATGTGCTGGAAGAGCAGTGGATATAGGCCGAGGGACGGATGCACAGAGGGACAGAAGTAAGAGCGAGTTAAGCCATAAGCAATTAAGCATAAGCGGAAGGTTAAAAAAAGAAATGAGTGAAGCTATAGCTTAAGTGTTTATTATGTCTGAGGTTGCAGGTTGGGTTGTTTAGACTACGATTGTGATTATAGCTAAATTCACTTTTATTAGTTAATATTCCACCCTCCAACCTTCCGTCTCTCATTTTTTATAGGATATTGGATAATGGTTTATGGATTAGGCAATCTTCCGTCCCTCTGTGCATCCGACCCTCTGTCCCTCCGTATTTGTACATATTTTCGTTGATAAATCCCTTAAAATTATATATTATATATATATTATGTGCGGGTGTAGTTCAGTGGCAGAATGCGAGCTTCCCAAGCTTGAGGTGAGGGTTCGATTCCCTTCACCCGCTCCATTAAATTAAAAAACCGCCTGATTTATAAGGCGGTTATATATATATTTATTTTTATTCTGACGGCGGCTTTTGCCGCCTGACAATTATATGGAGTAAAAGGTGATTCTTAAAGATTCTGACAAGTGGGCCGATCTGCATATTCATACCAGAAAATCGGACGGCACCAACACTGTTGAAGAGGTGTTTCAAAGGGCAAAAGAAAGCGGCCTTGAAGCCATTGCCATTACAGACCACGATACTGTTGCGGGCGTTCCCGAAGGTATTGAAATGTCAAAAAAGTACGGGGTGAAGTTTGTCCCGGGCATAGAACTTTCCGCTATTCACAATAACAAAGAGATTCATATAGTGGCGCTTTTTGTGGACTGGAAGAATCAGGAGTTTGTCAGGAAACTGACCTATTTTCAGAAGAAACGCACGGAGCGCGCGAAAAAGATAATAAGCAAGCTTAAAGAGCTTAATATGGATATTGCTTTTGAGGACCTGTTTGAATTTACCGAAAATATCAACAACGCGGGCAGGCTGCATATAGCAAAATTAATGGTGCAGAAAAATTACGCCAAGAATATAAAAGACGCGTTTGCCAGGTTTCTTGCCGAAGACCGCGTTGCTTATGTGGCAAAGGCAAAGCTGACCGTTGAAGAGGCAATTGACCTGGTTAAAGACGTTAAAGGCGTTTCCATACTTGCGCACCCGGGATTGTTTAACGCCGATGAAATGATACCGCAGTGGACAAAATACGGTTTAAACGGAATAGAAGTGTTTCATCCGGACCACACGTATGAAGATATGAATAAATACATGGACATTGCCAATGCCAACGGGCTGTTGGTAAGCGGCGGCTCTGACTGCCACGGCACGTCCAAGGATTACACAAGGATAGGCAAGATACGCCTGCCTTACGAATATTACGACAAGATACAAAAATTCAAAAATAAAGTTTATGGAGAATAAGATGGAACAGGGAAAAAAACATGATGTTAACGCCGCGCCCGAACAGCCGGTGTTAAGCGAGTCTGAACTTTTAAAGGCTAGGAAAGACAACCTTGAATATTTTGTAAATAAGGGAAATGTGCCGTACAAGTACGGCTATGACAGAAGCGGCACAATTGCCGAAATTAAAGAGCGCAATGGCGCGGTGGCGGAAGGTGTTGAAGGTGATACTGTTGAGCGCGCTGCCGGCAGGATAATGAGCATAAGGGCGCACGGAAAGACCACGTTTGCCAATTTAAAGGATTTTACAGGCACCATTCAGGTTTACATCAGAAAAGACGCTGTGGGCGATGAAGCGTATGAAGATTTTAAAAAGATGGACATAGGCGACATATTCGGCGTGGAAGGCAAAGTGTTCAAAACAAAAACCGGCGAGCTTACGGTAAAGGCCGATAAGTTTGAACTTTTAACAAAGTCGCTTCTGCCGCTTCCCGAAAAATGGCACGGCCTGAAAGATAAGGAAACGCGCTACCGCAAAAGGTATCTTGACCTTATTTCCAATGAAGAAGTCATGGGCACTTTTGTGTTAAGGACAAAGATAATAAAAGAGATAAGAAATTTTCTGGACGCGCGCGGTTTTTTTGAAGTGGAAACGCCTATGATGCAGGCAATACCGGGCGGCGCAAAGGCGAAACCCTTTTTAACGCACCACAACGCGCTTGATATGGATTTATACATGAGGATAGCGCCGGAGCTTTATCTTAAACGGCTGATTGTGGGCGGTTTTGAAAAAGTATATGAAATCAACCGTAATTTCCGCAACGAAGGCATATCAATAAAGCACAACCCGGAATTCACCATGGTGGAACTGTATCAGGCGTACACCGATTTTCAGGGAGTCATGAACCTGTGCGAAGAACTGATAGCGCACCTTGCGCAAAAACTGCTTGGCAAAATGGTTATCACTTATCAGGGCGCGGAAATTGACCTGACGCCGCCGTGGAAAAGAATTTCCATGAAGGACGCGATTAAAGAGTACGCCGGGATTGATTTTGATTCAAAGTCAGAAGCCGAACTTGAAGAGATATTAAAATCAAAAGAAGTGGATGTACGCCCCGGCGCGCTGCGCGGCGAACTTCTGGAACTTGTTTTCGGCGAACTTGTGGAGCCCAAATTAATGGGGCCGGTTTTCATAACGGATTTCCCGGTGGAAATTTCGCCGCTGGCAAAAGTAAACAGGAACAATCCCGCTATTACAGAACGTTTTGAACCGTATATATTCGGCCGCGAGCTTGCCAACGGCTTTTCGGAACTGAATGATTCGGAAGACCAGGAAAGAAGGTTCAGGCAGCAGATAGATATGGACACGCAGGGCGAAGTAGCGAAGGCCGTTGATGAAGATTATGTTGAAGCCCTAAAATACGGAATGCCGCCAGCAGGCGGGCTTGGAATAGGAATAGACAGATTGATAATGTTTTTAACGGATTCAGCTTCAATAAGGGATGTAATACTTTTCCCGCTGCTTAGACCTGAGAAGTAGGAAGTTTAAAACAGCGAATTAAGCTATAGGCAATTAAGCATAAGCGAAAGATAGGGCGCAGGTTTGGAAGGTTTTACCGAACATCTGACCATCCGTGCATCCGTCCCTCGTTATTTTTGTATAAAGGAGTTGAGTATTATGCCAAGGCCGTTTAATTACTTCATAGGATTAAGATACTTGTCGGCAAAGAAAAAAGGTTTTATAAACCTTATATCCATCCTTTCCGTTGCCGGCATTGCGCTGGGCGTAACCGCGCTTATTGTGGTTATCTCTGTCATGAACGGTTTTCATGAGGATATCCGCGATAAAATAATAGGCACAAACGCCCATGTGGTTGTATCGGGATATACCAAAGACGGCATTTCCGGTTATAAGGAAAAAATGAAAGGCATAAAAAAGATTCAGCATGTGAAAGCGGCGGCGCCGTATTTTATGGGTCAGGTAATGTTAAAGTCCGGCGAAAAAGTGGAAGGCATGCTGCTGTGGGGCATAGAGCCGTCAAGCATGTCAACCGTCAATAACATTGATAAGAACATTATTAAGGGCGACATGGATTTTATAATGAGGGAGCTTCCCGACGGAAAGCGCGGTATTGTGCTGGGCAAGGAGCTTATGAACAATATAGGCGCGGAACTTGGCGATGAGATAATTGTGATATCCCCGGTCTTTCAGCAGACGCCGACAGGCATGATACCAAAGATGAGCAAGATGCGCATAGTGGGCGTTTTTGAAGCGGGCATGTATGATTACGACACCACGTTTGCCTACGCGTCCATGGATACGGTGCAGAAGCTTTTCAACAGGCCGGACGTTGCCACGGGAATAGCGATTAAAGCGGACAAACTTGAAAACGCTTCCATTGTGGCGACTGAAATACACAGGATATATAAAAGCTTATGGGCGCGCGACTGGATGTCATTAAACAAAAACCTGTTTTCCGCGCTTAAAATAGAAAAACTTGCCATGTTCATTATTCTGCTTCTGGTTGTGCTTGTGGCGGCTTTCAACATAGCGTCCACGCTTATAATGATTGTAATGAGAAAAACAAAAGATATAGGAATTCTAAAATCAATGGGCGCGGGCAACCGGGATATAATGAATATTTTCATCATACAGGGGGTGGCCACGGGCATACTGGGTTCCATAATCGGTTTTGTCTCCGGCGTGCTTATATGTATTTATTTAAAAGCGTACCCCATATCAATGCCCGGCGGCGGCAGCGTGTATTACATTGACAAGCTTGCCGTATCGCTTAAATTTTCAGAGGTCATAATAATACCAATCGCGGCCATATTAATTTCGTTTCTGGCGACGCTTTATCCGTCTTACCACGCGTCAAAACTTGACCCTGTAGAGGCGGTGCGCTATGAGTAACATAATGACCGCAAGGGAAATAAGGAAAACTTTTGAAACAGGAAAGAACCAGCTTAATGTTTTAAAAAGCGTAAACCTTGAAGTTAAAAAAGGCGAGCTTTTGATGATTGTCGGGCCTTCGGGCGCGGGTAAAAGCACTCTGCTTGCCATACTTGGCGGTTTAAGCAGGCCCGGAAGCGGAAGGGTGCTTTTAAATGACGAGGACATGTACACCTTAAACGACGAAAAACTTGCCATGTTAAGAAGCAAAAGGCTTGGTTTTGTATTTCAGTTCCACCACCTTCTGCCGGAATTCAACGCCATGGAAAACGTGGCCATGCCCGCGATGATTGCAGGCATAAATAAAAAAGACGCGCTGGAAAAGGCAAAGAAGCTTCTTATCACAATAGGGCTTGGCGGAAGGCTTACGCATAAGCCCAATGAACTTTCCGGCGGGGAGCAGCAGAGGGTCGCGATAGCAAGGTCGCTTATCAATGACCCTGACATTGTGTTCGCGGATGAACCCACAGGCAACCTTGACAAAGCCAACGCGGAAATAATCCACAAAGTCATCCTGGATTTTAACCGCAGCTTCGGCCACACGTTTGTTATTGTCACGCACAACGAGCACTTAACTTCAATAGGAAACAGGATAGTCCTCATAGAAGACGGAAATATATCAAGCATAAAAAGCGTAAGATAGCTCAGCGCATATAAATCAGGAGGAAAGCATGCTTATCAATTTGAACGGAAATCTTGTACCAAAAGAAAAAGCCGTAGTTTCGGTGTTTGACCACGGAGTGCTTTACGGGGACGGAATATTTGAAGGCATAAGGGTTTATTCAAATAATGTATTCAGGCTGAAGGACCATATTGAAAGGCTTTTTGATTCGGCCAAATTCCTTAACATGGACATCGGAATGCCGCAGGAAGAGATGGTAAAACAGGTTGTCAAAACCGTTAAGGCAAACAAGTTAAAAGACGGGTATATACGACTTGTAGTCACAAGAGGCGTGGGCGACCTTGGCCTTGACCCGAAAAAATGCACCGAAGGCGTGACGTATTTTATAATAGCGGCAAATATCACCCTTTATCCCGAAGAACTTTACGTTAAGGGTATGGCCATAACCACTGTTGCGGTCAGGCGAAATTTAAGCGAAACGCTGGAACCGCGCGTAAAGTCGCTTAACTATCTGAATAACATACTTGCAAAGATGGAAGCCGGAAATCACGGCTCTGCCGAAGCTATTATGATAAACAACCTTGGCCACGTTGCCGAAGCCACGGGCGACAATATTTTTTATTTCAAAAAAGGCGTCCTGTATACGCCGACGCTTACAAGCGGCGCCCTGGGCGGCATGACAAGAAGGACGGTTCTGGAAATAGCAAAAGAGCTTAAAATTGAAGCTGTTGAAACAATAGTGACAAGGTATGACCTTTACACCGCGGATGAATGTTTTCTGACAGGAACCGCGGCAAAGGTAATTCCTGTAACAAAAATTGACGGAAGAAACATAGGCACGGGAATCCCGGGCGCTGAAACAAAAAAGATAATAACTGCGTTTAAAAAGAAAACAACTTCGCTGGGTGTTAAAGTCAAATAACAACGAGGCCGGCCGGCGGGTTAACTTTGGTATAAAGAGGTGAACCATGTTTGATAAATTTACCGACAGGGCAAGAAAAGTTGTTGCGTTTGCCAAAGAAGAGGCTCAGCGGCTGGGGCACGACTATGTAGGGACCGAACATATACTTTTGGGAATAATTAAAGACGGCGGAGGCATGGCCGCCGCCGTGATGGAAACTTTAAATATTGACCTGGAAAAATTAAAGCTGGAAATAGAGGAAAAGATAGTATATTCCGCTTCATCCACAATGCTTGCCGGGGAAATACCTTTCACGCCGGTAAGCAAAAGGGCTTTTCAGTACGCGGCGGAAGAATCGCAGCTTATGGGCCACAATTATATCGGCACGGAGCATATGCTGCTTGGCCTGTTAAAGGAAGAAGACGGCCTTGCTTCGCGTGTCCTTAAAGAAGTCGGGGTAAATTATAAAAAAGCAAAAGAAATGACCATCAATATCCTTGGCACCAGCTCGCCCGCCAAAATGCCAAATTTTCAGGGCAACGCCGCCGCGAAAACCGCCACGCCCACCCTTGATAATTTCGGGCGCGACCTTACAATGCTGGCGCGCGACAGTAAACTTGACCCTGTTATCGGGCGCGCGGATGAAATAGAGCGGGTTATTCAGATTCTAAGCAGAAGGACAAAAAACAACCCTGTCCTTATCGGCGAACCGGGAGTCGGCAAAACAGCCATAGTGGAAGGCCTTGCGCAGAAAATAATAAAAGGCGAGGTTCCGGAGCTGCTTTTAAACAAGCGCGTCGTGACCCTTGACTTATCATCTGTGGTAGCCGGGACAAAATACAGGGGCGAATTTGAAGAAAGGTTAAAGACAATCATTAACGAAGTCCGACACGCCAATAATTCCGTGATACTTTTTATTGACGAACTTCACACAATTGTCGGCGCGGGTGCAGCCGAAGGCGCGATTGACGCGTCTAATATGTTAAAGCCGCCGCTTGCAAGGGGCGAATTCCAGTGCATAGGCGCGACAACTTTAAACGAGTACCGCAAGCACATAGAAAAAGACGGCGCTTTGGAGCGGCGTTTTCAGTCAATAATTGTAAAAGCGCCGTCAATAGACCAGACCATAGAGATAATAAAAGGTTTAAAGGACAAATACGAGGCGCACCATAAAGTGACATATGAGGATGAAGCCATAGAAGCCGCGACAAAGCTTTCAAACAGGTACATAACAGAGCGTTTTCTTCCGGACAAGGCTATTGACCTTATTGACGAAGCAGGCGCAAGGGCAAGGCTTTACGCGACCACACTTCCTGACGACATAAGGGAGCTGGACAAAGAAATAGAGCAGGTC
>JAKQNO010000153.1 GCA_029565735.1 bacterium
CCGCTTCCATTGCTACTTTTGCCTTAAAGACTTCATCGTGTTTTTTTCTCATAGCGGACCTCCTGTGTCCTTAGATTTTACTACAGGAAATCCACCTTAAAAAGTGTTAAAATACAGTCCTAAAAAGCTAAGCCATTATACTCATCTTTTCTTTTTCTCCCGCTTTGTATAAAAATCAAAGAAATGCCGGTGCCGGACCTTGAAAGTAGAAAGTGGAAATATATATGCTATTTGTATTATCTATTAACATTTTTTAATCTCCCTTTCCCGCTTCGGGCATTGCGTAACTTTGCCGTTTCTGTTCTTTTAAGCCAGAGAAGATCGTGATTCTACTTTCAAGGTCCGGCACCAAGTATTTCTTATTAAACTTTGTCATATCTTTTAGTGTATATTGCAAACCTAAAAGAATAAACTTAAAATATAGTATAAATTCACAAATCAGACTCCGACACCTTTCTTACTTATTTAATCTCATTAATTAAAAGTTTTATTTCCTTTGGTAATATATTAACATTTAAATAATTAATTAAACTATTTACCTTAACAACACTTGCACTTGGACCCACATGTATTTTTTTATGTATATTATCTTTTGCAATACGAATGTAAGTATCAAATTCAGCTGTATCATCATGATTTACATACTCGTCTTTAAGTTCAAATAACTTCAACAAATCAACATATTTAATTAAGTTATTTAATTGCTCATCAGAAATCGTAAACTTCTTTTCACTTTCAACACTTTCTTTGACCGTCGTGTCTATTAATTCTTGCTTAGTAATCGAACAATTAACATAATTATTTGTTATTTCAACTTCAACTGCAGGATCCCATGGCTGCCCTTGTGTTAGTACATAAATCTCAAAAGATCTACTTCCCAAGTTTTTATTAACACTACAAGCGTGAAACAATACCAATGTTAGCACTAATAATATTGAAAGTTTTTTCATTTTTTCTTCTCTATCCCTTTATTCATCTGCTAAACGATACATAAAGGTGTCGAATTCGACCCCTTTAAAACCCGGGTTATGGAGTTTTCCCCAAAGTCCAAGAAATTCAATTGTTGATTTTGTTCTCATCCAATTCTTAATAATATCCTTTGGCTCATCCGGGTTTTTATATCTTGCAATGTCTGTCAACGATATGTACTCTGCACCGCCCTGTCCGCCAACGGCTACAACTGCACCCTTCACTACAATCATCTTTTTCTTCATAATTACCCTCTATGTGAATTTTTTATAAATTAATCTAGTACCTCGTTAAAGATAGTTTTTTCTCTGCTGTTATTTACGTAATACACGTCTTCAAAATCGCTGTCTAAGAACAAATGCGTCACTATTTCCCCAAACGATTAATATCCCCTGCCGATTTTTATAATACAGTAAACAGCGAAGAATTGAAATAATAAAAAAAGAGGGTCGGAGGGTTGGATGTTCGGAGGGTCGGAAGACATAAGGACAAAGAAGACCCGGACAGAGCGGTAGCGCCGTCCCTACGAGTTCAAATGAAAAAGTAAAAAAAGAGGCGCAACATGTTGCGCCTCTTTTTTAAAACAAACATTTTTTTCCGCTAATGCTTAACTGCTTATAGCTTAATCCGCTATTTTCACTACTTCATTATTATAAACTTATCTGCTTTGGATTTTATTTTGGAGCCGGCTTCTGTTTCCGCGCTTAACATATAATAATACGTCCCATTGGACAGGTTTTTAAAGTTCTGCTCCGGCACTTCCACTATCACTTCCCCGTTCATCTGCGGGTTTGTATTGTTATACTCTTTTAACAGCCTGAAAGAAGCGGAGTATAATTTAAACGATACTCCCCTTGTCCTTTTTGAAATTTTGCACTTTATCCTAAGTTTACCCTCTGTATAAGGATTTGGATAAACCAAAAGGTCTGTAATCTTTGGGTCCATGGACTCTGTAGGCGCGGGCGTGACAATTTCCGTAGGCGTGTGTGTATGTGTAAACGTTGCTGTCGCTGTGTGGGTAAATGTATTTGTGTTTGTGGCGGTTGATGCCGGCGGGACTGTCGCGGTTGATGTAGGGCTGTTCACAAAACTAAACGCGGCGGTTTCAGCAAAATCAGACTGCGACAGGACAACATTGTTAACGCTTATCCTTATTGTGTAACTGCCCGAAGCTACCCCGCTGAAAAGGTTTGCCACATTAAGTTCCGCGTTGTAATTGCCCGGCGCTTTGGCGATTGTGTCTGCCACAAGGGTTTTAAACGGAAGCCCGCCCTGCATAAGCACTATTAAAACAGAATTCGCCTGCTGATTGGCAATGGCGTAATTAAACTGTATTGTGCTTGTGGAACCCAGCGTAACGGTTCCCGAAGGTATCATATAATTTATGTTTACATCAAGCGGCGCAATTGTCGTGTTTGTGGCCGTGGGCGTATGCGTGGCGGTTGATGCCGGCGGCACTGTCGCGGTTGATGTAGGGCTGTTTACAAAACTAAACGCGGCGGTTTCCGCAAAATCAGACTGCGACAGGACAACATTGTTAACGCTTATCCTTATTGTGTAACTGCCCGAAGATACCCCGCTGAAAAGGTTTGCCACATTAAGTTCCGCGTTGTAATTGCCCGGCGCTTTGGCGATTGTATCGGCTACAAGCGTTTTAACAAGAAGCCCTCCCTGCATAAGCACTATTAAAACAGAATTCGTCTGCTGATTCGCAATCGCGTAATTAAACTGTATTGTGCTTGTGGAACCCAGCGTAACGGTTCCCGAAGGTATCATATAGTTAATTGTTACATCAAGCGCCAAAGGCGTATTTATGGGCGTATGCGTTGCGGTTGATGCCGGCGGAACCGTGGCAGTTGACGTTGGATTATTCACAAAAGAAAACGCCGCGCTTTGCACGGAATCAGACTGCGTCAGCGGCGTATTCGTTACACTTGCTATGATAGTATAACTTCCTGTCGCCAACCCGCTGAAAACGCTTGCAACATCAATTTCCAAGTTGTAATTGCCCGGAGCTTTGGTCGTCATTTCAAGCGCAAGGGTTTTTACCGGAGTCCCGCCCCGCGTAAGCATTATCGCAACAGCATCTGCCTCCTGATTGGCAATGGTGTAATTAAACTGTATTGTGCTTGTGGAACCCATTGTAATGGTTCCCGAAGGTATCATGTAGTTTATGATTATTTCAATCTGCGCAATTGCCGTGCTTGTGGGCGTATGCGTTGCGGTATGGGTGTTTGTTATTGTAAACGTATATGTGTTTGTGGAGCCCGGTATGGTTGTGTTGGTGGCTGACGGTATTGTTGTGTTTGTGCTTGTGGGTGGCACTGGCGTAAAAGTTCTTGTAGGCGTATTTGTCGCTGTATTCGTATTTGTGTAAGTGTTAGTCGGAGGTATTGCCGTGTTTGTGTTGGTTGGAGGCACTGCCGTAAATGTCCTTGTAGGCGTATTTGTGGATGTGTTTGTATTGGTAAATGTATTTGTAGGAGGTACTGCTGTGTTTGTCCTTGTTGGCGTATTTGTCCTGGTGGGTGTATTTGTAGCCGTGTTTGTGTAGGTAAATGTTGATGTCGGCGGTATTGGTGTATTTGTCTTTGTCGCAGTGTTAGTGGCCGTGCTGGTATATGTGGGTGTGTTTGCAGTTCCTGAAAGCGAATACTTGCCTTTGCTGCAATAAGCCGCAACCGCTTTTCTTACATACCCGCCTTCGTTATCCGCATCAGTGGATTGAGCCTTTCCCCATACATCAAATGAAACCGCGCCATTAGGGCTGGCGTCGCTGCCGGGATTTGTGACACCGTCATTGGGCCAGTCCCTTAAATGCGTTACAGTATTAAAATCTGTCTGATACTGGTCATAGCCGCCTTCTCCAAAAAGAACGCCTATAAACCCCTTTGACGCCCAGTAACCGGGCCCTGTGGTTGTGCTTGTGGGCGAATAAGCATCGCCCGGCGTTCCGCTTGAACCATCCGCGGATGTTGAAGGAATGAATTCCTGCGCGCTGTTATCCCGGTAGTGGTAATCAGTGTTGTTGCATGTTTTATAATAAGTGTTTCCCACAGGTATCTGCCAGAACATAAGCTTCCTTCCCATATTTGTAGATACCCTGTCAAACACATAACCCAGTTTTCCCCACGTCCTTGCCGATGTAAATCCTGAATGGTCAGACCCTGTCCAGCGGGTATTTCCCTGTCCGCCTTTTATCCTGAACCAGTCGGCGTCGCGGTCAGACGGGTCAACAAAAATAAGGTCATACTTTTTCCCGTTTTCAACCTGAGTCATAAAAGTGGTTGTATCATCAACGTTTGTATTAACATCATTCTGGCTTAAAGATGTGTCCACAAGCACGTCTTTGGATGCGGAATTACCCCAGTGCGTATAGTGGTGGGCAAGCAGAACTTTTCCCGCGCCGTACTGATTTCTTATCCTGTACAATGCTTCGCTCCACCCCTGTATTGTATCAGGCAGGCTGTTAATGGCAACGCCGTCGCATGTTTCCCCAAAACCCGCCGCGCCCACTTTAACCGCGCCGGTTGACGTGGCTGACCTGCCTGCTTTTCTCCAGAATCCAAGAAGGTCAGGTTCAAGGTGAATAATAACTTTTTTTGTGGAATTCGCCGCAATTACCTGGCACAGCAGTTTAAAGTCTTTATAATACTGGTTCATTTTTGTATTGTCATTATAATTGGACAGATTATACGGTGTATAGTAGAAAGAAAAAACCTGTATCTGTCCCCTTGCTTCCCAGTATTTAAGCTCATTGGCGGCCCACTGCCCGCCTGCCACCCAGCCCGTCCATGTATTATATCCGGATGCGCTGAAATCAGATGTTAAATATGCATAGCTGTAATCCCAGCACGTGCCTGCTGTTGTCCCTTTATAAAAATGAGGGGTGCTTGCCGCGTAAGAATCAGATTTGTCAATTGCGCCAAAACCAAAAACAGTAGGCAGCCCCGCAGGAATTGTGCCGCCTGCGGCAAATATGAAGTTAAAACTTATGATGGATAAGATTACAAAAATAAGCCTTTTCACGATAAATCCTCCTGAAATTGTGTTTAGCATCTCTTTTTAGTTTTTCAGAACACACCTGCTATTAACGTTCATAAATTAGACATCATTTAACCGTTTAAGTTTCGGTAAAAATTATACTTTTTTTGTAAATTTTTGCAAGAAAATAAAAATAAAAATTTCAGAATAGCCTGTAAATAAAGGGTTTTGTAGAATTTATCAAAATACATAAATATTCCATTTTGTAATGCGGTAATAGGTTTCAGGAATTTCAAGACATAAGCAAATAAGCATTAGGCAGATAAGCATAAGCGGAAGGTCGGAAGGTCGGAAGGTCGGAGGGTCGGAAGAACAGAAAAAACAAACTGCCACAGACTACCAGAACAAATACAATATTAAAAACCGGAGACAAATAATATTTTGTCCTATCTTCGGCTTTTCTTCCGTCCCTCTGTGCATCCATCCCTCTGTCCCTCCGTATTTAAAACCATTTCATTTCCTCCCCTGTATATGATATTATTAAGGAAATATTATCGGGAGAAAAAATGCGCTACACAAAAGCAATATTTATTTTCATAGCGGCTGTTACAGCTGTGCGGCTTTGGTTTATAAACCTCTTTCCCCTTCTGGGGGACGAAGCGTATTATTGGCAGTGGGCGCGCCATCTGGATTTTGGATTTTACGAACAGGGCCCCGGAGTTGCTTTAGTAATATGGCTGTTTACCCTGTTCACCAAAATAAATACAATCTTTACGGTAAGGGCGGGCGCGGTTATTTTGTCTGCCGCCACTTTAGTAATTGCTTTCCTTATATATAAGAAACTATACCCCGGTGATACAGATAAAAAAGAAAACTTCATCAACATCCTTAACATGTCTTCTTCCGTTATTTTCGCGGCAGGCAGCATACTTATGATGCACGACACTGTAATGGCTTTCTTTGCCGCGCTTTTTATACTTCAGATGCTTTACATCTGTGAAAAACCCGGCAGCAGCAGGTATTGGGCGTCAGCAGGGATGCTTCTTGGCTTTGGCGTAATAAGCAAACTTACGCTTGCCACATTTTATCCGGCGGTTATTATCTTTGCCATGACCGCCTTTACAGTAAACAAAAAACTTTTTAAAAACCTTTTAATATTCACGCTGTTTACAGTAATTGCTTCATCGCCATACATATACTGGAACTTCACCCACGATTTCGCCACGCTTAAGTACCTGTTCATCCGCGGAGGCGGCGGAAACAGCGGATTAACACTGAAGTATCTGGGTGAACTGGCAGGCGCGCAGTTTGGTTTAATATCCCCTTTTCTGTTTCTGTTTATGATGGCCGCGGGTTTTAAAGCCCTTAAAAACCGGGAAAATAAGGGCGAATATCTTATGCCTGTTTTATTCTTTGTGTCCATAATACCCTACCTGCTTTTATCGCTTAAAAGCAGGGTGGAAGCCAACTGGCCCGCGTACTGCTTTTTCCCGCTTTTCTTCATAACAACAAGGTATATCTTCGGCCTTAACCTTAAACCTTCGCTGAAAAAAGCCGCAATTCACCTGCCTTACGCGCTTGGCTTTTTAGCGGTAATACTGATACACATTCACCTTGTGCTGCCCATACTTCCAATACCGGAAAAAGCAAACCCCCTTAAAAAAACATACGGCTACAAAGAACTTGCCGAAAAAGCGGACGGAGTTTATAATACTTTACGTCAGAAAGGCCCGTTATTTATAGCATCAAGGCACTATCAGACCGCAAGTTTGCTTGCTTTTTACATGAAAGATAATCCGGAAGTTTACTGTTTAATACCGCATGAATCGCGCAAGCATTACAGGTTCTGGAACGCGTACGAAGAATATAAAGGCGGTTCCTGCCTGTTTGTTTACGGCGAGCCGTGGGAGCACGCGGAAATGTCCGTATATTTTGAAAACTCCGTGGCTGCCGATGAATTCATATATAAGAAAGGCGCGGCTGAATCAAGGTACTTATTTGACTACAATACGGGTTTTAAAGGAATTAAATGAAAATTATTTCTAAATACATAGTTAAAGAGGTTTCTTACGTTTCCTTTATAGGATTCTTTATTTTCACATTCTTTCTTATCATGAATTCCCTGTTTGTAATGAGCGACCTTGTGGTCAAATACGGCGTTGATATATTCACCGTTACCAAACTGCTTTTTTTATTATTGCCTTCCACGGTGGCAGTCACGCTTCCCATGGCATTTCTTGTGGGCATCCTTCTGACATACAGCCGCCTTGTGCAGGACAACGAATACCACGGCATGCAGGCGTGCGGGATAAGCGTTTTTAAAGTTACGGTTCCGGCAGTGGTGCTGGCCGCGGCACTGACAGCAGGCCTTGTGCTTTTTAACAATTACATACTTCCATCCGCCAACCTGGAGTATAAAAAAGTATATTATGAAATAGCAAAAAAACGGTCCGGCATACTTATACAGGAACACACATTTATAAAACAGTTTGACGACTACGTCTTTTATATCGGCGAAAAAGACAACAAAAATGAACTTTTAAGAAACATCCTGATTTTCATGAAAGACAAACAGGACAGCAACGAACCCGTAAAAATAATTACATCAAAAGAAGGCGAATTTATTTCCGACGAAAAAAGCTTCAGGATAGCTCTTAAACTTAAAAACGGAGTCCTGCAGACGGCATCCTTTACGGAGCCGGAACGCTTGAATTCAATCTTTTTTAACACGAATTACGTGGACCTTGACATACAGGGCGCGCTGCGCAGAAAAAATCCGGCAGACGACCTTAAAGGTTCGCGCGAAATGACAGGCCAGGAACTTTACGCCGAAATAAAAAAAGGGCGCGAAAGCCGCCACGACAAGAACTGGCTGTTCCTGGAGCTGCATAAGAAATTTTCCCTTCCCTTTGCCGTTATCGCCTTCGCTGCCATAGGCATACCGCTTGGCCTTATGACAAAAAAAGGCGGAAAAATAACCGGAATAAGTTTCTCGCTTGTCCTTATTTTTATTTATTACATACTGCTTTCCGTCGGGCAGTCCTACGGATATTCGGGAAAATGGAGCCACTTTTTGGCCGCCTGGCTGCCAAACCTTGCAATGCTTGGCATAAGCGCCCTGCTATTTGTAATTATCTTTCTTCCATATATTCTGGCCAGAAAAAAAACGGGCGTATAACACAATGAAAACCCTTCACAAATACATATTATCCGAAATATTAAAATCATTTGCCGTGATTGTTTCCGGCATAATAGTATTTATAATGGTTTCCAACCTTATTGACGAACTTCCGGTACTGCTGGCTCACAAACCTTCCGTCTTCATTCTTTTAAACTATTACGTACTGCGCGTGCCTTTTCTTGCCTCGCAGGCCATACCTTTCGCCATGCTGCTTTCAATCCTGTTTGTTTTCAGCCAGCTTGGACGCAACAACGAACTGACAGCCATGAAATCCGCGGGAATAGACTTCAGAAATATTGCCTATCCTGTCGTTATATTATCGCTTCTTGTAAGTATGGCCGCCGTGGTTACAAATGAAACGCTTGTATCAAAAAGCTACGAAAAAGCCGCTTATATCAAGGACGTACTGATTGAAAAAAAGAGCACATCTTCAATGCAGGTGTCCCGCGACCTTGCGAAGCTTTCCTCTGACGGAAAGGTTTTTTACATAAAGTATTTTGACGGCCTTGTAGGGCAGATGAAAGGCGTATGCATCCTTGAAATAGACAAGCAGTTTAACATTACATACAGGCTTGACGCAAAAGAAGGCGTATGGCAGGGCGGAATCTGGAATTTAAAAGACGGCGTGGAAAGAAGATTTGAAGGCGGCGCTGAAACTGATATTAATATTTTCAAAAGCAAGGAACTTCATGTCTCCGACGCGCCGGAAGACTTTGTTGTTAAAAAACAGAATTTTGACGATACGCTTGCCATAAACATTTTCAGGCTTAGGAAAATTATTAACACCTTAAAGTCAAGCGGTTTCAAATATACCGAAGAAGAAGTAAACTTTCACCTTAAAATCGCCTACCCTTTTGCCACCTTTATACTGTCGCTTTTGGGCATATCAATACCGTTTATGTTTTCAACCCAGCGTTCTTTTGTAAACGCGGCAATAGGGTTTGTTGTCACTATTATAGTGTCATTTTTCTATATGGGTTTTGTCACAATCGGCCTTTCAATGGGAAAAGCATCTATCCTGTCCCCTGTTTTGTCCGCGTGGATATCAAACATCTTTTTTGCCGGGGTTGGAGTATTGGCGCTATTAAAGGTGAAAAGGTAAATTTTACTGCAGTCATATTTAATAATTTTTTGCCCTTACTGTAGAGGCGTAATATATTACGCCTCGCCTTTAAACAAAAACGAGACGTACCATGGTACGTCTCTACTTTAAAAACCTTTCATTCTTATGGTACGTCTCTACTTTAAACACACACAATGATACCGGCGGTGGTTGGGTTTGGAACTTACTGTAGAGGCGTAACATGTTACGCCTCGCCTTTAAACAAAAACGAGACGTACCATGGTACGTCTCTACTTTAAACACACACTATGATACCGGCGGTGGTTGGGTTTGGAACTTACTGTAGAGGCGTAACATGTTACGCCTCGCTTTTAAACAAAAACGAGACGTACCATGGTACGTCTCTACATTAAAAACCTTTCGTTCTTATGGTACGTCTCTACTTTAAAAACCTTTCATTCTTATGGTACGTCTCTACATTAAAAAAAACATATAAAAAAATTACCTTACCAAATATTTTAGCGGGTCAAGCGGGCCTTTGGCGCTGCGGATTTCAAAATATAATTCATCCCCGTAAAATGATTCCGTGTCGCCTGTATTGCCTATTACCTGCTTTAAAAGCACCTTATCCCCTTCAGACACCTTAATGTCCGACAGATGGCAGTAAACGCTGTAAAAGCCTCCGCCGTGCTGGACTATAATCATCTTGCCATACCCTTCAAACCAGTCGGCATACTTTACAACGCCGCCAAATATTGAATAAACAGCCATCCCGTACTTTGCGCTTATGTGGATTCCCCTGTTATAAATAATGCTTCCAAATTTTGGATGCTTGAATTTTCCGAATTTCGCAAGGACGTTCCTGCTGTCAACAGGCCACGGGAAACTTCCGCTTTTCTTTCCAAACGCTTCAGCCGCGGTTTTATCCGATAAATCCGCGCTGACTTTCAGTTTTTCCATAAGTTTAGTAAGGTTTGCCGCGCTTTTTTCAAGTTCTTTAATCATCTGCGTCCTGCGGTTTATATTGTTTCTGATGTTTTTAAGGGTTACGTGCTTGCGCCATATTTCATTCTGAATGCGCTTTTCCCTTTCTTTCTTTTCATTCTTGAGCGCCTTTAATTCATCGCCGTATTCCACAAGGGCTGTTTTGTCGTTTTCAAGCTCCGTGACAAGGTTCTGATAAATCCTTATTTTTTCAACATTTTTTCTGCCAAGGATTTTGGTGAATTTATAACGCCTTATTAGCTGCCCCATATCTTTGGATTTCAGGATTATCTTAAGGTAATCATCTTCTTTCTTTTTGTACTGCTGGGCAAGCATTTCTTTTACGTCTTTTTCCCTGCCTTTTATCTCTTTTTCAGCTTCACTTATCCTTTGTTCTATCTCTTTTATTCCGCCTGATACAACGCCTATATTATTTTCAAACACCCTTAATTCTTTTCTTGTAATATCTATTTCTTTTTCTATGTTTCTAAGCGAACCGGCGGTAAGTTTTTCCTGCTTCTTTTCCGCGCTTATCTTCTTCCTTTCCTGCTCTATCTTTTTTTTTACGTCGCTAAGCTCGTTTTTTTTATCCTTTAAAATTTTCCTGTAATCCTTTGCTTCCGCGCCAAATAACCCGCACGAAAGCAGCGCCGCCGATATTATTACGGCTGTTACTTTTATTAATCTCACTTAAAAATCCTTCCCTGCGACATAAGGCTGCCTGTAAGGCCAAGAACTATTCCGGCGCCGGTCATTCCAAATATAAACTTAGGGGATAATAAAGCCGGATTAAAAGCGTAAAAAGCCGCCAGGTCTATGCCTGTCTCTTTTTTCACCTGAAAAGCAAGAAATGAAACCACCGCGTAAAGTATAAGCCATCCTAAAAATCCGCCCAAAAATCCGTGGGCAATGCCTTCAAAAATAAAGGGCAGCCTGATATCGGCGCCTGTCGCGCCCACCATTTTTAAAACATAAATATCCTGCCTTCTGTTATAAATGGTTAGTTTTATTATGTTTGAAACCACAAGAAGCGCGGCTATCACAAATATTATTCCCGCAGCGCCCGCAATATATTTAACCGCGTTTATAACGTTTAACAGGTGTTCTATTTCGGCCGCGCCGTATTCCACATCTTCAACAGCCATTTTGGTTTTAATTGCGGCAACCGCGCTGTTTATCTCTTGCGCCTTATAATCGTTGAATTTTACCGATATTGAATCAGGCAGCGGATTGCCTTCAAAAGAGGAAAGAATCTTCTGCATCTCCGGGTCTTTTGCAAAATCCTGATACGCGTCGTCCTTTGATATGTATCTGGCCTCTTTTACCCCTGACAGCGCCGTAATTTCATCTCCAAGCAGCTTTATTTCCTCCGCTGACGCGCCGTCCTTAATAAAAACAACCGCTTCAACCCTGTTCTGCATCTGGTCAGCCGCAAAGTTAACCACTGTTTGCATAATATAAAAACCGCCAAGCATTGTGACAGCCAGTATGATTGTCCCTATTGAAACAAAGCTCATAAAACCGCTTCTTTTAAAATTTAAAACCACTTCCCTAAAAAGCCTCATTCTTCCACTCTCCCGCCGCGCAGCCTTACTGCGCGAAAACCGCTGTTTGAAATTATTTCCTTGTTATGGCTTGCCATAAGAACAGTAGTGCCTTTGGCATTGGCGTCCTTAAACATCTTCATAATTTCCCCGGCGCTTGCCTCGTCAAGATTTCCGGTCGGTTCATCCGCAAGTAAAACCGGCGGAGACATGATAAGCGCCCTTGCAATAGCCACTTTCTGTTTTTCGCCGCCGGAAATGTGCCAGGGATTATGATTTTCCCTGCCGGCAAGGCCTATTTTTTCAAGGCTTTCCATTACAGTGTGCCTTATAAACTTTGAAGGCGCGCCGGTGATTTCAAGGGGAAGCGCAAGGTTTTCATAAATACTTCTTTCAAATATAAGCTTAAAATCCTGGAAGACAAAACCGATGCCGCGCCTGTAAAAAGGCACTTTGCCGGAAGAAAGCCTTGATATATCCGTATCATCAACAATTATAGAACCCATGTCGGGCGTTTCTTCCCTGTAAAGAAGCTTTAATATGGTTGTTTTGCCGGCGCCTGACGGGCCTGTTAAAAAGACAAACTCGCCTTTGGCGACTTCAAAATTAATATCTGTCAGCGCCTGAATATTTTTTTCATATACTTTAAATACCCTGCTGAATTTTATCAAGAATCAATCACCTCTGTGTATCCCGGCTCCGGATTGTAAACATTTTCAATTCCCGCGGATTTCAGGACTTTCATAAGCTCCCGCTGTTCATCTTCTTCGCCGTGCACCAGGAATACTTTTTTTAATTTAGGGCCGGACGCTTTTTTTACAAATTCAACAAGGTCAGACTGCCCGGCGTGCCCGGAAAATTCGTCTATTTTTTCAACCCTTGCCTGCACAGTGTGCGGCTCGCCGAATATTTTTACATTCCTTTCGCCTTGAACTATCTTTCTTCCAAGCGTGTTTGCCGCCTGGTAACCCACAAAAAGAATTGTGTTGTTGGGATTGTCTATGCCGTTTTTTAAATGGTGCAGTATCCTGCCTGCTTCGCACATGCCCTGCGCGGACAGCACAATACACGGCTTTTTATAATCATTGATTGCCATTGATTCATCAACATCCCTGGTGTACCTTACAAGTTCCAGATAGAAAGGATTATTGTTATTTGCGATGTATTCCATCATTTTTTCGTCAAAACATTCCGAATGTTTTTTAAACACCTCTGTGGCTTCAATGGCAAGCGGGCTGTCCACAAATATGGGCATGGGCGGTATCTTATTGGCTATGGCCAGCTGGTTTAAAACATACAGAATTTCCTGGGTGCGTTCCACCGCAAAAACAGGTATTATTACCTTCCCGTTTTTCCTGTAGGTCTCTGTTATTATCATTGACAGCCTGTCCTGGGCCGTATCTATCGCCTTATGATCCCTGCTTCCGTAAGTGCTTTCAAGTATAAGGTAATCAATGTCATATACTTCATCCGGATCCTTTAAAATAGGAAGCGATTTTCTTCCAAGGTCTCCCGAATAGCATATCTTGATTTTTTTATCCCCTTCTTTAAGCTTTACAATTGCCATAGTTGATCCCAATATGTGGCCGGCGTTTAAAAGATACGCGTAAAGCCCGTCGGTCAGCGGAAAGTTTTCACCCAGATTTTTTGGAACAAACTGTTTTAAAGATGCTTCCGCCTGCGCTTCGGTATAAAGGGGATTAAACGGTTCTTTCCCCTGTTTTATCCTTTTCCTGTTTACGTATTCAAGGTCTTTTAACTGTACAAAAGCCGAATCCGGAAGCATTATTGAACAAAGGTCTTTTGTCGCGTAAGTGCAGTAAATATTTCCCTTAAAACCCTGTGTTGTAAACGTGGGGATGTTTCCGGAATGGTCAATGTGCGCGTGCGTAAGAATCAGCGATTCAACATCAGAAGGCGGCAGCGGGAATTTCCTGTTTCTGTCATAGCTTTCCTTTCTTTTTCCCTGTATCATACCGCAGTCTATCGCAAAATTTTTTCCGTCTTTTTCTATTATGTGAAAAGACCCCGTGACTTCACGTGCGGCTCCGCTGAATTTTAGTTTTAACAAGGTGTTCTCCTATAAAGAAAATATTTTGTTCATTTCATACGCGCCTTTGTCTATTTCCCTTTCTTTTCCTGTGACTTTTTTCATATCATGAATTACAACTTTTTCACCCTGAATACCGACCATTTTGCTTTCGCCCTTTTTCATGCTTTTAATAAGTTTTACAGCGTTATACCCGAAAGAAAGCCCAAGTTTTCTGCTTCTTGCCGTGGGCGTGCCCCCCCTTTGAATATAACCAAGGACGGAACAGCGGACTTCAAAGCCCATCTTTTTTTCCAGCTTTGCCGCAAATTCAATGCCGCTGCCAAGGCCTTCCGCCATAACAATAATACTGCTGTTTTTGCCGCGCCTGATGCCTGACTGCAGAAAATTGGATATTTTTTCAATATTAAAATCTTTTTTAAATTCCGGTAAAAGAATTATTTCCGCGCCGCCTGTTATACCGCATTCAAGGGTAAGAAAACCGTGCTCCCTTCCCATCACTTCCACTATAAACACCCTTTCATGAGACGCTGCCGTATCCCTTATTTTGTCTATCGCGTCAAGCGCCACGTTTACGGCTGTGTCAAAACCTATTGTATAATCGGTGCCGTAAACATCATTATCGATTGAAGCCGGAATAAACACAGTGGGCATGCCTGTTTCTTTTGTTATTGTGTACGCTCCCATCCTTGACCCGTCGCCCCCTATTACAACAAGTCCGTCAATTAAATTCTTTTTAAGATAGGCATATGCCTCTTTTCTTTTTTCCGGATTCTTGAAATCTTTTGACCGCACAGTCCTTAATATGGTGCCGCCCTTGTTTACAATATTGCTGACCGAATATGATTCCATTTTTTTAAACATATTCTGCAGCAGCCCGCTGTAGCCTTCTTCTATCCCGTAAACTTCCATTCCAAAACCTATAGCGGTCCTTACAACGCCCCTTATAGCCGCGTTCATTCCGGGCGCGTCGCCGCCTGTTGTCATTACGGCAATACGTTTAATCATAACCAATGCTCCTTTTGGGTTTTAAACAGATTATAGCAGCGCCGCAGGGCGCTGCCTTGTATTTTTGATTAACGGGGTATCATAAACGGTAAAGAAACAGGCTAAATGCTTATCTGCCTGTTTCTGCCCGCGGCTTTCCACATCATTACCTTTAATTCCTCTTCGTCCCTGTTTTCCCAGTACAT
>JAKQNO010000154.1 GCA_029565735.1 bacterium
TGAATGGGAGTATTCATACAACGGCAAAGGAAGCGTTACGGTTTTTGACATGGAAAAATACAGGATAACAGGCAGCATGATTGTGCCGGGAGGCCCTTTTGGCGGCGCGGTTTCAAGAAGCAAAAGGCACATATTTTTAAGTGTGCCGTTAAAGGATGAAATTGTATCCGTAAACGTAAAAACAGGCGAAACAGAATATTCCATAAAACTTAAACAAGGCAGCCTTCCGGGCTCCACAGCGGTTTCAAGGGACGGCAGAAAACTTTTTGTGGCGTCGCGCACTGACAATAAAATCATAATAATACAGGTCAACGGCCTGATATGACGCACATTGAACGGTACCTGATTTTTTTTCCTTTGATACTGGTTTTTATCGGTATAATTCTGTCCATAATTCTGCCGCGTTTTAAAACGGCTTTGGCTGTTTTTTTTACGGCGGCTGTCTGCACCGCTTTCGGTGTGCTGTATGCTAAGGGAGCGCCTGTTGTTATAAGCGGCTTTACATTATCATCTTTTTCCGCGGCAGCCGCATGCGCGGTGATTCTTATGTCCGCGCTGTCAGGCAATAAAAACTTCAAACCGCTTTTTGTATTTGTTTTCTGCGCGCTTATATCGCTGTATGCGGATATACCGGCGCTGAAAACAGCGTCTTTTGCCGGCGCGGGATTCGCGCTTTTGTTTTTATCCGGCATCAACAGGGAACTGCAGGCGCAGAAGGCGTTTTACGCGGCAGGTTCCGTGATTTTCTTCAGTTTAAACGGCGGTGTTTTTTTTCAGACAATAGGATTCTTTTTCGCGCTTGCGTCATCAAACGCCGCGCTTATTACATGCAAAAGGGAAGTGCTGCCGAAGGCGCCGGGTACCGCAATGTCCGCGGGGCTGTTATTTGAATTTATCACGCTTAGCGGGCTGGCGGCCGGGCTTAACAAATTTGCCGCAGCTGCAGCTGTAATTTTTTATATCATATTTGCGCTTTACAGCACTGTGACAAGCGAGGACGGCCGCGAATTTTTCTTTGGTTCTGCCGTGTCTATGATGTTCCTTTTACTGTACGGTATTATATTCACGCCTGCCGCCCAGCTGATTTTAAAAGCGGGCATTGTGTATTACTGCGTTTTCTTTACTGCATATGCGCTTCTGGAAAGGGATAAACCGGAATTTAACGTGACTGCGCTTAAATTCAGGGCGGATGAGCTTAAAAAACCTTTCGCGCCTGCCGCGCTTGTGTTTATTACCTTTGCGGCGGAAATATTCATATTAACGATAATAAGCCTTAATCCGGCGGATAACCAGTTTCTTCAGGCGGCAGGTTATCTGGTTATCGCGGCTTACGGCGTATGCGCGGTAAATGACCTTATAACCGCGCTTGGCATTTCCTCCAGGTTAAACAGAAATATGTTAAGGGGTATTTTTGTATCATCCGGGATTTTTAAATTTATCGTTGTGTCCGGATGTTTTATTTATATATTCTTTTTTGGCGGTGCGCTGTGAATAACCGCGCGTATATTCTGTTCGCGGCGGCCGGTGCTGTTTTTGCGGCAGCCGGAGCCGCGGGAGCCGGCCCTGCCGTGTTAATTGCCTCTTTAGCCGCTGTTATCTGCGGGCTTGTATTTATTTTTTATGAAGGTGATAACTGATGGCGTTTATATTTCATTTTTCGGTTGTGCTGCTTATAATCGCGTTTATCGTCTTAAAAGAAAACGGGATGGGTTTTTTAAAACCGCTTTGTGGAAATGATTACGCAGTAATTATAGGATCGTTTTTTGCTTTTATTTTTTATTTTGCCGCAGGGCAGGGGATGTTTGTATCGGCGGTTTCAACAATGATATATTTATGCGGCCTTGTTTTTGCATCCGGCAAAAATAATACTGATGAAATTATTGCCTGCGGCGCTTTGGCGGTTTTTTCAACTGTGCTTGCGGCATTTTACGGAAATTACGATTTTTTATTGTCTGTGTTGTTAACGGCATCAGGTATTATTCTGACAGTGTGCCTGTCATTATCCGCGGCCGGTTATGTCACAGGCGCCGAAAATTTAACTTTAAAAAAAGCTGCATATCTGTGGCCGGCCTTTGCAGCCGCCGTGCCCGGTTCAAACGGCGACGTTTTTATGGCGGCGTTTTTAGGAGCCGTGGCAGTTATAATTTTTCATTACGGGGTTATTAAACTTAAGTTTTCAGAAGACATTTTAAAACTGATTCTCTTTATATTTTTCCTGCAGTCGCTTATGGTAATCATATTTAAAGCTGAACTTATCTAATAATTCCTGTTAAGCATATTACCTGCAAACCATTTTTTAAGTTTCATTTTGAAACAACCACCAAGACGCTCGCTGTTTCAAAGTGAAACATCCGTCTGAAAATAATCTATAAAACCCTTTAAAAATAAGGGACAAAATAATGGCATGCTAGTTGCTAATATACAAGTGGAATTACTATGACTTTGAACTCTGGAAAAGGAGATGGATAAAATGGGAAAAGTAATTGGAATTGACCTTGGAACAACGAACTCGTGCGTGGCTGTAATGGAAGGCAAAGAACCAAAGGTAATTGTAAACGCGGAAGGCAACAGAACAACCCCTTCGGTTGTTGGTTTTTCAAAAGACGGAAACAGGGTGGTGGGTTTGCCCGCAAAAAGACA
>JAKQNO010000031.1 GCA_029565735.1 bacterium
CGGAAGACGCAAGGACCCTTATTATGAACGCCGATGAAGCCCTTTACCTTGCCAAACACAACGGCAGGAACAGGGCGGAAAAGTACGTAAAAGCGGCAGCCGGGCAGCCTGGCAGCTGAGCGGCAGAGAAGTAAGAACTAGAGGGACAGAGGGACGGATGCACGGAGGGACGGAAGGAAGGGACGTAAAGGCGTGGCCGGGCAGTTAAGCGGCCGGGTTTAGATCTGGTAGGCGTACCATTTAGGGTGCGGCAGTTGATTTAGTGTTTAATTATTTTTAATCCAAATACTTTACAGCCTAAAAAAACACAACTTCCTATTATAAAAACTTCCAATCGATAATCTTTCGCTTCCGCTTAAATGCGTATAGCTTAATTTCTAATTATATAAATGTTGACAAATAAGTATACACTTTGTATACTTTGGTATACACCCGCAAAGATAATTAAAACTTATAGCAGGGATTTATTAAAAAGGTATAGGATTAATAATAAATAAAATTTATCAGGGAGGGTATTTTAATGGATGGCGGGATGCGGTTTTTAAAGGACGGAAAGTCAGAAGGGTTTTACACGGGGATGAATGGTGGTTTGTGATTTCGGATATTGTTGCTGTACTTACTGATTCTGTTCAACCTGACGGGTATATAAAAGACATGCGCAGAAGGGATCCTGAACTTGCAAAAGGGTGGGGGCAAATTGCCACCCCCCTTAAAGTTCCTACTAAAGGCGGGGTTCAAAAAATGAACTGCGCGAATACAGAGGGGATATTTCGTATTGTTCAGTCTATCCCTTCTCCGAAGGCGGCTTTTTGGGTTATGAATTAGTATAGGCAATCTTGGGCGTTATGATTAAGAAAATGCAGCATAATTATATATTTTAAATTTAGAGGGGGATTTATGTCGCCTATTTCGGTTTTAAAGAAAACGTTTGGATATGAAAGTTTCAGGCCGGGGCAGAAAGAGCTTATTGATAATGTCATGGCCGGAAAGGATTCCATAGGCATCATGCCAACCGGTGCGGGAAAGTCTGTTACTTTTCAGATACCGGCGCGGCTTATGAAGGGGACGGTGCTCGTCATCTCTCCTTTAATTTCTTTAATGAAAGATCAGGTTGATTCTTTGAATGAATACGGGTTTAAGGCGGTTTATATCAATTCCAGCCTTTCGGCCGTGGAAAAAGAAAAACGCCTTCTGGAATTTAAAAACGGCGGGTATGAACTTGTGTATCTTGCTCCCGAAGCTCTTGATTCGGGAATCGGAAGTTTTGTTGAGGACTTTCCTGTTGTGTTGGTTGTTGTAGATGAAGCCCATTGTATCAGCCAATGGGGCCATGATTTCAGGCCATCTTACAGAAATTTACAGGGGCTAAAAAAGAGGTTTGGCGATATTCCTGTATTGGCGCTTACTGCCACTGCCACTTCAAAGGTGATAAAAGATATAGGAGAACAGCTGGGAATGGAGTCGCCAAGCGTTTATCGCGGTTCGTTTTACAGGCCTAATCTTAAAATAGCATGCGCGAAAAAGGGCGGGGATGTTAATGTCAGAAAGTTTGTTTTGGATTACGCGAAAAGCCATGACAAAGAGAGCGGGATTGTTTACTGCTGGAGCAGAAAACGTGTTGATGGTTTTGCCGAATATCTTCAGGAAAACGGGATAAAGGCGCTGCCTTACCACGCGGGGCTTAAAGCGGAGCAGCGGGCTGAAAATCAGGATGCGTTTTTAAAAGATGACTGCGATGTTGTTGTGGCAACCATTGCGTTTGGTATGGGGATTAATAAATCCAATGTCAGATATGTGATACACGCGGATATGCCAAAGACTTTGGAAGGGTATTATCAGGAAATAGGAAGGGCGGGCAGAGACGGCTTGGACAGCGACTGTGTTATGTTTTATTCGTGGGCTGATGTGGTGAATTATGGAATGTTTTTAAAGGATTATATGGATGAAAATGTAAGGGAAGATTTCAGAAAGAAAACAACGGATATGTTCCGTATGGCCGAACGCCATACCTGCAGGCACAGGGAAGTTGTGAATTATTTTGGTGAACAAATGAATGACTGCGGCGGTTCGTGCGATGTGTGCAGGGGGATTACCGTTAAAGAACTTGTGCGGGATAATAATACTTTTGCACGGATAAAACCTTTTGAAACCGGATTTGAAGCAGCCGGCATGCCTGATGAAGGCCTGTACGAAAGGCTCAGGGTATTAAGAAAAGAACTGGCAAAAAAACAGAACCTGCCCGCGTATATGGTATTCAGCGATAAAGTGCTTAAAACAATGGCGGGTGTAAAGCCGAAAAATGAATCACAAATGCTTGCGATAAGCGGCGTAGGCGGGATGAAATTTTCAAAATACGGGATAAAATTTTTGAATGAAATAAATGGTTCGATTGGCGGTAATTCAGAATCCGGGGTTTCTTCAATTGTTAAAATGACGGATTTTATAGAAAAATTAAAATTGAAATATGCGGGCATAAAACTGGCTAAAAGTGACGGCGATATTACTGATGAACATATCCGCCTTCAAAGGGAAAAGTTCAGGCGGGCATACGAACCGTGGAGCGGTGAAGAAGATAAAGATTTTACGGCGGTGTATAAAGAGACAAAAAGCATACCGGATTTGAGTGTTATTTTTCACAGAAATCCCGGAGCGATAAGTTCAAGGATAAAGAAATTAGGATTGGGCTGATCCGGACATTTAAACAGCTGCAAGTTAAGGTGTTTTAAGGGCTGAATATGCCTTGTTTTTCGCTCCTGCTTAAATGCCTATAGCGTAATCTGCTATTGCCGAACTTCTGTCTTTTTACCCTCCGTCCCTCTGTGCATCTGTTCCTCGGTTTTTATATATTTCCCTTTAAAAATTGGTTTTTTTGTAATATAATCCTAACATTACCCCCAAATGGTAATGGCGCGTTTAACAGCGCGCACCAGGCAGGGGTTGGAGCCATTTCCGGCAATCGCCCTTATAGGGCGCCGGAATAAATCCGCGCGGGTATACCGCGGGAGGCCCGGTAATGAACCGTTTTAGGTTCAGGAAGAAGGAAAATGCGTATGAAAAAGGGGAAAGTAAGGATACTTGCAGAAAGATGCAAGGGGTGCAATCTTTGCATATTAGAGTGTAAGAAAGGCGAATTAAAACAGGGAAAAACCGTAAACAAACAGGGTTATTCCGTTGTTGAATTTGTAAACAACGGCAAATGCAATGGCTGCACCCTGTGCGCTATTGTCTGCCCTGACGCCGCCATTGAAGTGATACTGGAGGCGGAAGAATGAGCGGAAAAATGTTAATGAAAGGCAATATAGCAATAGCGGAAGGCGCGATTGACGCCGGCTGCAGGTTTTACGCGGGATACCCGATAACGCCGCAGAACGAGATTCCGGAATACATGTCAAAGCGCATGCCGGAAGCCGGCGGGGTTTTCATGCAGGCGGAAAGCGAGCTGATATCAATTAACCTGGTATTCGGCGCGTCAGTTGCAGGAGCGCGTTCCATGACCACTTCGTCTTCGCCCGGTATGTCTTTGATGCAGGAAGGAATTTCCTACATGGCGGGATGCGAACTTCCGGGCGTTATTGTAAACGTAATGCGCGGCGGGCCGGGCCTTGGAAACATTGCACCTTCGCAGAGCGATTATTTTCAGGCGGTAAAGCCGGGCCACGGCGATTTCCGGATGATAACGCTGGCGCCGTCAAATATTCAGGAAATGTATGATTTTACGTTTGAAGCTTTTGACCTTGCGGATAAATACCGCAATCCGGTGATGATCTTAACAGACGGGCTTCTGGGCCAGATGATGGAAACAATAGAGTTAAGCCGCGGAAGAAAACCTTTAAACCCGCGGCCTGCTTCGGAATGGGCCTTAACCGGCGCAAAAGGCAGGGAGCCAAGAAAGATACTTTCGCTTTTAATGAAACCGGGCGCGCTTGAACAGCATAATTATGACCTTTGGAAAAAATACGATGAGATTAAAAAAAGCGAACTCAGGTATGAATTTAACGAGAAGGAAAAAGACTACGACTGCCTTATAGTGGCGTTTGGAAGCGTGGCAAGGACTTCAAAAGGCGTGATTGCCGAAGGCAAGGATATTAAGGCCGCGCTTTTCAGGCCGGTTACGCTTTGGCCTTTTCCTTACGCGGAGCTCCGCGAAGCCGCGAAGAAAGCAAAAAAAGTTTTTGTCTTTGAAATGAACATGGGCCAGATGGTTGAAGACGTAAGGCTTGCGGTGCAGGATGATTCCAAAGTGGAATTTTACGGCAGGCCGGGCGGCGGCCTTCCAAGTCAGGAAGAACTTTTAAGCTTCCTGAGAAAGAAGGTGAAGTGATATGGAAAAATTAATTTACGGCATGCCCGAATCGCTGAAGAATGTTTCCACCACCTATTGCCCGGGATGCTCGCACAGCACGGTGCATAAACTGATAGCCGAAGTGATTGATGAACTTAAAGTAAGGGAAAAAACAATAGGCGTGGCGCCTGTGGGCTGCGCCGTGTTCGCGTACGATTTCTGGAACTTTGACGTGACCGAAGCCGCGCACGGAAGGAATCAGGCCGTGTCCGCCGCTATTAAAAGGGTGCTTCCCGATAACGTGGTTTTTTCGTATCAGGGAGACGGTGACCTGGCTTCAATAGGCATGGCGGAAACAATACACACCGCCAACCGCGGAGAGAATATAACGGTAATATTCATCAACAACACAAATTACGGAATGACGGGCGGGCAGATGGCGCCCACATCCCTGCTTGGCCAGGTTACGACAACTTCGCCAAAGGGAAGGGACGCGCAGCATTACGGTTATCCGATAAAAATGCTGGAGCTTTTAGCGCCGCTTGAAGGGGTAAAGTACTTAGAGCGCGTTAAGGTGACAAACGCCGCTTCTGTAATTAAGGCGAAGAAGGCGATAAAGAAAGCTTTTGAGAACCAGATAAACAATACGGGGTTTTCCATGATAGAAGTGCTTGGATCCTGCCCCGCCAACTGGAAGAAAGAGCCCGCGGAAGCAAACCGCTGGGTTGATGAAAAGATGGCGGAGTTTTATCCCCTTGGCGTTATTAAAGACGCCAGGTAAAAAAAGCACATATCAAAAGGAGAACAACAATGACTGAAAAAATAATGATAGCGGGAAGCGGAGGACAGGGAGTTTTGATGCTGGGCCTGTTTCTTGCAAGGGTAGCGGCAATGGAAAAAAAGAACGCGACGTGGCTGCCGGCTTACGGCGCGGAAAAACGCGGCGGGTTTTCGCACTGCAGCGTGATAATAAGCGATGAGGAGATCTTTTCGCCTATGGTTGAAAATCCTGACACGCTTATTGTGTTTGACCAGAGGGCATATGATTCATACAAGTCAAGGGTAAAAGAAAACACGCTTGTGATACAGAATTCAACGCTTGTAAAGGACGACGAGGCTTTGCCGGGGAAAAAAGTAAAACTTCCGGCGCTGGAAATGGCAAATAGGCTTGACCTGGCAAAGGTGATGAATGTGATTATGGCGGGCGCTTATGTAGCCGCCAAGAAAGTGATAAACGCCGAAAACGCGGTGGAAGAATTAAAATCGTCGCTTGGCAGGAAAGAAAGCGGCGTGATCAAAAAAAATATAGATGCTTTTAAGGCGGGGATGGAATATGCCGGGAAAAAGTAAGCGGCCTTCGGGCGGAAAAATAAGAAAGGCCGTTATTGAAGACGCGCCTTTTATACACATGGCAATTCAGAAATACGCTTCAGCGGCGGACCTTTTAATCAAGCCGCTGGCCGATATTTATTCGCAGATACGCGAATATTTTATCTATGAAGTGAAAGGCAAACCCGCGGGCGTTATTGCCCTGCACATTTACTGGTCCGATATGGCGGAAATAAGGTCGTTTGTGGTTGAACAGGAAAGCAGGATGAAAGGCGGCGGCGGCAGACTTTTAAAAGCCGCGATGTCGGAAGCCAAAAAAATGGGAATTACCAAAGTGTTCGCGCTTACAAAAATACCGGGTTATTTTATCAGCCGCGGATTTAAAGAGGTGGAAAAAGCCGCCCTTCCCCAGAAAATATGGAAGGACTGCTTAAACTGCCCAAAATTTCCGGGGTGCGATGAAACCGCGGTATTATTCGATTATAACGGGGACAAAGTTTGAAAGACAAAAAAAAGGAACTGGCGGTTAATTTTGAAATAGTCATCAGAGAAGAAGAGGGCAAATTCATCGGCGAATGCAGGGAGCTTCCGGGCCTTGTGGCCGGCGGGGCCAATTCGGGCGAAGTCATAAGAAATTTAAAAGCGGCGATACCGCTTTACCTGCGTTACGTTCCCAAAGAATCTTTTATTCCCGTTTACGAAAATGAGATAATCCCCATCATCTACGATTTTGAAGAGTTCAACGGATACCTTTACGCCGCCACAAACAAGGACACCGTTATACGCACTTCCGCGGGCGATACCGGTTCATGGGAAAGCATAACGGTTGCCAATATTTATTCGCCGTATTTTAACGGGCCTGTAGGGCAGACAAAAAGTTTTGAAAAAGAGGAGCTTGGCGACTATACGCCGCAGGTTTACTGTTTAAAGGCGTACAATGACCTTGGCACGCCGAAACTTTTCTGCGGGACAAACGCCAGCGGCGGAATATATGAAAGCTTTGACGGAAAAACCTGGAGCCTGTCGTTTAACAGCCAGGAAGCAAGGGTGCACTGCATGGAAGTATTTAAAGGCAGGCTCTTTGCGGGGACTTCAACCGAAGGCAAAATTTACAGTTACAACGGCACGCACTGGGTGATATCAATAAACACAACCGAACTTGCGGTTACGGCTTTCGGCATATACAGGGATTATCTTTACGCCGGCACATACCCCAACGGCGTCATTTACAGGACCGCTGACGGTATTAACTGGCAGAAAATATACGACACCAACCAGTCTTTTGTAAACGGTTTTTATGTTTTTAAAAACAGGCTTTACGCTTCAACATCAAAAGCTTCGGGCGGCCTTATTTTTATGACGGAAGACGGAACCAACTGGGTGGAAAATTTCTTTTCGGAAAAGGACGTGAACTTTTACGGTTTTGCCTCTTTTTCAAACAATCTTTACGTGGGAAGCGGCGACAACGGAAAAATTTACAAATCGCTTGACGGCAAAAGGTGGGAGCTTGCGTTTCAGACCGACGAAGAAGACGTCCGCTGCCTGTGCATGTTCAACGGCTACCTGTATTTTGGGTCTTCGCCCAAGGGCAGAATATTCAAGACAACGGTAAGCAATACGCCGCCTCCGCGCGCCCTTGACATCGCGGTTTCGGAGATTACTTCCCACAGCGCGGCAATCAGCTGGCGCACGGACAGGGAAGCACAGACCATAATTGAATACGGCATAGATGAAAGTTACGGCAACAACATAATAAACGAAACCATGACCGCGGAGCACAGGATAACCTTAAACAACCTGCGCGCAATGACAAAGTACCATTTCCGCATACTGACGTATTCGGATATGGGAAGTTTTTCGGGAATTATAGATAATTACACCTTTACCACGGCCGCTGCCGTAACGCCTGTAATACAGTCCGCCACGCACGCCGCGCAGGAAAAGTGGTACGGAAAAAACGAGGCGGAATTCAGGTGGGGACAGCACCTTGACATTAAACACTACCTTTACATGATAGACCAGGAACCGGACACAATACCGGAGCCTTCGCAGTGTTCCATAACTGTCAATGAATCTGTAAATGTAAAAAACCTTGACGACGGCGTGTGGTATCTGCATTTAAGGATTGAAGACAAGGCGGGCAACGTAAGCTCCGCAGCTTCGCATTTCTGCGTAAAGATAGACACGCAGGCGCTGCCGCCGGCGGTTGTTTCGCCCACGCACGAAAACAGCGATATGTGGTATTCAAATAACACGCCGGTTTTCACATGGGAAAAACCCGAGGACTTATCAGGCATTGAAGGGTATTACTATATTATTGACGACCTGCCGAATTCCGTGCCGGGCGAAAAAAACGGCACGTTCACAATGGCGCCCGCGGTCAAGTCCGTTCCGCTGGAAGACGGGGTAAAATATTTTCATGTGGTTTCAAAAGACACGGCCGGAAATGTGGGCACCAAGGCGGCGCATTACAAGTTCTGCGTTGACACAACCGCTTTAATGCCTGCTGTTTCTTCACGCACGCATCCAGACGAAGAATCATGGTACAACAAACCCAAGGCCGAACTTCATATAGCAAGGCCGCAGGATTTATCCGGGATTGAAGGTTTTTATTATACTGTTGACCAGAAGCCGGACACAAAACCGTCTGATACCGACTGGGTTTACACCAAATCAAGCGATATTGAACTGCCGGCCAAATCGGACGGAATATGGTACGCGCATGTAAGGTCAAAAGACACTGCGGGAAATGTTTCGGCTGAAACCGCGCATTTTAAATTTAAAATAGACACGCAGGCGCTGCCACCGAACATTTCGTCGGTTTCGCACCCTGATTCCCATAAGTGGTATAATCTTAAAAAGGCGCAGTTTAAAATTATGCCGCCCGAAGACTTATCGGGTATTGACGGGTACTATTACATAATCGACGGCAAAGAAAAAAATATTCCTGACACCACGGCGACATGGACGGATAAGGATACTATTTTTTCGGCGGATTTAAAGGACGGCGAATGGTACCTGCATGTTACATCCCGCGACAAAGCAGGCAATGCCGGCCAGATGGCGTCGCATTACCGCGTTAATATTGACACTGCGGCAAAACCGCCGGCCGTGTTTTCAAAGACGCATCCCGACCAGGAACAGTGGTACAACAACGCGATACCGGAACTTCACTGGGACACGCCGGAAGATTTATCCGGCATAGAGGGTTATTACTATACGGTGGATAAAAAACACAATACAGTCCCGGTTAAGGAAAATTCCGAATGGACAACAGCTAACCAGGTCACAATTCAGCCCGCGGAAGACGGGATATGGTATTTTCATATTATTTCCAAGGACAACGCGGGCAATACAGGATGGGAAGCTTCGCATTACAGGATAAAGATAGACACAAAAGTGGAGCAGCCAAGGATAAGTTCTTCAACGCATCCTGATGAAAAAAACTGGTACAATTCGCCGCGGGTAAAAATAGGCTGGACAGTGCCGCAGGACCTTTCAAAAATCAAGGCTTTCTATTACCTGTTTTCCAGGGAAAAACATTTAAAGATACCGCAGGAGCTTGCTGTAAGGACGGATATGCGCGAAGTTGAACTTACAGTGGAAGAAGAAGGCGTTTATTATTTCCACATTGTGGGGGAAGACAATGCGGGAAATATAGGCGATGAACCGGCTGTTTTCACCGTAAAAATAGACCTTGTGGCGGAACCGCCGAAAATCATTTCAACGACGCACGTTAATCCGGACAAATATTATTCCAACATAAGCCCGGTGTTTGCCGTTGAAAAAATCAACGACATGTCCGGAGTTGACGGTTACTACTACATGATAGACAGGAATCCCGACACCATGCCTGATAAAAAGAATTCCAGATACGTTCAGGACGGAACGATAAAAGTGCCGGACAAACTTGAAGACGGCGAGTGGTATTTTCATATTATTACAAAGGACCGCTCCGGCAATACCGGGACAGAAGCCACGCATTTAAAATTTATGATTGAAATTACACCGCCGGAAGTTTCAATTACCGAACTTCCTGAATTCATAAACGCGGAAAAGTTTGACGTTTCCTGGGAAGCGCAGGATAAAGAATCCGGCGTGGCGTGTTTTGACGTTGAATTCAGGGAAGGCGAAAAGGGCAAGTGGAAACCGTGGCTTAATGATTCAAAGGACAGGCAGGCGAAATTTTCAGGCAGCGACGGTATAACATATTTCTTCAGGGTAAGGGCAAAAGACAACGCCGGCAACTGGTCACAGTTTATGGAGCCGGAAAAAGCAAGGGTCACGGTTGACGTGTCTCCGCCTTCGCAGGTAATCCAGTTAATTGCGAAACCGCATAAAGGCGGGGAGATTCACCTTGAATGGAATAAATGCACTGATTCAATAAGCGGGCTGGCATATTACAGGATTTACAGGTCAACCGTGTCGGGCCACGCCGGCATGCAGATAAACGACGACGGGCAGACCACGGAAACAAAATACACTGATTCTTCAAAGGACCTTGAAGACGGGATAATCTATTATTACACGGTAAGGCCGGTTGACAGGATAGGAAATGAGACAGAAAGCGGAAACAAACAGGTGCTTGCAATATGCGACAGGGCGGCAATGCCGCCTGTGGTAAGGTCTTTTTCGCACCCGATGCAGGCGGACTGGTATAACATTAAAAATGTAAAACTTACCTGGGATACGCCGCAGGATGCCACAAGGATAACGGGGTATTATTATATTTTTGACCAGACAGCCACCACACTTCCGGGAGAAAAGAACGGCACATGGTTTACGGATAACGAAATTGATTTTAACGGCGTTTCCGACGGCACGTGGTATTTCCATATTGTTTCAAAGGATGAAGCGGGAAATATCTCCGAGGAAGCGTCACACTTTACAGTAAACGTTGACACCACAAAACCCAAACCGCCGGTTATTTCTTCCATTACCCACCCGGATTTCAACGGCTGGTACAACGGCAATTCGCCTTCGTTCAGCTGGACAGTTCCGCCGGACCAGGCCGGCATTGACGGATATTACTATGTTTTCAACCAGATAAAAAATACATTGCCGCAGCCTTCCACTTCTTCATGGACCAAAGGCACAATGGCGTCTTTTGTGGATGTGCCGGACGGCGTGTGGTATATGCATGTGACGGCCAAAGACACGGCCGGAAACATTTCGGAGGAAGCGTCGCATTTCCAGGTGAATGTCGCCATGACGCCTCCGCCTCCGGCTGTTTTCTCTTCAACGCATCCGGAGCAGGACAAATGGTACAGGGATAAATCCGTAAAACTGCAGTGGAAAGCCGCGCAGTATGTGAATGAAATTGCCGGTTTCTATTACGCGCTTGATAATTCTGAAAACACCATACCGACGCCGAAGAACAACAAGACGATGGATACGCATATAACTTATCCCGAACTTGCCGACGGAGTCTGGTACTTCCATATGCTCTCAATTGACAGGGAAGGCGTTGTGGGCAAGACCGCGTCCCATTTCAGGATAAGGATAAAGACAAAGGTAAAATTAAAAGGCGTTGTAACGCATTCAAACGGAATCATGCCGCTTGCCGGCGCGACCGTGGAAGTGATGAAAGATGACGGCACAACAATGGGCATAGGCATTTCCGGCAAAGACGGCGCTTTTGAAGTTGATAACTTAAGCGTGGGAAAAGCCAGGGTAAAGGTGTTAACCAAGAACCTTCCGCCGCAGATGATATATGACGTGGAATTTAATCAGGACGAACCTGAAAAGGTGATAAACATATCCACTGAAATTTTCGCGTATTATGAAGAGACAACAGGGAAAATGACCTTTTCCTATTATATCCCCGAAGACGGAGCCGTGACAATAAAAGTGTATAATGAATCGGGAAAGATTTTAAGCACTATTGAAGAACAGAAGAAAGGCAAAATATATAATTCATCGGTCTGGGATACCGCGGGCAATGAAGACGGAATATACCTTTATCAGATTTCGTCAAAAGGCGTTGTCAGCGGCAAGATAACCAAATACGGCATAAGAAAGATAAAAAAGGGGAAGTAATCATGGAAAAAAAATGCGGGTCCTGCGGTGTGCAAAACAGGGACGGGGCAAAGTTCTGCGCGTCCTGCGGAGCGCCGATTGGCGCTGTTAAGGAAAAAACAAAGGCGGTAAAAAAACCTTTATCGCCCGCCGCGGTAAGGCTTCGCGTAATAATCGCGGTTGTTCTGGCTGTTGTTGTGGTTATTTTTAGCGTGACGGCATCAAAGTTAAAAGAAGTGCGGCAGTCAAAGACAATTGAACTGGTAAAAGGGGATTTTGAATCTGAAGACACGGCGGTTTTTTCAGCCATAAACCGGCGCGGTTTTGAACATCAGGGCCTTAAATGGCAGATGGCGGTAAATCAGATTAAGGGCGTCTACCGTTACGCAACGGATTCAAAAGACCCTGATTTTATGTTTTCCATGATGGTTAACCAGCCTGATTTTCTGCAAAAACTTCCGCACGCTAATTTTATGAGCCTTGGAATCTATGATAATAAATTGTACGCGGTTAAATATGAATTCGGCGAAACAGAAGAGTATTTAAGGCAGGTAATAAAAATTCCTGACGGCGAAGCTGTGCTGTACGGCAGGTATCTTGGCATAAGAAGGGTTTTTGAAAGGCTTTTTGGAACCCCGTCTTTTGTGAAAGACGACATTAAGAAATACCCCGTGAAAGAAAGGCTTAAATACCTAAAAGATGGCAAAGATAATAAAGGCAATTCAAGCAATATATACATCACATGGGACCTTGGAAATACAAAAGCGGAACTTGTAATGTTCGGCTCCGGCGAAAAAGCACACCTTACGGTAAGGTTCCTTTATATGCCGGTATGGGATATAGTGGGCAAACACTAAATGAAAAACGGCATATCCGCGGTTAATGTATTTACTGTCTTTATCATAGCCGCGCTTGCCCTGGTGCCCGTTGCGGTGAATACCGCTTCCTACAATATTGTGCACATCAAGGATATTATCTTTTTAATCTGCGCTTTTGGCGCGTTTTTTGCCTGGCTTTTTTCAAAAAATTCTTCGGTAAAAGCCGTAGCTTTATTACCTTTGGCGTATTTCGCGTGGGCCGCCGTATGCGCCGCGGCAGGTGATTACGGATATGCCGCGTTAAAACCTTTTGCGGTTTATGCCGCAATCTTTGTTTTTTTTACGGCTGTTTCAAACCATGAAGGGCTTAACCTTTCCAATGTAAGAAACGCGGTAATTATAACCTCTGTGCCGGCTGTAATAACAGGAATGGCGCAGTCATTTATGCCCGGGCTGTTTAAGGGGTTTATGGTTTTTGGAGACAGGATACCTTCTTTATTCGGTAATCCCAATTTTTTTGCGGCGTACCTTGCGGCTGTTATCCCCATAACGCTGTGGCGCACGCTGTACGGCCTTGGAAGCGGAAAGTTTTTCAGCCTTATTATAACGGCTGCATCCGTGTTCTGCCTTTATAAAACAGGTTCCAAAGCCGGGCTGCTGACTGCGGCTGTTGAATTTATAATTCTTATTTGGGCTGTTACAAAACAGAGGCATGTGAAAATTGCTGTAAGGTACTTAATAATCGCTGTGTTGGCTTTTTTTGCGTTTTTTTTCGCCGCAAAAGCGCTGGGTATAAGCGGCAAAGATATCTTAAAGCTGAAACAGTGGGAAAAAAATGAATCCGTGTTTTTCAGGGAACAGGTGTGGTCAGGCGCGGCAAAAATGATACAGGACAGGCCGGTATTCGGCCACGGGCCGGGAGCTTTTACGCTTTCATATCCGCCTTATCGCACGGATAAACTTTTAAAATGGATGGATCAGCACGATTACGAAGTCACATATCCGGAAAATTTTCTGCTTCAGATTGCCGTTGAAACAGGAATCCCGGGCCTTTTAATTTTCGGGGCAATGCTTATATTTTTACTTCTTCATTTTTCAAGGGAAGAAAAAGAAGAGACGGACTTTAAACTTGGCTTTGTAGGGCTTTTATTCATAAATCTGTTTGGGGTGGACCTTAATTATACGCCTTCATATATGATGGCGGTGTTTTACGCCGGAATTTTCCTGAATGATTACAGGGGCAGGTCGTTAAAAATTAATGGTGCGGGCAGGATTATTACGGCGGCCGCGGCGGCGGCTGTTTTTATAACTGCGTGCATATTTCATGTTAAAAATGAGACGTCCGACGTAAAATTAAACACAGCTGTTTATATGTCAAGGGACAAAAACTGGAACGGCGCTGTCTTAAAGTATGAGCAGGCGCTTAAACTTAATCCGGATAATCTGACCGCTTTGTACTTTTCCGGAAACGCTAAGATGGACAGGGCGCTGCCTTCTGCGGGATATGAAGCGCTTGCAGATTATAAAAAACTTTCCGAAAAGGCGCCGAATTATGTTTTACTGCATTACCGCGCGGCAAAAGCATATTACAGGGCCGGCAGCATGGAAAACGCGGAACTTGAATATAAAAAGATGATTGCGCTTGACCCTTACTTTATGCCGGCTTTAAGCGAACTGGCGTACCTTTATTATTTTGACAGAAAAGACGCGGCAGCCGCCGAAGGGCTTCTTCTTGACGTAATAAAACGCAGCCCTGACGACCCTTCTTTTTACAACAACCTTGGCAATATTTATTTCGGTATGAAAAAGTATGATGACGCTGTTTTGTATTATAATAAAGCGGCGGCAATGAAACCGTCCGCGGATTATTTTTATAACCTTGGCTGCGTTTATCTGGCAAAGGATATGCCCGAAGAGGCGGTTGAAAACCTGGAAAAAGCGTCACAGCTTGATGTTAATAAGGCAAATCAGAAAATTCAGGTTATGCTTAATATCGCGCGCGGCCAGGCAATGAAAAGGAAGGGCAGGTAATATGGTGAAAATAGCGGTTTTTGTATCCGGCGGCGGAAGCAATTTACAGGCGCTTATAGACGCCGTGGAAAGCGGATACATTAAAAACGGAAAAATTGTGCTTGTCATATCCAATAACGCCGGCGCTTTCGGATTAAAGCGGGCTGAAAAACACGGCATCAAAAGCGTGTTTGTGAATCCGAAAGATTTTAAAACCCCGCAGGAATACGACGCGCATCTTGTGAAAATGCTTAATGACGCGCAGGCGGGCATTGTCTGCCTTGCGGGTTATATGAAAATTCTGACCAAAGAATTCATAGACGGCTTTAAAAAACCCATTATGAACATTCACCCGGCTTTACTGCCATCTTTCGGGGGCAAAGGGTGCTACGGGATTCACGTGCACGAAAAAGTGCTTGAATATGGGGCGAAAGTAACGGGATGCACGGTTCACTTTGTCGATTACGGCGCGGACACCGGCCCTATAATACTGCAGGAAGCGGTAAATGTATCCGCGGATGACACACCCGAAACACTTCAGAAAAAAGTGCTTGTATACGAACATAAATTATACAAAGAAGCGGTAAAATTGTTCTGCGAAGGCAGGCTTAAGCTTGAAGGCCGTATAGTAAAAATATCGGGCGCGGATCAAAAATGATATGCCCTTCGTGCGGCTATGAATATAAGGAAGGCGTGAAGATATGCCCTGACTGCGGAGCGGCGCTTGAAGAAAGCGCGGGAGTAAAAACTGCGGGGCAAAAAGAAGTTATTGCTGCGGACAAGAACGACCTTATATCAGCCGGGATTTTTGATGACCTTGCGGAATTTGAAGTTCTAAAAAAGTACCTTGAAGAAGATAACATATTTTATCACGCGGTGGAGCATAACCCTTCAAAGGAATCAATGCGCGGACATGCGCACCTTTCAAGGTTCCCTGTGGCGTATGAGCTTTTTATTGAAGAAAAAAAATATGAAGAAGCAAAGAAGCTTGTTGAAGAAATAAGGCAGGCAGCAGTGGACGCGTCGGATATCAGGTGGCAGGAAGCGCAGCCGGATATAGAAACCGCGGAGCTTTGCCAGGCGGAAACAGACCTGGAAGCTTCCGTCATACGCGATGTGTTGCTGCAGGAAGGCATTTACAGTTTTGCCAGGAATAATGTTTTGCCTTTTACAAACGTGATAATGTCCTTTTTTAACAGGAAAGGCAAAGTGACAATAATAGTGAACAAAGAGGACCTTGAGAAAGCGTCAAAAATAGTAAAACTGATGAAATAACATAATAATACGGAGGTAACAGAATGCTTAAGGTTAAACGCGCTTTAATAAGCGTATCTGACAAAACAGGAATTGTGGAATTCGCGAAAGAACTTGAAAAACAGGGCGTGGAAATTATTTCCACTGGCGGCACAAAAAAAGCGCTTCTTGACGCGGGCATAAAAGCCATGGACATTTCAGACGTGACCGGTTTTCCTGAAATGCTTGACGGAAGGGTAAAAACCCTTCATCCAAAGGTGCACGGCGGACTTCTTGCGCTGCGCGAAAACGCGGAGCACATGGCGACCATAGAAAAACACGGCATAAAGACAATTGATATGGTTGTGGTAAACCTGTACCCGTTTAAAGAGGTTATAAAAAAACCCGGCATCAGGATAGAGGAAGTGATAGAAAACATAGATATCGGCGGCCCTTCAATGGTGCGCTCCGCGGCTAAAAACGCGCAGTCGGTTGCCGTACTGACGGACAGCAAAGATTACCCTGTGATACTTGAAGAGATGAAAAACGGCGGGATAAAGCCGGAGACCCTGAATTATCTGCGCGTGAAGGCGTATAAGACAACCGCGGATTATGACGTGTATATCTCCAATTACCTTGAAAAAACGCTGTTAAATCCGCAGGAGCTGCCCGATAAAGTGCTTATAAGCGCCGACAAAAAGCAGGTGATGCGCTACGGCGAAAATCCGCATCAGAAAGCGGCGTATTACACTTTCCCGGGAGTGAAAGATTTGGGGCCTACCGCGTGTGAACAGCTTCACGGCAAGGAGCTTTCCTTTAATAATATAAACGATATGGACGCTGCAATGACAATAGTTAAAGCTTTTGACAATCCCGCGGCGGTAATAATAAAACACGCCAATCCATGCGGCGTTTCCGAAGCATCCGACATTACAACAGCTTATGTGCAGGCGTTTGAAGCCGACCCGCTTTCCGCTTTTGGCGGCATTTGCGCGATGAACAGGCCGTGCACCACAGCCATCGCCGAACGCGTGGATAAAATGTTTATGGAAGTGATAATTGCGCCTGAATATGAAACTGAAGCGCTTGAAATTCTGAAAAAGAAAAAAAATATCCGCATAATGAAAGCGGCTATGCAGAAACCTGTTTTTGAAAACGCCATAAGATATATGGATATTAAAAAGGTGACAGGCGGGCTTTTAATACAGGAACCTGACCTTAAAAATGTTACAGAGGCGGAATTAAAGGCGGTTACAAAAAAAGCGCCGTCTCAGCAGGAAATAAAAGACATGCTGTTCGCGTGGAAAATTGTGAAATTTGTAAAATCCAACGCCATTGTTGTGGCGAAAAACGGCGTAACGCTTGGAATAGGGCCCGGCCAGACAAACAGGGTGGGCGCGCTTTCCATAGCGGTAAATAACGCGGGTGAAAAGGCAAAGGGCGCGGTTCTTGCGTCTGACGCTTATTTTCCTTTCAGGGATAATGTGGACCATGCGGCAAAAGCGGGAATATCCGCTATTATTCAGCCTGGCGGTTCCGTGCGCGATGAAGAATCAATTAAAGCGTGCGATGAATACGGAATTTCCATGGTGTTCACAGGGGTAAGGCATTTCAGGCATTAATGCCATAATGCTCCAATATTATTGATTTAAACGTTATTTAATGGTAATATTTTAATAATTTTCCAAGAGGGTGAAACGTGAAAAAAAGTATCCTTTTTTTTATTTTATTGTTTTTATTAAGCGCGGGTTCTGTTTTTGCCGTCGGCGCCGGAAGCACGGGCCTTAACTTCATAAAAATATCACAGGGTGCGCGCCAGGCCGGAATGGGAGAGGCGTTTACCGGAATTGCCGATGATGTTAACGCGGTTTTCTGGAATCCCGCGGGTTTGTCGCAGCTAACCCGCCACCAGGCGTGCCTGATGCATTCAGTATGGATGCTTGACGTAAATTTTGAATATGGGGCTTATGCTTTTCCGCTTGGGGAACTTGGCACTATAGGAATATACGGGGTTTACCTTAACGCGGGTGAAATTTTAAAAACAGAAGAAGATTCTTTGGGTAATCCCATTTTTACAGAAGAAAAAGTGGGCGCCACCAATTTTAACATTACCCTTGCTTACGGCAGAAAATTATCCGCTTTCTTCGGCAAAGACTCCGTGTTTTCGGATTTTGCCGCGGGATTAAGCGTTAACATTTCAAGCGAAGACATAGCCGGCGATGCCGGCGGCGGCTACGGCCTTAATTTAAGCACCCTTTTTAATCCAAGATATGAAAATTATTCTTTCGGCATGTCGGTTGAAAATGTTGGATTTTCCAACAACAGGCCCTCTTTGCCCCTTGCCGTAAGGCTTGGATTCGGCTACCGCTTCGCGCTGGAAAACGTAATACTGCCGTTTACGGACGAGGGCGCTTTTATTTTTCCCGATAATTCTGCGGCTGCCGGGCTGGATGTGATTGTATATCCCACGGAGCAGATAGTAAGGTTCAATGCGGGCGTTGAAAAAATGTGGACGCTTAATAAATACCACAGCGTGGGCGTAAGGGCCGGGTATAAATTTTTAAATGACCTTGGTTTTGCGGCTGGAATTACAGCCGGCCTGGGATACAAACTGACGGCAGGCGAAAAAAACAGCATAGAAATAGACTATTCGCTTAACCCATACGGTGACCTTGGCCTGACCCACAGGATATCGCTTACCGGAAAATTTTTAGGAGAACCGGAAACAAGAAAAGTTCAGGACAAGCAGACGGCGGCGGAGTATTACAGAAGCGGATATGACCTTTTGTACGCAAAAAAATACCAGGAAGCTCTGGCTGAATTTACCGCGTGCCTGAAGAGGGATAATGAATATACATCCGCGTATATAGGTGTGGGGTCGTGTTTTCTGAATATGGGGAAGCCTGAAACAGCTTTAAAAGCGTACGAAAAAGCGCTTGAATTAAATCCGGAAAATGAAAAACTGCGCCAGTTTATAGAAAAACAGAAAACCGAAAAATTTCTTAACGGGCAGCAGAACCGGTAAAAATACCGTATTTAAAGGACGGGGACAAATGAGAGTAACCATTAAAGACATAGCAAAAAAAGTGGGTGTGACTCCGGCAACGGTTTCCATGGTTATAAATGACAGCCCGAAAATAAGCATAAAGACAAAAGAGCTTGTGTTGCAGGCAATTAAAGAGATGAATTATCACCCGAACTATATAGGGCGCAGCCTTGTAAAGGGAAAAACAAATAATATCGCTGTTGTGGCTTCTTTCTTTGCCTCTCTTTTTGCGCTTGAATCAGTAAGGGGTATTGAAAATAACTTAAGGCGCACCGGCTACAACCTTATTTTATATTCCACGAGGGGAGTGGAGGAAAATGAAAGGGATGTTTTAAGGCGGGTTTTTTATGAAAGAAGGGCCGATGGTTTCATAATAATAAGCTTAAAGCTGGATGATGAACTTGTATCAGAATTTGAAAGAGAAGGCATTCCTGTCGTGTTTATAGAAGAAATCGTAAAAGGCGCGCCTACCGTAAAATTTAACAATATAAAAGGCGCTTTTATGGCGACCGAACATCTGATAAAAAATAAAAGAAAAAAGATAGCCATCATTAAAGGTTCAAAAGTTTTAAACGCGGAGGAACGTTTTAAGGGCTATAAGGACGCGCTTGAACATTATGGAATAGCATATGACGAAAAAAGGGTAATAGATGTTGCTGATTACACTTTTGAAGAGGGAGCCCCGCTGCTGAAAACTTTAATGAAAAAAAGCGGCGGCGTGGACGGTATTTTCTGCAGCGCAGGCGATATAACCGCCATAGGCGTAATGGACGCCGCCAAGAAGATGGGTATAAAGATACCGCAGGATCTTTCCATTATTGGGTATGATGACGTTTACCTTTCAAACCTTACAAACCCGGCTTTAACAACCGTAAGGCAGCCTATCGCGCAGATGGGTATGCAGGCGTTTGACCAGTTAACGGACATGATTGAAGGCAGGGCTCCTATGGAAAGTAAAATAATAAGTTTTGAACCGGAACTTATTGTAAGAGATTCTGTCTGAATCCACGGCTAAAATGACACGTTTACTGAAATGCGCCGCGTTATTGATGTTAATGGCAGCCGGCGCGGGAAATGTTTTTTCTTCCGGAACCACGGCGGGCGATTTTCTGCTTGTTGACATAAGCGCAAGGGAAGCCGGGCTGGGATGCATTTACGCGCCAAGTTTTGCCAGGCCGTCAGCATCCAACGCCAATCCGGCAGTCCTTCACGGCATACAGGAAAAAATAGCGGCGTTCTCGCATTATACTTCCGTGTTCGGCACCAATTACGAGCAGCTTATTTACGCGCAGCCTTTGGGAGAAAAAGACAGTATTTCATTTTCCGTTTTATACGACACAAATCCGGAACTTTACCGGACAAATGAAGAAGGGTACGAAGTTGAAAAGATAGAAAATTACGACTTAACCGGCGCGTGTTCTTACGCAAGGGAAATGCTTCCTGATTTAAACGCCGGGATAAACGTGAAGTTTGCTTTTTCAAAAATACACAGAAGCGGAAATTTTGGTGCGGCATTAAACATGGGCGTGCTTCACAAAAATTTTGAGCAGAAGTACCTTATAGGCGCCTCCCTTGAAAATATAGGCATTAATTCTTCATATACAAAAGAAAAGGCGATGTTTCCCATGCTTTTTCGCGGCGGCTACGGTATTTATGTTTACAGGAACGAAGGGGATAAGATTGAAATCCTGGCGGAAGAAAGGATTTTCCTTGTTGAAAACGAAGGGGCGGAGACTTCGCTGGGGCTTGAAGTGACATACAAGGATTTTTTTACGGGAAGGATAGGATATATTTTCGGAAGGCAGGAAGGGCGCCTTGCAATAGGGGCCGGAGCTGTATACGGGCAGGCTGCGATAGACTACGCGTATCAGCCGTATTTTGTGGCTGATAACGCGCACAGGTTTACCATAACTTTTAAATTTTAGTGTCCGGAGAAGAGATGGAAGAAGCGGAAATTATAAACAGGATAAAAAAAGGCGAAACCGCCCTTTTTTCAGAGATAATTAAACTTTATAAGGGCGTTGTATTCGGCCATTGTTTAAGTTTTTTAAGGAACAGGCAGGACGCGGAAGACGTGTGCCAGGAAGTTTTTGTAAGCGTTTTCAATAACTTAAAGAAATTCCGCGGCGATTCAAAACTTGGAACGTGGATATACAGGATAACCGTGAATTCCTGCAAAAACAGGTTAAAACAGATGCAGCGTTTAAGGTCGCGCATGGCGGAGGAAAATTACAGCCCCAACGAAGAAGAAGAGATTAACGCGATGGTAAACAACATTAAAGAAAAAGAAGAAAACGAACCGGACAACCTTTTTGTTTCCAAGGAGATAAGGGCCGCGGTTTTTAAAAGGATAGGAGAACTTACCGAAGAACAAAGGCAGGTTATTATTTTAAGGGATGTTGACGGGCTGCCTTATGATGTTATAGGAAAAGTCCTTAAACTGTCGGTTTCGGCGGTAAAAAGCAAGCTTTTCAGGGCAAGGGAAAATTTACGTGAAAAACTGGAAAAGGATAAAATACTGTAAAGGGACATACTATTTTATACATTGACGCGTAAGACAAGTTCGCGTCAATGTATAAAATAGATAGAAACTTTTTTTAATATGCATTGTCAATATATACAAGGACGGTGAAAGATATGAAAGACAAAAAATGCGATAAAATTAAAGAGATGATAATGGAAAGCCTGGATGGCGCTTCAAACGCGCAAAATAAGGCTTTTATTGATTCTCACATTTCACAGTGTCCCGGATGCGCCAAATACTCCAAAGATATGGAACTTATCATCAATAATTCCAAAAATATCAGATTTAATGCCCCTGATTTCATTGAAACAAGAATAATGGCGGCGATACAGTCCCAAAATACCGTAAAAAAGCCTGTATTTGCCCATGTTTTAAGGGTTGGCGCGTCTTTTGCGGCTGTTGTTTTTGCGGCTACCTTCCTTATATATAATAACATCAGCGATAAACAGCATAAAGTTGAAATGGCATCCGTTAATTCTGCTGTGGAAACAGAAAAAGCGGTTGTTGTAAAAAATGACATTAAGAAAGAACCTGTCCGGACGGCAAAAGCAGAAGAAGCAGTAAAAGAAGCTTCAGCCGTAAAAACTGCCGAAACCTATGAAAAAAATGTCCTTGTATATGAATACAGGCCGGCTCCCAAACAGGAAGCTGTGGCAAACGTTCCGGCGGCTGCTGATAAAGCCGCGGAACAGCCGGTTTCTTCGGGCGTAAGGGCGGCAAAAGACCCGGGTGTTGAACCCACGCCGTCACCCCCCCTGCTTGACGCGGAAAAAGCGCTTGTTGCAAATAACCTTATTAATCCAAATCTTGGCCAGGCGGCCGCGATAAAGATAAAAGTAGATGAAACCGCAAGGGTAAAAGTTGTCATATATGACAAAGCGGTCCGCGAAGTTGCAAAACTTATTGATGAAGAAAAGACACCCGGAGCGTATCAGATACTGTGGTACGGAAAGAACGATAACAGCGAAGTTGTGCGCGAAGGCGTGTATTTTGTATATATTCAGATAGGGAAACGGGTCATTAAAAAGAATATCATAGTGTCAAAGAATTAAAA